>NZ_CP146101.1:4804090-5104545 GCF_037023745.1 Streptomyces sp. SCSIO 30461
CGGACCACTTCGGTGGCTCCGCCGCTGATGCCGAAGATGGCTGCCTGGGCGCGCAGTTCCTGGATGCCGCCGCTGGAGAATCCGTGGGCGCCCTGGAGCTGGCCGCAGGTCTGCAGGACATGGTTGACGGTGGTGCCGGCCGCCGCCTTGAGCGAGGCCGCCGCGGCGGCGTCGTGGCCGTGCACGACACGGTCGCGGAGCCCGTCGCCCAGCGCCCGCAGCTGCTGGACCTGCACGAGACTCTCCGCGAAGAGCTGCCGGACGCTGTCGAGGTCCCACAACGTGCCGGTGCCGTGGGGTCTGCCGGTGAGCCACCGCAGGGTGCTGTCGAGGGCGGTGCGGCACAGTTCGACGCTCCACAGGGCGCCGGCGAGGCGTTCTGGACCGATGTGCCGGACGAAGGCGGGCAGCCCCCGTCCGACGCGCCCGACGATGTGGGAAAGCGGGAGACGTACGTCCGTCAGGTCGATGTCGCCGGTGCCGGAACCGTCGAAGAGGGCGGTGTCGGCGGGCCGCACGGTCACGCCGGGGGTACCGGCGGGGACCAGGAACCAGGTGAAGTGGGTGAAGTGGGGGCCGGGCCGGTGCCGGGCGAGGACCAGCAGGTGGTCGGCCGGGACGGCGTTGTTGATCCAGCGTTTTGCGCCGTCGAGCACGACGTGGTCCGCACCGATGCTGGCTTCGGTGCGCAGGGAGGCCAGGTCGGATCCCGCGGTGGTGTCGGTTGCCGCGAGGGCGGTCACCGTCCGTCCGGCAAGGGCTTCGTGCAGCGCGTCCACGCAGGGGCCGGAACCCGTGCGGGCGCCGGTGGCGAGCAGGGGCAGGGTCGTGGCGGCCTGGACGCAGAGGGACATGGTGCTGCCGAACCCGAACTGTTCCCCGGCCACGGCGAGGACCCGGGCCAGCCGCTCGGGCACGACGCCGCGGTCGGCCTGTCCGTCCGGATACATCCAGGCGATCAGTCCGGCGGCACCCAGGGCGGCCCACAGGTCTCGCCCGGTGGCCTGGGGCGGCAGGTGGGCGACGGCGGCCCGCAGCTCCTCGTCCCCGCCGGACAGGCGGTCGCCATCGGCTGCGGTGGTGGGCTGCGGTGGCCGGTCAGACAAAGCACACCTCCCGGTCGAGCAGGGTGAGCCGGCCGTCCGCCAGGTGCAGCCGGTCGTTGTGGTAGTTCAGGGCCGCCGAGCGCAGGTCGCGCAGGGTCTGCTCCAGCCGGGTCGGCGAGTCCCTGAGGTAGCCGTGCTGCAGGCCGACCGCCTCGATCAGGTCGTCAACGGCGGCGCGGCACTGCTCGGAAGCGCTCAGTTTGAGGCCGTTGAGGAGGAGTTGGGCGGACGGCGCGGTGAGGTCGGGGGTGGTCTCCACCATCCGCAGGGTGTGCATCAGCTGGGCGTGGACCGCGTCGAGGCGCTGGCGGGTCCGGGAGAGCCGGGTGAGGAGCAGTTCGGAGCCGACGTCGAAGCGTTTGCGCCCCTGCGGGCTGCGGATGAGGTTCAGGACGCGGGTGAGGGCACCGGCGGCGGCGCCGAGCCAGGCCGCCGACCAGCCCAGATGCGCGTAGGGGACGAGGATGCGGTCGGCGATGGTACGGAAGGGCACGTCGGGGGCAAGCACCTGGTGTGCCGGTACGGTGCCGGTGAGCTTCAGCGGCGCGCTGCGCGTGGCCCGCATCCCCATGGGCTGCCAGTCCCCGGCCAGTTCGGTCAGCAGCTGCTTGCGTGCCGCGTACACCAGAGCGACGTCCCGGTCGTGCGTGGCCTGCGCATTCTTCATGGTGATGAGAAACCCGTCGGCCTGCTCACCCCCGGTGACGACCGGGGCGAAGCGGTCGACGACGAGGTCGGCGCCCTCTTCCCGCAGGGCGGCGTGCGCACTGTGGACGTGGCCTCCCTTGCCGCTCTCGGTGCTGACGGAAGCCAGGTAGTGGCGCCCCTCGCCGAGCACCGGCAGCAGGCGGGAGCGCAGCGGCTCGGCGGCGGACTCGACAACCGCGGCGGCCTGTTGGCAGTGCATGGTGAAGATCAGCGCGATCGACATGTCGCACCGGCCGAGGGCAAGCCCCGCGTCGACGACGTCGCGCAGGGATCCGCCCATACCTCCGTGAGCACGGGGCACGACCAGGCCGAGGAGCCCTTCCGTTCGCATCGCGTCGAGGGCGTCGACGGGGAAGGCGGCATCGCGGTCGGCGGCGGCCAGGTGCTGCTCGGCCACCCGGGTCACACGGGCCAACGCCTCGGTGAGGCCGGGGGGCCGGTCGTCGACGGGTCCGGGGGGGGCGGTCGTCGACGGGCTCGGGGCGTCTGCCGTCCGCGGGGGCGAGGGGTCGGGCGTCGGCGAGCCCGGGATCTTGGCCGTCGGCGGGGCCGGCGTGGGTGGATGCGCTCACGGGGCCACCGATCCGTCGGCGAGCTGTGCGGTGACGGCTTTCCACAGGTTGCCGGGGGTGGCGAAGGTGGTCTCGTTCAGATCGGAGTCCGGCAGGGTGATGTCGTATGCCTCCTCGATGCTGAACAGCAATTCGATGGACCGCATGGAGTCCATGCCAAGGTCGCGCAGGCTGGTGTCGGTGGTGATCTCGGTGGTGGTCTCGACTCTGAGCTGCCGGCGCAGAAGGTCGATGAAGGCGCTGTCCACAGCGGGCTCCTTTCTGGGGGATCGCCGGGCGGGTGGGGCTCGCCGGGGCTGGGGACGGGCGATGCGGTGCAGTTCTCCGTATCCCGGGATGCCTAGCTGGGGCGGGCGGAGGGGCTGGGTCCTGCTGCTGGGGTGCGAGTCGTGCCTGAACTCCCCGTGCAGTGCCGGGCGTTGTACCGGGACAGTGCCCGAATACGTTTCCATGGGTCCGCCCCGTACGCCGGGGAACGGGCCCCCGCAGCCCAGGGAGAGCGTGCGTTCAGGCATACCCAACCCGGGATCAGGCGGTGGGCGGGCGTCGGCCCCGGGGGCCTCGGCCGGGTGTCCCGGGCAGGTTCCGGAGACCGGCCGGGCGGCGCCGGTGAGGCGTCGTCGGCCGCCCGGCGTCGCCGTCACGGCTCGGCCGGCTCCGGGGCGGCGCCCCGGACGACGCGGCACAGCCCTTCGTCACTCCGCAGGTTCTCCGGAACCAGGTCGTCGGAGTCGAATTCGACACCGAGCCTGGCTTCGAGGCTCTCGATGATGTCGACCATGCGGAAGGAGCTGAACCCCTCGATGGTGCGCAGGTCGGTGCCGGCGTCCAGCGACCCCGGGTCACCTCCGAGTACGGCGGCCACCACTTCGGCGACCTGCGCGGCCACGCTGTCGGTGACGGCATCACGGGTGAGGCCCGCGGCGGCGTGCGGCGCCGTAGGAGCACCGGTGGCCGGGAAGACGTTCTGGTCGGCTTCGAGGAGTTCGGCCAGCCGGTCCACCAGGCCGGGCGGCTCCGGGCGCCCGCGCGCGACCCTGCGGTAGGCCACGTAGGTGTGGGTGACCAGTTGATTCCACCGCTCCAGGTGACGGACCGTCTCCTCGTCGAGTTCCGCGTCCGCCACGAACAGCGCGTGCAGGGTGCGCGAGCGGGCGAGCAGCCAGGCGTCGCCGGTCAGCCGGTGCAGCACTCCTTCCCGGTCGGCGCCCTGGTCGAACGCGGCGAGGTAGTCGTCCATGCGGGCGTGTTCCACACGGAGCCGGGGGCGCTCACCGGCCCGGGACCCGGGCGCGATGCGGAACAGCTCCACCTCACCGAGGCCGGCCAGTTGGTCCGCGGTCAGTGTCCAGGCGCCGGGTTTGACGGCGCCCCAGGGGGTGTCGTTGTCGTAGGCATCCACCACCGTCCACGCGTCGTCGGCCCCTTCGGGCGCGAGGAGCAGGAAGCTGTGGTCCATGTGCCGCTGCCGGTGGTAGGGCAGCCAGGGCATCTCGTAGGCGTCCGCGACGGCATAGCACGGTGCCCCCGGCTGGACGGCACCGTGCACATCGGCCCCGGTGACCCGCGTCTGACCGGTGATACGCAGGTTCAGGCACCTTTCCGCTTCGGCGAGTTGTTCCGCGAGCGGGGAGGTCGACGGTGGGCAGCCCGTCCGCGCCCGGATACCACCGGCTGCTCAGCTTGGAGCCGAGGTGCAGGTGCGTGCCCTGACCGTGAAAGTGGTCGGCCAGCACGGCCAGGTTGGACTGCACACAGTCCAGGAGGTCCGCCCGGACCGCAGACAGGGCCGGGAGCCGGCGCTTCGCGTCCGGGCACCGGTGTTCTTCGCCGTCGTGCTGCACACATCCCCCATCGGGTCGGTCGCGAGCGACCGGTCGATGTCGGTACGACGGGCCATGGGAGCGGCCTTGTCGGCCCGTGCGCTCCTGCACACGGGCCTGCCGCTCGGCCCCGCTCAGCACCGCTGCCGGGAAGTGGTCTGCGCTCGACACAGCACCCACTTCCGGCATGCGGAATATTTCATCCGCATTGCAACATCACACTAGCCATGCCTCACCGACCAGGACAATGCCCAGTGATCCAGATCACATTCTTCAACCAGCCCACTCCATAAGCCGGTTGACGCCACGGAAGCATCGCACTTACAGTCGACAAAATTTCCGTACTACGGAAATCCATTTCCCTAATACGGACATTCCCAAGGGGGCGTCATGCAGGACCTCGGGGCTCTGGACCCGATCAACGCGTCCACGGACCGGTTCGTCGCCACCGTCACTTCCCTCACCGACGCCCAGGTCGCCGGGGACACGCTGGTGTCCCCATGGACCCGCGGCCATGTCATCACCCATGTCGCCCGCGCCGCGGAGAGTCTCTGCCGACTGCTCACCTGGGCACGCACCGGTGTGGAGACACCGCAGTACGCGAGCATGGACACCCGGGCCGCCGAGATCGAGGCCGGAGCCCGGCGGCCGGTCGCGGACCTGGTCGCCGACGTCCGGGACACCGCCGCCCGCTTCGAAGAGGCGGTGCGCGCCCTGCCCCCCACGGCCTGGCACACCGAAGTGCGGATGCGCACCGGCGAACTGCGCACGCCCTCCACTCTGGTCCCCACCCGGCTGCGCGAACTGGAGATCCACCACGCCGATCTGAACGCCGGCTACGGCTTCTCGGACATACCGGCCGACGCCGCCCGGTGGATCATCGACGACATCGTCGAAGCACTCGCCCGGCGGCCGAAGACCCCTTCGCTGCGTCTGGAGGCGACCGACACCGATCTCGTCCACGCCCTGGGGACCGGTGGCCCCACCGTCAGCGGACGGCAGGCCGACCTCCTCGCCTGGCTCAGCGGCCGCTCCCCCGGCACGGGACTCATCGCCTCCGGCGCCGACGAGGTTCCGCCGGCTCCCTTCTGGATCTGAGCGGCGCCCCGCGTCCCGTCCGTGCCCCGGTGCATCCCGCATTCCCCGTCCGTACTCCGCTCCACCCCGCTCCGCGAAAGGACCGATGACCGGCATGATGACCGTCCGTGAGGACGTCCGGCCCCTCCCCCACGCTCACTCGCGCGGTCGAGGGTTCCCCCGAGGCCCGCCTGTTGCACGAGTTCCTGCTGACGGGCGCCTCCCTGGTGCCCGACCGGACCGCCGTATACGAGGTGGACGAGGGCGGTGTGCCGCAGGCTGTCAGCTATCGCGAACTGGAGCGGCGCGTCCACGCCTACGCAGACCTGCTCGACCCGCTCGGCCTCAACGTGGGCGACCGTGTCGTGCTGGAGGCCGACACCTCCGCGCACGCCATCGCCCTGCTGTTGGCCTGCTCCCGGCTCGGCCTGACGTTCGTCCCCGTCAGCCCCGAGACACCGGCCCGGCGCGTGGCGACGATCATGGAACTCGCCGAGCCCGCGCTTTTTCTGACCACCGCGGAAACCTGCCGGATCCAGGCGCCGGCGGGCATGGGCACCGGCCGGTTCGGGCCCGCCTGGGTGGAGCTGTGGACCCGGCCGCGCGAACGCGTCCGGCACCGGCGCGCGGTCGTCGAGACGGACCCCGCCTACATCATCTTCACTTCCGGTACGACGGGGCGGCCCAAGGGCGTCGTCATGACGCAGCGTGGCATCGTCTCGTACTTCCGCATGCTCATCGCGGACAGCGACATCGCCCCGGACGAGCGCGTCGCCACCACCGCTCCCCTGCAGTTCGACCTGTCTCTGTTCGACATCGGTATGGCCCTGGGCAGCCTCGCGTGCTGCGTACCGGTCCCGCGCGCGCTGCTGCGCTGGCCGCGCCGCCTCCTGCGCTTCCTGGAGGAGACCGCTGTCACTCAGGTCAACGGCGTTCCGTCGATCTGGCGGCAGGTGCTGCGGCACGAGCCGGACAGGTTCGCGAGCCTCACCGCCCTGCGCGGGATCCTCTTCTCCGGCGAGGAGTTCCCGCTGCCGGAACTGCGCCGGCTGCGGAAACTGCGGCCCGGCATCCGGGTGCTGGACAGTTTCGGGCACACCGAGTGCATGTCGTGCTCGCTGACCGAGGTACCCGACCCGCTTCCCGCCGAGACCGTACGGCTGTCCATCGGCGCCCCTCATCCCGGCTCCGAGGGGATGCTCGTCGACGCCGAGGGGAAACCGATCGAGGAGGCCGGCGTCACCGGCGAACTCTAGTCCGCGTCGTACTGGGTGGGGGCGGATCGGCGGGCCGCCGAGGCTCCCCAGCTCGCCGAGGTCAGACCGGCGGGCGTCCCCGAACGGACGGTCCGGGATGAGGCGGAGCACCTTGTCGTAGCGCGTGGCCAGCTTCAGCTCGAAGCCGGCCTGCTTCAGGTCGCGGACCAGTGCACTGCCCGTGGGCAGCTCGCGCGGCACCAGCGGATCGGTGCCCAGGTCAGGGAAGCGGGTGGCGACCCGCTTGTGCAGGGCGTCAACCGTCAGGCCCGGCTGCCGCTCCTCCTCAACGCCCGGCTGCACGGCGACCACACCGGCCTGAGTGATCCTCAGCGCACGCACCAAGTCCAAGTCGCGCGGGTAGATCTCCAGTCGGGGTGTGAGGGCGGCTCGGGTGGAGGCTGCGACCGCGATCTCGGCGGTGCGCCGCTCGTCCCAGCCCAGGTTTCCCGGCGGCCGTCGTACCGCATCCAGTTCGGTGAGGACAGTGCTGGCCGTCGGCAGGGACTCCAGCTCCGCCAGTCGGTCGGCCCGCGCGCCCAGGTTGAGCGCGTAGTCCTGAAGGGCGGGCAACGTCCGGGGGATGCACCCTTGGACACCTCAACGAAGAGCGAGGGATCCTGCGAGACCGCAGTCGAAGGGCAGGGAACAGCGGCTCAGCGTGTCTCGCTGTAGCCGCACTCGGAGCACGTGTGCGTGACCTTCTTGACCTTCTGGTCAGAGCGGACGCCACAGGCGCTCGACTCCATGTCGCTGGCACAGTTCGGGCAGTTCATGGCTCGACTCCTGGCATGACGAGGATGTTCTTCAATGCCAGACCCGGATCAGCTCCGCTGATCCCTTGCACTCACCGCCTTCACGGGGCGAGCAAAGTGAGCCACGAAGAAGAAAAAACACAGCACCCCGGCGCCGCTGCTGCCCGAAGGCAGAGCGCGCACCGGGGTGCTGGGGAAGCCGGATCCGCGGAGATCTCGGTTATGTCCCCGTCGTGGTGTAGCCGATCACGGTCCGTGGCCTCCGCTTCGGAGCCGTCCGGTACCTGCCGCTGCAGGCCGTCGTGCGATCACCGCTGGTCCCGGCTCGATGAGCCTCAACGGGGCCTCCGGCGAGGGCGATTCGCGTCGCGGCCTGGGGATTCCGCCAGCTTGATCGACTACACCACCACAGGGGACATGACCCGTTCCGAGCCAGCGCAGTTCGGACCGGAGCAGGTCCATCACCAGCTGTTCGTTCTCGGCTTGGAAGAAGTGGGACCCGGGGAACATCTGTGCCTGAAAGCGGGAGGCGGTGTGCAGGGAGCAGGCCCGCACCTGGTCCTCGGTGACCAGCGGATCGTCCGCTCCGCCCAGTGCCAGGACGGGAACGGGGAGTGGCCGGTCGTATCCGTACTCGGGAGAGAGCTCGCTCAGGGCGAAGTCCGCGCGAATGATCGGCAGAGAAGAAGTCGAGAATCCCTTCGTTGTCGAGCACGGGCGTGGCACCGAACTCCCGCAGCCGTTCGACGAGTCCGTCACGCGGCAGCGAGTGGCGTATCGACGCGGTGACGGGTCGTAGGCGGCCCGCTCGCACAGGCGCAGCAGAACCAGAGAACCCTCCCGACCGACCGGTCAGACGATCTTCACCATGGACACCCTCCAGCGACCAGCCCGAGCACCCCGAACCCCGTGCACACCAGCCCACCTGAACTGCAGCTTTCACGATACACACTGCTCACTGAAGGTCAGATGGGAACCGGACCTCTTCTTCTCGCCGGGAGAGCCGAGGAGCAGCGTGCTAAAGTGACCGGCCGTGCGCGCCCCCCGGGGCCTGCGGAAATCCGGCCGCCCGGTCCTATCAACTAGGGGAGTCGACTTGTCACTTCACACGGGAACCGGCCGTTGTGCCGGCCTGCTCCTGACGGTGGCGGTGGCAGCCGGAGCTCTCACCGGATGCCAGTCGATCGCCGACGCCGCGTCCGCCTCGGGGTGCGATGGCACCGAGAGCCGGGTCGAGAAGCTGGAGTCGTACGGCGTCCTGGGCTCACGGCCTGAAGGAGCCGTCGTACCCAAGGGCTTCGAGAAGCTGGAGTCCGGCTGCTGGCAGGACAGCGGCGACGCGCAGCTGTACGCCTCGCGGACCTACGTCCTCCGGGGAGACAAGGCCGAAGTGGCCGCGCACTACCGGACCGTGGCGGAGCAAGAGGGCTGGAAGCCGGACCGCCCCGACCAGGAGTCATCGAACGACGGACAGTTCGCCGGCCTCTGCTTCACCAGGGCCGAAGGAGACCGGGCGACCGCTTTGGACGTCTACTTCCTGACCAAGGAGATCCTGGAGGCGGAGGAGCGGAATCCCGGCCCCGAGTTCGGCTCCGGATCCGGATACCGCGTGGAAATCACCGCGGCCGCCGACGGCTCACCCGCGGACTGCTCGGACTGAAACAGGTCCACGACAACCCTGTACTGCTCACCACCCGGCCCTCACCAGCCTCGCCCCGGAAGAGACCTCCGGCGCCAGGTGACTCAACTACACCTGGCGCTCCGGTATCTGATGGCTCATCGAGCCAGGGGCGCGGCTTTTCCGTGTGAAGAAGGGGCACGGGGAGGGTCAAGAATGAGCAAAGAGTGAGCCGCTCGCCACGCTCCTCGAATGATTATTTCGCCACGAACGACCCCTCCTTTCCGGCCGGACGCCCCGGATGCCCCCTCGTGAGCCCTGGGCACCCGCCGGGGAAGCACTTACTCCGCTTACTGACTCATTGACACCTGTGTGCGACATGTGAGGATCCCATGTGCATGCGGGGTACACCCGCACCATGTGCGAGGAGTGAGAGTGACAGGCAAGTTCCCGTGGCCAGGAAAACGACCGAACGCACCGTCCGTTCAGCCCTTCCTGCCGCCCGTTCAGTTGAGGCGCCTGCGCCCGGTGGCCGCGGCCGTCGTGCTGACGATGGCGTTTGAAGCCACCGTCATGGTCGGAACCGCCAATCTGGCGATGGGCGTCGAGCGCACGGCCGTTCCTGCCGACAAGGCCGCCGACGCGAAGGACCTCGGGCCGGCGACCGCGGGGTCGGTGGCTGCCGCCCGGCTGAAGGCGAAGATCCAGAACCGTCGGATCGAGGCACTGGACGCGCGTACCGAGACCTCGACGGTCCACGTGAACCCCAACGGTTCGGTGACCGAGGAGGCGCACACCGGACCGATCCGGTTCAAGGACGACCGGGGCGCATGGCAGGACGTCGACATCTCCCTGCACAAGCTCTCGGACGGTTCGGTCGGGGCCCGCAGGCATCCCCACGGACTGCGCCTGGCTGGCCGGAGCGCGGCTCCCAAGGGGCTGAGGAGTACCGGCAGGAAGACCGCTTCGGCTGGCGTTCCCCTGGTGACGCTGGAGGGCCGGACCGGTCAGCGGATTCAGCTGGGCTGGTACGGGGCACTGCCCGCGCCGCAGATCGAGGGCGAGGAGAACACCGTCGCCCGGTACCGGAACGCCCTCCCTGCGACGGACCTCCTGATCGAGTCGACGCGCAGCGGCTACGAACAGTTCCTGGAACTGAAGGATCGTTCCGCCGTCGACGCGAGCGGTGCCATTGCCTACAGCCTCACGGCCAAGGGCCTGACCGCCGAGGCGAAGCCGGACGGTTCGGTCTCCTTCAAGGACTCCAAGGGCAGGCCCGTGGGCGCCATGCCCGCGCCGGTGATGTGGGACGCGAGGGTGGACACGTCGTCCGGTGAGCACGAGCGCACCGTCCCGGTGGCGGTGAAGGTGGTCCAGGACGGTGACACCGTCACTTTGACCCTGACGCCGGACGCGAAGTTCCTGGCCGACCCCGCGACACAGTTCCCCGTGACGATCGACCCCGCGATCAGCGTCGGGGCCAGCTTCGACACCTTCGTCCAACAGGGCTACACGACCGACCAGTCGACCTCGACGGACCTCAAGCTCGGCAACAACGGCTCCTCGCAGGTGGCCCGGTCGTTCCTCTCGTTCCCGATGAAGAACATCACGGGCAAGCTGATCACCGCGGCGAAGCTCAACCTGTTCGCGTACCACTCCTGGTCCTGCACCCCCGCCAGTTGGGAGGTGTGGTCGACCGGGGCCGCCGGCACCGGATCACGCTGGACCGCACAGCCGGCCTGGACGACGAAGTACGCCACCAGCACCCAGACCAAGGGCTTCTCCAGCGCCTGCAACGACGGCTGGGTCAACGCGGACGTGACCTCTCTGGCCACGGCGTGGGCGGGGAACGGCAACGGAAGCAACCACCTGGGGCTGCGGGCCACGAACGAGAACGAGCCGGCCGGCTGGAAGCGCTTCAACTCCGGCAACGCCGCCTCCAACACTCCTTATCTCTCGGTCACCTACAACTCGGTTCCCGACCTGCCGACCCTCATAGCCCCAGCTGCCGGAGCCGCCACCAACGACACCACGCCGACGCTGTCGGCGAAGGCCCTGGACGGCGACGGTTCGCAGGTCACCCTCAACTACGAGGTGTGGACCTCCACCGGCACATCCGCCCTGCGCACCGGCAACAGCGCGGCGGTCGCCTCGGGCGCCCAGGCGGACTGGACCGCCGCGCTGCCGGCCGGCTCCTACAAGTGGCGGGCGCGGGCCACCGACGGCTCCGCCACCAGCGCCTGGTCAGCGTTCCGCACACTGGTCGTGGACACCACGGCGCCTGCCGCGACGACGGTCGCCTCGGCTGGCTTCCCCGCCGGTCAGTGGTCCGGCACGCCGGACGGCAACGGCGACTTCACCGGTGACTTCACCTTCACTCCCCCGGCCACGGACGTGAAGTCGGTCCAGTGGCAGCTGGACGGCGGGGCGTGGCAGTCGATCGCCACCACCGGCTCGCCGGTGACGGCCACGCCGGTCTTCCGCGCGGGCAAGCACACCCTGGCGGCACGCTCCAGGGACGCCGCCGGCAACGTCTCCGCCACCACAGCCTTCACCTTCTTCGCCGGCTCGGGCGCCGCCCTGCTCTCGCCGGGCCAGGGCGACCGTCCGGCACGGCGGACCGTGCTGACCGGTCAGGGCAAGACCTCCGACACCGGGGTGCGCTACCAGTACCGGCGCGGTGAGACCGATGCCTGGAAGGACGTCCCGCTCGCCGATGTGCGTCGCCGGGCGGACAACACCGCCCTCGCCTCCTGGCCGGCCGCAGTGAGCGGTGGCCTGTCAGAGGCACTGGTGTGGAACATCACCAGCAGCCTCACCGAGGACGGCCCGATCGACGTCCGCGCGGTCTTCACCGACGGCTCCAGCACCGACGCCTCCCCCGCCACCGCGATCACCGTCGACCGGAAGGCGGGCGCCGCGCCCACCCAGGCCGCCGGTCCGGGTGACGTCAACATGCTCACCGGCGACTTCGTGCTGACCGAGACGGACAGCTCGGCGTTCGGCCTGACGGCCAGCCGCACGGCCTCCTCGCGCCGTCCCTCCGAGGGCGGACAGCAGGAGGGCCAGGTGGCCATCTTCGGTCCCCAGTGGACCGCGGGCGCTGCCGCGGAGCTCTCCGCCACCGAATCGCTGTACCTGCGCAAGACGTCGAACACCTCGGTCGCGGTGGTGGACATCGACGGCGAGGAGACCGGATTCACGGCGACGAGCGGAGGTGGCTGGAAGCCCGAGGAGGGCGCCGAGGCCCTCACGCTGACGGGCAGCCTGACCGGCTCCTTCACCCTCAAGGACACCGAGGGGACCGTCTCCCAGTTCACCAAGATCGATGCGGCCGCCACAATCTGGCAGCTCTCCCAGAGCAGCCTCCCGACGGACAACTCCACCACCTCTCTGATCTCGGAGAAGGTCGTCGTGGGCAGCGCCGTCCTGGCCCGCCCGAAGTACGTGATCGCTCCCACCTCGGCGGTCACCAACGCCACGTGTGCGAGCACCCCTTCCACCAAGGGCTGCCGGATCCTGGAGTACCAGTACGCCACCACGACCACGGCCACTGGGAGCACGCCGGGCGACTACGCCGGGCAGGTCGCCCGCATCCGCCTGTGGTCCACCGATCCCGGCGCGGCGAACGCCACGGCCGCGGTCGTGGCGAACTACGCCTACGACGCCTCGGGGCGGCTGCGTGAGCAGTGGGACCCGAGGGTCTCCCCCGCGCTGAAGACGACCTACACCTACGACAGCGCGGGCCGCGTGGTCACCCAGACCCCGCCGGGCGAGCTGCCGTGGACCTTCTCGTACGGGAAGGCCGGCTCCAGCACGGTCGCGGGCGAGGGCATGCTACTCTCCGCGTCCCGGCCGACACTGAAGCCGGGCAGCAAGGACGAGACCGACGGCGGTACGGCAGCCGCCTCGCTGGTCTACGACGTACCCCTCACTGGTGCCAAGGCACCCAATCAGCTTTCCCCGGCCGAGGCCCTGACATGGGGCCAGACGGACGCACCGACGGACGCCACCGCCGTCTTCCCGGCCGACCAGGTGCCCGCATCCCACAACGGGAACGACCTCAACGCCGGTGACTACGACAAGGCGACCACCACCTACACCAACGCCTCGGGCCTACAGGTCAACACGGGCCTGCCCGGCCGTCACCTGGCCACCACCCAGTACGACTCCTTCGGCAACGTCGTCCTGGAGCTGGGCGCCACCAACCGGGAACTCGCACTCGGCAACGCCGACTACCAGGTCACCACGCAGAGCCAACTCGGCATTCTCGCCGACTCGCCGGCGGAGCGTGCCCGCAAGCTGGCCACGGTCTCGGAGTTCTCCGCCGACGGCAAGCGGCAACTGCAGCAGTACGGCCCGCTCCACCTGGTCACCCTGACCCAGCAGCTCCAGGGCGACTCCGACAGCCCCACCATCGCGGCCGGAACCCAAGTGGCGGCGCGCCAGCACACCATCACCCGGTACGACGAAGGCCGTCCCACCGACGGGTCGGCCCGGGTCTCGGACCAGCCGACCACCGCATCAACCGGCGCATTCATCGAGGGCTACCCGAACGACGGCGATGTTCGTACCACCAACACCCGTTACGACTGGGTCAAGGGCCTGCCCACCGCCACGGTCACGGACCCGAACGGGATCAAGCTGACCCGCTCCTCCGAGTTCGACGCGCAGGGCCGCATCCTGAAGAGCATGCAGCCCAAGTCCAACGGCGCGGACGCGGGGACGGTGGCTTCCCGCTACTGGACCGCGGACGGGACCGGCGCCTGCTCCGGGCGCCCCGAATGGGCCGACCTGCTCTGCTCCAGCGGCCCCGCAGGCAAGATCACCGGTGGCGGCTCGAACCCCGACGAATTGCCCACCAAAACCCTGGAGTACAACCGCCTGGGCCAGGTGACAAAGGTCACCGAGACCGCCAACGGCGTGACGCGCACCACGGTCACCACCTATGACGCCGTCGGGCGCGGTACGAAGAGCACGATCACGGGAGGAGCCGGCAACGCCGTACCGACGCAGACCATCACCTACGACCCGGCCAACGGGCAGGCGGTCACCGTCTCCGACGGGGCCACCACGGTGCGCCACGTCACCGACAGGCTGGGCCGTGAGATCTCGTACGACGACGGTGCGGGCAATGTCACGCGCACCGAGTACGACCGCCGCGACCGGGTGACGCGGAGGACCGACTCAGTCCCCTCGGAGACCACCTACAGCTACCAGAGCCTCACCGGCCAGCCGACCGGAATGCACGACTCGGCGCTCGGAAGCACGGGCGACGTCAGCGCCTCCTACGACTCCGACGGCCGCCTCTACAAGCAGCGGCTGCCATGGAACATCGACGTCGAATACAACCTCGACCCCACGGGGAACGAGACCTCGCGCTACTGGCACTGGGAGTCCGGTTGGACCATCCAGGGCGAGTCGGTCAGTGAGAACATCCACGGCCAGGTCGTGTCCCGCACCACCTACACGGGCGGCGGAGCGTACCAGAGCTACACCTACGACGCGGCAGGCCGCCTGACCAAGGCCGACGACACCCAGGCCGGCGTCACCACCCACCGCAGTTACGGGTTCGACGCCAACACCAACCGTACGTCCCTGGTGACCACGGTCGACGACGTGGACGGCGGCGCGCCCACCACGAAGACGGTCAACTCCACGTACGACACCGCCGACAGGCTGATCTCCACCGGTACGGTCTACGACGCCTTCGGCCGCACCACCGCCCAGAGCAGCGGAGCCCAGAACTCCTACTTCGCCAACGATCTCGTCCGCCAGATCACGGCAGGCTCCGAGCGCACCACCTGGGACCTCGACGCGGCTGGCAGGCTCGCCTCATTCACCACCGAGAACAAGGATGACAACGGGACCTGGTCGACGGCCTCGACCAAGCGCAACCACTATGGGGCCGACGGGGACAACCCCACGTGGATCAACGAGGGTGACAGCAGGATCACCCGGAACCTGTCGGACCTGACAGGAGACCTGATCGCCACGACCGGCGCCACCGGTGACGTGGTCCTCCAGCTCACCAACATCCACGGCGACGTGGCCACGCAGCTTCCGCTGGTGGACGCCACGACTCCGGTGGTCAACAGCTACGACGAGTTCGGCAACCGCCTTCCCGGCACCGACCCGGCCCGGTACGGCTGGATCGGCGCGGAGCGGCGCTCGTCGGAGACGCCGAGCACCGCCACACTGATGGGGGTGCGCCTGTACGACTCGGCCACGGGCAGATTCCTCTCCACCGACCGTATCGTCGGAGGCAACGCCAGCTCCTATGACTACTGCTTCGGCGACCCGGTGAACTGCTACGACATCAGCGGGAACTACGCCATCGGCGGGCTCGTACCGGAAGCCGCGATCTGCGCTCTGTTCTTCCTGTGGTGCGCGGACATGATCTACGTGACCAACTGGGCACTGAGCGAGGCCAAGAAGAGGTACTCGAACGGAGCGAAGCAGAACGCCTACCGCCACTGCATCTGGCAGGCGATGCTCACCTGGTCGGTCGGGTCGTACCTCGCGAAGTCCCTCGGCAACGCGCACGAGAAGAACGCCGGCAAGTCCGCCGCGGCGAAGCGCGACTCAAAGGCCGACTCGTACAACAACACGGTCGGCAGGAGTGTGGGAGGAAAGATCACTGCCTGGACCTACGGCAAGGCGAAGCAGACCGCGTGCCGGCTCTGCAAGGACAAGGTCAAGAAGCACAAGTTGAAGTCGAACGCGAAGGGGAAGACGTGGGTCTAGCCGAACGGCTGTAGCGGTTCGGTGAAGGTGGGGCGGCGCCAGGTGGCGCCGCCCCACTGGGCAGTGTGCATCGTGAAAGCTGCAGTTCAGGTGGGCTGGTGTGCACGGGGTTCAGGGTGCTCGGGCTGGTCGCTGGAGGGCGTCCATGGTGAAGTGAGGTGCCCTCAGGCCCAGTCCACCCCCGCGATCGCAACTCCGATCGCCGCGGCTGGCCACCTCACCACGCCCAGGGCCAGATACGGGACCGACCACGTCGCTGTGAACATCGCGGTGGCGAATACGCTCTGCGCGATCGGGAAGCCTGCCTCGCGGTGACCAACACTGACATGGCCGCCGCCCGGATCGTCGACTCGGGAGGCGAGACCCTGGTGCCGCCAACCGACTCTTCGTACGGCCGGATGTCGGTGGCCCGGGACGACGACGCCTTCTTCTGCGTCATCTCCGCGTAAGGCGGCTGAATGGCGGGCACGGATGCACGAGATCACCGCCACAGGCGCAGCGTCGGCGGAGCTTGGCGAAGTCGACGCAGCGCGAACAGAACACCCGGTGACAGGCCCCGCAGACCGACAGCTCGGCGACCTGTTCCCCGGAGCGGCAGACGGCGCAGTGCCGCTCGCTGCGCCGCGCCAGCTCGGCACGTTCCGCCAGGAGCAGCCCACTGCGCCGCACCAGCTCCTCCGTGCCCGCAGAGATGGTGGTGCGTCCCGCTCCGTGCACCCAGCGTTCCGCGGCCTCCAGGCACATCCCGGTGAGCGGGTCGTCCTCGGGGCGGCCGTCAGCAGCCCAGAGCTCCGCACGGTTCTCCAGTCGCGCCGTCAGCCCACGCTCCGCCGGATTCCGGCCCAGGGCCACCGCTTCGATCGCGGCCCGGTCCTGGTGATTGACCGGAAGCCTCAGGGCGGGCAGGGTCCGGCCGACGGCGGCCCGCCTGCGGGCATAGTCGAGCTCGCCGCGTTGGAACGCGGCTTCGACCAGACAACGGAGCGTCTGGACCGAGATTGTGCCGGCGACGGTCGAGAAATGCTCCCGCAGCCCGGGCCACTGGGGATCGGACTTGACCCTCCCGAGCCGTCCCGCCCGTACGCAGCGGATGAGTTCGACGGTGTCGATCCTGGAGTCGGGCAGCAGGTCGAGCAGCGCTCCGAGCTCCTTGAGATCCCCCGCCTCCAGCAGGTCCCGCATGGCGAGCACCAGCCAGCGCAGGGCCAGTCCGTCATCCTGGCTGCGATTGGGCTGGAGGGCGACCTTCGCGGCCGTGGCGCTGTCGCCGGTCAGCAGATAGTAGAGGCGCATCGCAGCCTTGGCCGAGGGGTTAGTCGGGTCCGCGGTGTAGGAGCGTCGAATGTAGGGCAGCGCGCGTTCGAGGTCGTCGAGGCTCAGCCATGCCTGGGCGAGGATCGCCGTGTCCGACTCAACCTCGAACTCCCCGAGCGAGTCCCAGGCCCGCGCCACCGCACCGAGCCGGTCCAACTCGGCCTGCCCACCCGTCTTTTCGACCAGTTCCACCAGGGACGTGGTCAGATGCCGCATGAAGGTCAGTGCGACGCTTCGGGGCATCGAACTCGTCTCCGTGGAGCTCCCCGGTGCCGATACCAGTCGGATGGTCAAGCCGGCACCGGGACCCGCGGGGACGGCTGCCGCCTTGGGACGCTTACGCAGCACGGCCCAGGCCGAGGAGGGATCTGCCGGGTCTCCGAGGACACGGCTGGAGAGCTCTTCGATGCGCAGCAGCGCCGGCACGGTCTGCAGTTCGTAGAGGCGGCCGCACTCCGGCAGCCAGGCCGCCCAGCCGAAACTCGCGGAGACGAGGTGGCTGCCGGGACGCCGGGGGAAGGAGTTGGGCAGCATCGGCATCGAATCCAGCGGATAGCGTGTCACGGCTTCCGCGCCAGCGCCGATGGCCAAGTCGGCCTGGTCTCCGAAGGCCAGGTGGCGGGCGAAGGTGTCGATGATCTCCTGGGCACTGGGCCTGTCCGCTGGCGCGGTCACAAGCGTCCGCCTCACCAAGTTAAGCAGCCATTCCCAGTCGGCCCGGTCTGCTGGCTCGGCGGCCGCTAGGCCGTCCCGGAAGCTCGCTCCCCAGGCCCAGACGTCCATCGCTGACACCGCGAGGGCACCGTGCGCCTGTTCGGGCGCCGCGTACGCCGGTGTCATGCGCGAGCTGGTGGGTTGACCAGTCGGCGCCATGGTCTCCAGATCACAGAGCCAGGTCTGCCAACTGGCGGGCCGCTCGAAGATTTCGTCGGCATAGTGGCCGAACAGGATGTTCTCGGGCTTGATGTCGCCGTGCACTATGCCGTGTCCGTGCAGCCGCACCATCGCGCCTTTCACGGAATCGAGTCTCTACCTGACACGGGGCGGTTCACCCCGTTGCGTGAGCTGTTGGCACAGGTGGGGCCGGGAGTGGCGGACGAGTCGACGCCGGGGGCGTTCTGGCGGGGACTGCGGTTGATGGCGATCGACGGCACCACGCTCGAGGCGGCCGACACTGCGGCCAACGAGGAGGCGTTGGGTCGGCCGGCGGCCCGGACGGGGGGACCGTCGGGGTACCCACTGGCCCGGGTGGTGGCGCTGATCGAGTCCGGGACGCATGTGGTCACCGATGCCGAGGTCGGGCATTACCGGTCCGGTGAACGGGGCCTGGCGGCCGAGCTCGCCCGCAGCCTGCGGCCGGGGATGCTGGTACTGGCAGACCGGGGCCTGCCCGGGGTGCATCTGTGGAAGCAGCTCGCGGCAACCGGCGCCGACCTGCTGTGGCGGGTGCCCAAGCTGTGGAAACTGACACCCGAACAGGTCCTCGCGGACGGTTCGTGGATCGCCACCGTGCACGGCGGCCGGGGCCGCAGCAGGCAACCGGTCCAGGACGTGCGCGTCCGGGTGGTCGAGTACGTCCTGGACGATGCCGGCCGCGCCCCGGACGAGCACTACCGACTCGCCACCACGCTCATGGACCCAACCGCGGCCCCAGGCCGAGAACTGGCCGCGCTGTACGCGGAGCGGTGGGAAGCGGAGACCACCCTGGCCGAATGGAAGACCACCCAGATCGACTCCGGCAACGTGCTGACCAGCAAGAGCCCCGACCTGGTAGAGCAAGAGATCTACGCGCACCTGGCCGTTCACACCGCACTGCGGTCCCTGATGCACACCGCAGCCCTCCACCACGCCACCCCGATCGATCCCGACCGGCTGTCCTTCGCCGCCGCCCTGCGCGCCGCCCGCCGCAGCGTCACTTCGCTGACCGGCGCTTTTCCCCCCTGAGCACCTGACCGCCGAGATCACCCACTTCTGCACCGAGCTGTGGCAGGAAATCAACCCACCCCGACGGCTGCGGACCGTCCTACGCCAGGTCAAACGCAAGATGTCCAAGTTCCCAGCCTGGAACCCCGGCCGTCCCAAACCTGTACAACCGACCAGGACGTCACACCAAGCAGTCAAGATCATCCCAGCCGTGAAACCGCCACCGGATCCCTAAAGTCAACGGCATTGTCCATAAATCGCAAACTAAGGGTGCCCTGGGCGGGTACCCAACTGCCGCAGATTGCAGGGACGTTGTAAAGTTTTCGTGTGGACAGCGCGGTTTTTCGGTTCGGGCAGTACGCGTTGGACGCGGACCGCCGTCGCCTCAGCCTTGACGGACGGCGGGCCGACGTCGAGCCCGAGGCTCTGGAGCTCCTGTGTCATCTGGTCGAGCACCGGGGCCGCGTCGTGCCGGCGGAAGAGCTGCGCGACATGATGGGACACGGACGCGCGGTCGGCGAGGCCACACTCGCCGCCCTGATTCGCACGGCCCGTCAAGCGATCGGTGACAGCGACACACGACAGCAGATGATTCGCACCATGCACCCGCACGGCTATCGCTTCGTCGCGCCGACGACGGTGGCTGCCACCCCTCCGGCCTCCTCGGCCACGGCCCCCGGCATCCCGGCAGGGGCGGAGGCGGACCACGAGGTCATCCGCTTCTGCCGGTCCGCCGACGGCACCCGCATCGCCTACGCCCGCACCGGCGAGGGCCCGCCCCTGGTGAAGACCGCCAACTGGCTGACCCACCTCGACCTCGACCGGACCAACCCGATGTGGGCGCACTGGTTCGACGGGCTCACCCGCGGCCGACAGCTCATCCGCTACGACGAGCGCGGCTGCGGCCTCTCCTCATGGGACATGGGCAGCTTCACCCTCGACGACCTGGTGGCCGACCTCGACGCCGTGGCCGACGCCGTCGGCCTCGACCACTTCCCTCTGCTCGGGGTGTCCCAGGGCGGCGCGGTGGCGGTCGCCTACGCCGCTCTTCGCCCCGAGCGCGTCAGCCATCTCATCCTCACCTCCGCCTATGCCCGGGGGCAGCAGATCCGTGCGGGCAGCGACGCCGAGCGCGATGCCGCCGAGGTCGACCTCAACATCGCCCGCGCCGGATGGCGTTCGCAGGACAGCAGCTTCCTGCGCTACTTCGCCTCCCAGTTCCTCGCCGACGCCACTCCCGCGGAGTGGGACGCGTTCGCCGCCTACCAGCGGCAGACGACCTCGCCCGCCAACGGTCTGCGCTTCCTGGAGGAGTTCACCCGCATCGACATCTCGGGCATCGCTCACGACGTGACCTGTCCCACGCTGATCATCCACGCCCGTGACGACGCGCGGGTTCCCGTCTCACAGTCCCTGGAACTGGCCACGCTCATCCCCGACAGCCGGCTGGTCCTGCTCGACAGCCGCAACCACCTGTTCACGGCGGACGACCCCGCGTGGCCCACCTTCCTCACCCACCTCTACAACTTCCTCTCCGAGTAGCCCGGCAGCCGGAACGCCTGCGGCGACGGGAGGGAGGACGGGCCCCGCGGGGCGCGGTGCACAGCCGTACCGCCGGGCAGACGCAACCCGGCGCTGGGTGTTTCCCTGTGATGTTCTGACAGGACGTCCGTGAAGTCGGCGGACGACTTCACGGACGCCGATGATCGTGTCGCGCCGGCGTGCCGGCCCGCGCGAACGGAGAACGACTAGTACTCCAGCTGTAGATCGTGATCTTCATGTCTGGGATGCGGCTTGCCGCCGGTAGTGACTGGTGCGTGATCGTGCCTGGTGGCGGCGGCGCCAGTCGGACCAGGCAAGCCGGTGGGCCGCGTCGAGGACGGGCCGGACGACGAGCGCGATGAACAGGCGGCAGATCTCGTTGCAGGACAGCGGGATCAGGTCGTCCGGCGTGGGTCGGTGTGCGTGTTCGTCGGCGCGGACGACGGCGAGGAAGGCGTGGGCCAGCATCGCGAGGGTGACCCAGCGGGCCCACGAGGGGTAGCGGCGGACCTGGTGCTCATCCAGCCCGGCCAGTCCCTTCTCTGTTTGGAAGGTCTCCTCCACCCGCCATCTGGAACCTGCGACCTTGACCAGGGTGGCCAGGGATGCCGGCGTGGTGGAGTGACAGCGGTAGTAGGCGAGTTCACCGGTGCTGCGGTTGCGGCGGATCAGCAGCTGGTGGTGGCCCGGGGCTGCCTCGGCGAGGTCGATGACGGCCCAGTCGTAGAATCGCTGCCCCTTCGCGCCGTGTCCGGCCGAGAGCTTCTGCCAGGCCCGCTTCGGCACCTTCGCCGCCAGGGCATCGGCGCGGAACTTGCCTGCGCCGGTGGGCACTTCGGCCGAGCAGGCCACCGCGAGGACATAGCCGATGCCGCGTTCCTCCAGAGCCGTACGGAGTCTTGGGTTGCCGCCGTAGACCTCGTCCCCGGTGACCCAGCCGACGTGGTGTCCGGCGTCCAGGAATCGTTCGATCATCGTGCGGGCCAGTTCCGGCTTGGTCGCGAAGACGGTGTCCTGGCCGAGTCCGGCTGCCCGGCAGCGGTCCGGGTCGCACGTCCAGGAGCGCGGGATGTACAGCTCCCGGTCGACCGCCGCGTGCCCGCGCGTCCCGGCGTAGACGAGGTAGACCGCGACCTGGGAGTTCTCGATCCGGCCGGCGGTGCCGGTGTACTGGCGCTGGACCCCGACCGTGTGGGTGCCCTTCTTCACGTCGCCGGTCTCGTCGACAACCAGGACCGCGGCCTCGTCATAGAGGTGCTCGACGACGTATTCGCGCACGTCGTCACGGATGCCGTCGGCATCCCAAACGGCTCGGCACAGCAGATGCTGCATGCCGTGCGGGCTGGTCTCCCCGGCCCACTCCGCGATCGTCCAGCAGTTCTTGCGCGGCAGGTCCGCCAGCAGGCCCAGCACCAACCGCCCGGCCCGCATCCGTGGTTCGACCCGGACGAACCGGCCCGCGATCCGGCCCATGGCCACCTCGAACGCATCCCGCCAACGGACGGGATCTATGCTGTGACCTGCGGCCACCGTCTCATCGTTACTCCACACAAGTCACGATGATCAACGGTGGCCGCACCCGTCTCCACACCGGCCCACCTTGGCTGAGGGCCCTGCTTAGCCCGTTTCACCGTAACGCTCAACAGCACAGGCCGATGGGCCTACGGTGCCGACAGGGCTGTGCGCTCGGCTTTCTCCAGCCAGTCGGTGTACCAGCGGGCGAACGTCACCGGCGTACCGTCGTCGTCGAGCAGCGGGGCGAGGTCGACGTCGTCCACCCGGCAATCGGACCAGATCGTGCCACGGTGGCTGCCGTTGATGATCAGCCATTCTCTCTGGGCGCAGCCCAGGTGGGAGATCACGATGGCGCCGGCGGTGCGCTCCGGGGCGAACATGATGGCCTCCCACCGCTCGTCCCAAGCCTCGATGGCGTCGTCGAAGTCCTCGATGTCGTCGAAGTCCTCTCCACCTGTGCCCCAATGCCCCAAACACCCTGCTGCCGGAAGGCCCTGCACCCGCCACCACGAGCCGCTGACGCACGCCCACCCACCACTGATCAGTCATGCGCAGACCGTACGTGCAGCCACCGACACCTGGGGCGCGGGCCCACTGCTACGGTCCCGACGGGCTCAAGACTGGCCCAACGCCCCAGACCCCTCAGCACAACACGCACATCGGCCAGCTGAGGCTCTCGATCACGCCCCCAGCAAGATCACGATCTACAGCTGGAGTACTAGCCGATGACGATGTCGCAGTCGGCCGTCCCGCGGGCGGCGATGGTGGCGAAGTCCGCCTGGACGAAGGGGTCGTACGCGGCCGCGGTGAGGGTGCGGGTCGACTTGCGGGGCACCCACTTCGTGCCGGTCGAGTGCCTCACGTCCGCCGCGTCCCACGACAGGTCACAGACCCAGTGGACGTTGCGGCCCGCGGGCCGCGGGTTGGTCGCGTCGGCGTCGATCCTCCAGTTGCCGTCCGCGTTCACGGTGAAGGTGATGTCGCCCCGCACGTTCTTGCTGCTGTCGCTCGTCTTGAACTGGACCGACATCCCGTCCGCCGCAACGTGCTTGGTGGTGGCGTTGGCGTGCGCGGGAACCGTTCCCAGCAGCAGGGAGCCCAGCCCCGCCCCCGTCGCGATCAGCAGCGCCAGCCCCCGGCGAGTCCGGGCCTGACCGGACGTCCTGGTGTTGTCGAGTCGCATCTTCTGTCCTTCTCTCTCGCGTTGTCCCGTGTCTGAGGTGAGCGCCGGGCTGGGGGGCTGCCTTCACGACTGCTCCTCGGCCCGGCACCGCTCAAGCATCGGGCCCGCAGGGGGGCCAAGGCTTGGTGGAGGTCTGAGGCTCGCCTGAGGGCGGGCTGAGGACGGGCTGAGGGTGCTTCTCTCAGTGGGCGAGCCGGGTTGACGGGCGCGTGCGAGCACCACGTCCGGCGAACCGGACGCCAGCGGAGTAGGTGCGGCTGCTGGGATGTTCGCTTTGCGCGCTGCAGGCCGCGCCCCTGAGCACCGACAACAGCAGACGGCCGGAGTTCGAGCAGCCCGCACGTGGGCCGGCGCGGGGCCCGCCCGGGGAATCAGGCCGAGCAGTTCTGGGGGCAACCCGGGCCTGCCCCGCACGCCCGGTCGCCAGGACCGCCTTCGTCGACCCGAATGGCTGATGACGCGGTCACGGCCGTCCGGTGCTGGCAGAGGCCCGGCGTGGCCTCGGCTGCCGGATTTCCGAGGCCACGCGGCTCACTCGGTCAGGAAGGCGTCGATGTGTGACAGGAACTCGTCCCAGGCCGGTTCGAACGCGGTGAGCAGGTGACTGCGGCTCTTGAGCAGGACCAGCCGACTGTCGGGAATGAGCGCGGCCAGCTCATTGGCCTGCGAGGCCGGCACCCGCTCGTCGTCCCGGGAGTGGAGGATCAGCGTCGGACAGGCCACCCTGTGGGCGATGTCGGACACGTCGATCCCGGCGAACTCCTCAAGGAAGCGCACCCCGTTGGACGGCGAGGTCGTCTGCCGCTGGAAAGCGCTGAACCGGTCCCAGTCCTCCGGCGTGCCGTCGGGCAGGAACTGGGAGGCGAAGACCCTAAGGAATCTGGGGTCCTGGTGGATCCATCCCACCCTGGCCACATCCAGGTCGAGGGCCGCCTCGGCGCCCTCGGTCTCGCTTCGGGCCCGGACCTGCCGTCCCCGGGCGTAGGCCCCGGCGAGGATCAGCCGGCTGACCCGCTCCGGATGGCGCACGGCATAGGCCACCGCCACCGCACCGCCCTGCGACACCCCGAGCAGAGGGAACCTGTCGAGCCCCACGGCCTCGACCACGGTCTCCAGATCGTCGACCCAGTCCTCGAACGTGAAGCGCGGAACCACCCAGTCGGACAGACCGCACCCGCGCTCGTCGTAGCGGATCAGCCGGTGGTTGCGGGCGAGCCCTCTCAGCCAGTGCGACCACACCGGAGTCGTCCACTCCAGGTCGAGATGGGACATCCAGTTGGCCGCCTTGAGCAGGGGCGGGCCCGAGCCGACGGCGGCATAGGCGATGCGCGTTCCGTCACCGGCCCGGCAGAACCGGATGGTCTGACGATCGGCGCCGAGCGGCCCACCGCCCGCCGCCGGCTGCACACCGGCGTCACCGCCGGGTCCGTCGGGTGGCACCCCCGCCCCGAGGACCGTCGCCGCAGCCACGAACTGGTAACCCCGCCGGTGCACCGTGCGGATCGCCTGCTGTCGGCTGCCGGTGTCATCCACGGCCAACCGCGCGGTCCGCAGCGCCGTGGTGAGCGCGGCCTCGCTGACGAAGCGGTCTCCCCACACCGCGTCGAGCAGCTCATTCTTCGGCACCACGCGGTCACGATGCTCGACCAGATGTCGCAGCAGGTCAAGGGCCCGGGGCTCTACGTGCACCGGTTCGCCGGCCAGCCGGAGCTGATGCCGAGCCGTGTCCAGCTCGTACTCCCCAAAGCGATACGTGTCCCCCTCCACCTTTGCAGCGTACAACTCCCGTCTATCTGCGTACACATGAACGAGTAGCAGGTACGCCGCCATAGAGCTGGCCACGGACACATGGCCGACGTGGGCGGCGCACGTCAACATCGCGAACCGGCCCGCCGGCAGCCCAAGCATCGCGCTGTACCACCCGACGTCTCCGTACAAGTCACTGTGGGACGTGGGCGCGATGGCACTGCTGTTGCTGCTCGAACGGCGGCAACACCAACAGCCTCGACGCGGCGGCCTCTTCGCCGGCTACATGCTGGCCTATGCCGCCGGCCGTTCGACGACCTACACCATCCGGCTCCTGGACCGGAGCCCCCAGCAACTCGAACGCCGCATGGGCCACCGCGCCCGCGTGGTCAGTGCCCTGGCCGGCTTCCGGGTCGCCTCACTAATTCATCGACGGCCCCCAGCGGGACACTCCGGCATCATCGAGCAAGCGGTACATATCCGCGGCGGGGAGGGAGGGGTTGGCCGCCGCTGCGTAGCTTGTGTCGGGGTCGGCGAGCATCTGCCGGAGACGAGGCAGGGGGAGCCGGGGGTCCGCGGCTGCCTGTTCCCTGGTGTGCGGGTGTCGGCTGAGGGCGTCCAGGGCTTGCGGATCGAGGCCCGGGTCCAGAAAGGCCAGGCGTCGATAGACGGGATCGAGGGCTTGGGCGAAGCGGGCGGCGAGGTCGTGAGTGGGGAAGTTGGGGTGCCGGACGAGCAGGTCTACGGCGCGGTGGGAGCTGGTCAGGTAGAGATCGAGAAGGAGATCGGCGGGGGCGTCGGGGTGGTTCTCCGCCAGCAGGAGGCGTACGGCGAAGTCATTGTCGCGGGCGAGCTGACCGACGAGGTCGTTTGGAAGCGCAGGGCAAGCCGCTGCGCTGCGACGGAGCCACGGGTGTGCGGAGTTCGCGCAGCGACGCAGGAGATCGGTATCGTGTCGGCCTTCCTCGAGTACCCAGGCAAGTGGGGAGAGACGGTCTTCCGGGGAGACGCGGTAGTCGATGTGGAGGCGTTGTTCCTCGGTGAGTTCCGGGCGGACGCATACGAGGAGGCGGATGTTCGCGTCGGAGGAAGTGGCGAGCATCCGGACGAGCAGCTGCTTCGCCTCGCGGTTGTCCTCCTCAATCTGCCACCTCACGCCGGACCGCGAGATCATCTCCGGCACCGGAGTTGCCCGCGCGCTTGGGCCGGCCGAGGACGACTCCGGTCAGGACCAGAAACAGCCCGCACAGTTGCTGAACGGTCAGTACCTCTCCTGCGACCGCTGTGCCGAGCAGCACACCGGTAACGGGGTTGAGCAGCCCGATCAGTCCGACTGTCCCCGCGGGCAGGTGCCGCAGCCCGGTGAACCAGGCCGCGAAGGCCAGCGCGGTGGCGATCAGGGCAACGTAGCCGAACGCGAGGAGCGTAGGCGTGGAGAGCGCGGGCGGAGAGCCCTCCACGGCTGCGGCGACCGGGAGGAGGAGCAGGCCTCCGGCGGTGAGTTGCCAGGCGGTCGAGGCGAGAACATCAGCGCCGGCACCCCACCGTTTGGTCAGAATGTGGCCGAACGACGACACCAGCACGGCGGCGGCCGAGGCGAGGACTCCCGGCACGCTCACCCGTTCCACGCCGGTGAGCAGCATGAGGCAGACCCCGCCGAGTCCGATCGTGGCGCCGGCCAGGTGAGCGGTCCGAGGTCGCTCGGACACCAGGGGCCAGGCGATGAGCATCATTGTCAGTGGGGACACCGCCATGACGGTCGAGGCGACGCTCGTCGGGAGCGACTGGGAGGCGGCATAGACGAGGACGAAGAACACGCTCATGTTGAGCAGCCCGAGCACCGCGGACCGCCACCACCACCCGCCGCGGGGCCGCTGCCTGCGCAACGCCAGAAGGACCAGGCCTGCGGGCAGCGCCCGAAGGGCAGCCCCGTAGAGCGGGCGGTCAGCCGGCAGGAACTCGTGGGTGACGAAGTAGTTGGTCCCCCAGGCCGTCGGCGCGACTGCGGTCAGTGCCACCCACCGTATATTAGCTTCCATGGAAGCTAATATAACTTCCCGGGAAGCTATTATGAGGCGCATGGAGCAAGGTGAACCGCTGGACCGCGTGGCCCGTATCCAGGCTGACTGGCGCCGCGAGCGACCCGACGTCGACGTCAGCCCGCAGGGAGTGATCGGCCGACTGCACCGCCTGGCCGACCGGCTCACCGAGGAACTCTGTCTCGTCTATGGCCGCTACGGTCTCGGTGAGGGAGAGTTCGACGTTCTGTGCGCCCTCCGCCGCGCCGGTGAGCCCTATGAGCGGGCGCCGGGCGAGCTCGCCGTGCACACCATTGTCACCACCGGTGCGATGACGAAGAGAATCGACCGCCTGGAGCGAGCCGGACTCGTCACCCGCCGCCATTCCGACGGCGACCAACGCGGTCGGATCGTCGCCCTCACCAGCCCCGGACGCGAACTGATCGACCGAGCTTTCACCGACCACATGCGTAACGAACGTTACCTGCTGGATCTGCTGACGCCTGCCGAGGCCAAGTCGCTTGAAACGCTGCTCACCAACTGGCTCTCCCGCTTGGATCATCCGCGTACACCCGGCGGCGAGTAACCGTCCCCCTCGGGCCGCGACCAGTGGCTTGAAGGCGTACGACTGGGACGGCGATCGCTTCCGGGAAGTACTCGCCCCACGGTCCATGTCGTCGATCCGCAGCACGACACCGTCGGCGGCGGCGTGCACGAAGACATCGGCCGGGGTTCGCAGTCGCCGGCCGATCGGGCCGGGCTCAGCCGCGTCGGGTGAGCAGAGGCCTGACTCCGCGATCGCATCGCTGACGATCGAGCCCGACGTCGCACAGCTCCGACAGTGCTTCACGCGGCAGGTTGGTGCGCGGGTAACGGGGCAAGGCAAGCACAACGTGGCCGGTGAAGACCGGCTCCCGCTGCCCTCAAGCGCCGGTGTCCGTGCCGTTCGTACAGCTCCGCCTCACCCGGCGCGCACCACGGCTCGGTCAACTCCTGTCAAATCGCCGAGATTGTGGCGAGAGACGCAGGTGAAGGCAGGATGGGACGGAGTCGCGCGGGCTGCGGGTCGTTGGGGGCGGCCATGCCGTCGATCAGGCCGAGGTCCAGGGTGCCGGTCGCGAGTTCGTGGGTGACGGCTTCGCGGCCAAGCACCCGCAGTGCCACCTCCAGGAGGGGCTGCGTCCGGCGGATGCCGGCGAGAGGGAGGGTGAGCCGTGACGTCATGGCCGGCGGTGAGACACCGAGGGTGATGCGGGTGGCTGGTGCCGCAGTCAGACGCGCGATGTCCGCGCGGGCGGCGTCCAGTCGCAGCAGCAGCGGCCCGGCGTGCTCCAGTGGCCGGATGCCTGCGACCGTCGGAGAGACCGGACGCCGTTGCAGCAGGAGTGTTCCGAGGTCGTTCTCGAGCGCGGCGATGTGCTGGGACACGGCCGACTGGGTGTAGCCGAGCTCACGAGCCGCCTCGGAGAAGGAACCGCAGCGCGCCACGGCCACGAAGGTGCGGAGGAGGTGCGGATCCATGTCCATCAGTATTGCTTATCGAACCATGAATCTTAATCGTTGGTGCTGAACTCGATGACTGGGGCAGGATGTGCGCATGCCTCAACCCGGGAACTTCTGGACAGCCCGTCTCGCCCTGGTGGGCGACCGTTCGCCCGGCGTGCGAGCCCACGCCCGTATCCCTGAACTCCTCGACGCACTGGTCCAGCGCGACCAGCTCGCCCTGGACGCCTACTGGATTCCGACCCGGGAAGCGGAATCCGGTGGCTCCCTCGCCGGGTTCGATGCCGTCTGGCTGGTGCCGGGCAGCCCGTACGACAGCGAAGCCGGGGCGATCGCGGCCGTCCGCACCGCCCGTGAGGCGGGGATCCCGTTTCTGGGTACCTGCGGTGGTTTCCAGCACGCGGTCCTGGAGTTCGCGCGTGACGTTTGCGGGCTCGTCGGCCTTGAACATGCGGAGAACCAGCCGGAGGCCGAGGACTTGCTGATCGTTCCTCTGGCGTGCTCCCTGGTCGGTCACGAGGGAGCGGTCACGGTAGAGGCGGGATCACTGGCGGAGCGTGTCCTGGGAGCCGAGCGGACCCTGGAGCGGTACCACTGCTCGTACGGACTCGGCACGCCCCATCTGGATGCGTTGCGCGCGCACGGTCTGCGCTTCAGCGGCGCCGATGACGCAGGTGACGTGCGTATCGCCGAACTGCCGGGCCACCCGTTCTTCCTCGCGACCCTGTTCCAGCCCGAGCTCGCGGGCGACGGAACCCGGGTCCACCCGATCATCCGGGCGCTGGCGGCCGCGGCGGTCGAGCACGCCGCCAAGAGCTCGGTGCCCACGCACACGTGAGACGAGCGACTGCTCGGGGATGGCGTGGCGCCGGTTCCCGGGCGGGCCGAGTGCGAGAGAGGGCACTGCGGAAACAACCCTTCGCCGCGCCACCAGGGATCAGTTCCCCCAAAGACCCGGAGTGATCCAGTTCCCACCAGCAAGCTGCGCTACTCGGAGTGCCATGTCCATCCACACAACCCCACCCCGGGGCAACGAGGTCCTCTACCGGGGTGACGACCTCGAAGCCTTCCACCAGGCCACGAACCTCCACCTCGGCCCCAACCGCATGCGCACCGGCCCGGGACCGCGGTCGGCGGTACTGAGGAGGCTGCACCGGGGCGCCGTGTCCCTGCTCGATGTCACATGCAGTGCTGCCACGGAGGTCTGGCCCATAGACCTGCCCGTCTTCGGCCTACGCATGGCCACCGCAGGACGCATCAGCGCCGAAGTGAACGGCCACACCGTCCGGACTCCCGCCCATCTGGTCGGCCCGGAACAGTCCGTACGGTTCGACAACAGCGCCGGCAGCGCCATCCTGTTCGCGATCATCGACGCGTCCGCCGTTCAGCAGGCGCTGCGTCTGCGTCTTGGCGACGCCCCTCCCGTATCGGTGCGATTCGCCACCGAAGTGCACCATGGGGCAGAGCCCGTTCTCGCCATCTTGCGCGCGATGGCCCACGCCGCGGAAAGCGGCCTGCTCCACCGCTCTCCCCTGGCAGCCGGCAGCTTCGAGCAGACACTGGTCCACGCCTTGGTCGATACGCAGAAACACACCCTCACCCGCAAGCTCGCATCGCAGACCCGGCTGCTGCACCGGGCCACGCCCAGCGCACTGCGCCGGGCCGTGGCCTACTGCGAGGAGCACGCCCACGAGCCGATCTCGGTGGCCGACATCGCTCTGGCCGCTCGGGTGCCCCTTTCGACCCTCCAACGGCAATTCCGTACACAACTGCGGACGACGCCGTTGCAGCACCTGCGCCGCGTTCGACTGGATCACGCTCACCAGGACCTGCTTGCCATCGCCGGCGGCCACGCGGCCGGAGACGTCACACTGGTGGCCCTGCGCTGGGGATTCACCCACCTGGGCCGCTTTGCGGCGTTCTACAAGAGCGTCTACGGCCACACGCCCTCCCAGACGCTCAGAGGCGGACACCCCGACCGCGTTCGTCGTGATCGCTTAGTTGGCCGAGTCCTGGCCGGCGCCGGAAGTGCGGCAGGAACCGGCAGAGTACGCAGTGGCCAGCCGTGGTGGGGTCGGCAACCCGACAGCGGTTACGCGCTCGTCTCGTCCGGGTCTGCGTCTGCACGTTCCACCGCATCGGCAAGCAGAGCTATCTGCTGATACGTGCAGCAGTCCGCCATCTCGGTGCCGAGCTCCGCATGGCACCGTTCGCATGCCAGATTCGGGCCGTCCAGTCCAGCCGGCCCGCAACAGCCCGAGCGTCGCCCCTTGCCGAGAACCGGTTCCAGACCTCGCGCGTCTCCGGGGCACAGGACGAACGCGGCAGGGACAACCCAGGACATATCGATGCCCAGCACCCCGTACTTACTCAAAGGGGTCTCCGGCTCGACCGCATACGTGCCCGGGGCCAGGCGAGGGGGGCATTCCTGCCCTTCGGGCATGCGGAAAGGCATCGGCGCGTCGTTCGGATCGGGCAGGGCGACCTCTCGCACAGCCCGACTCACGTGAGATCGGCAATGACGGCAGCGGAACACAATCACAGCATCATCCTCACATCCACAGATCCGGGTGAGTCCCACCTGACATCGGAAACCGCCCACCAGGCGGCAGCCAAGCTCTCGAAATGGAATCCTATCCAGGATCTGTGCCTCACGGAAGACTGAAATAACTTTCGCACGCAGAAGGAAGTGGCTGAATGGAAAATTTGACGATACCAGGCAATGCCGAGGTTCATGATGGTCGCCTTTCAAAGAGCATCAGCGAGCACTCGCGAGGTCGTTGCTGCAAGTTCAGACTGTGCGGCAGGCGATCGTGTGGATTCTAGTAGTGGCGATATCGTACGCCTGTCTGGGAGGAGAAATTGCGGCGCTTATTTCAGGACTCCTTCATGGGGGGGTGGCGGTGGAGCTAGCGGAAGCAAGGCTCTCGCGTCAAGCGTAATAGCCGTAAACCTCTTGCCGTGGACTGCGGTAATCGCGTACCGTGCGCTATTTGCTCGGCTTCCCGGCAGGGGTCGATGAAGCTCTCCCTCGCAAAGGTCGAATCGTCACACGCGCTCAGCGAAGGGCCTAATGTGACACTCCGGCTCGAAGTCGCTGTTGCGCCTGATGGCGATCACCCTGCCTTTCGCGCGGGCTGCAAGGCCATCGTTGACTTGCTGGACCTCGACACCTTTAAGAAGGGTCAAATAATTGTCGTGCGCTACGACCCCAAGCACCTCTGGCGGATTCGAGTTGCTTCTCGACCCTCGTTCGCCTGGGCGGAACGTGCAGCAGCTGCCCGGATTTCATCGGCGTCGACGGAGACGCTGCGTAAGCCGCCTCTTCCTCGCCAACGAGTTCTCGTCGCATCACTCGCTCTTGCGATGGGATCGGTTTTCGCGGCCTGGTACGCCCCTGGACTGCTCTGACCCCAGGCTGCGAGGCGACAACCAGAGCTCTGTGCCGGGCAGCCGACAGGGACCAAGGGGGCCTGCGCGGTCGGGGTCTGCCCGGCGAGAGCCCATGTGGCCTGCGACGTAGCCGGTCGGGCAGCCATCGTGGTAGTCGTGTTCCCCAGGTCGGCGGTGCCGCTTCGACCTGGCTGGCGAGTGTTGTTGGCCCTTGCCGGTGGTGGAGGGTGGGCGGAAGAGGGGGACGCGTGGGGCGTGGGGAGCGGGAGACGCTCGCGAAGGGAGCGCGACTGTATGAGGCGGCGCGGGCAGTGGCCGGCGACCATGACAGGGCGGTCGGGGCGGTACGGGAGGCTCTGAAGCCGATCCATGACGCCGAGGTGCGACGGGAGCTCGAGGCCATCCCCGTCGCCCGACTGCAGGAAGCCACCGAAGCGCGGCTGCGCCTGGGCATCGTGGAGAGGAGCGGACTGCGCACGGTAGGCCGTGTACTTCAGGCGGGGCCGTACCGGTTGCGGCAGATACCCGGTGTCGGGCAGGTCACGGTCGACCAGCTCCTCGCCGCCGCTCGAAGACTGGCCGACGCCGCGCACGAGAGCGTCGCCGTCCACATCGACGTGGACCGGCCGGAGCCGCGGACCACCGCCCTGGTCACAGCCCTGCACGTGCTGGTGGAGGCCGGCCCGGACGCCCGGCGCGCGGTCGACAGGGCCGCCGTCCTCTCGGCGCGACTGGGTCCGTTGCTGGCTGACGCTCAGCTGGTCGCCGGACGGTTCCGGACACTGCTCGCGGGCCAGGACAAGAGGGCCCGGGCGCTGGCGGCCGTCGCGGAGATCCGGTCGCTGCTGGACGAGGCGGATCAGGCCGGGGTGCCCGGGCTGTTCGCCCAGGCGTCGGTGGATCTGCTGCGGGGACCTTCGAGCGACGTCGCGGCCTGGGTCGACTTCGAACTCCGCTCCGCCGAGTACTACGGCCTGCTGGCGGGGATCTCCGGGCGGGTGACTGACTCGGCCGCCTCCGAGGGCTTCGTCCCGGACGAGATCGCCGAGCGGGTACGGACCCAGCGCCTCGACGACTCTCACCGGCGGGTCTCCCTGCGCGGCTACCAGGCGTTCGGTGCGCGCTTCGCCCTCGCTCAGCGCAAGGTGGTCCTCGGTGACGAGATGGGTCTCGGCAAGACCATCCAGGCGATAGCCGCGCTGACGCACCTGGCTGCCGAGGGGCAGAGCCACTTCATGGTCGTCTGCCCGGCGAGCGTGCTGGTGAACTGGACGCGGGAGATCGAAGCCCGCAGCACCTTGCGCGCCGCGCTTCTCCACGGCCCCGACCGGCACCTCGCGTTCGCCGACTGGAAGGGACGCGGCGGGGTCGCGGTGACCACCTTCGAAGCGCTGCGCGGGTTCCCTGCCCCGGGCGGCGGAGAAGTCGGGATGCTCGTGGTCGACGAGGCGCACTGTGTGAAGAACCCGAAGGCCCTGCGGTCCCAGGCGGTCGCCCAATGGGCGGAGCGCTGCGACCGTGCCCTCTTCATGACCGGTACCCCGATGGAGAACCGGGTCGCCGAGTTCCGCAACCTGGTCCGGATGCTCGACCCCGGCCTCGCCGAGTCCATGGACGAGTGGGACGCATTGGCCACATCCGCTGCCTTCCGCAAGGCGGTCGCCCCGGTCTACCTGCGACGCAACCAGAAGGATGTGCTGAGGGAGCTCCCCAGCCTCCAGCAGACGGATGAGTGGGAGGAGTTGAGCGCCTCGGACGAGGACGCCTACTTCGAAGCCGTGCACGCCGGCAATTTCATGGCGATGCGCAGGGCCGCATACATGCGTCCCGAGAAGTCGGCCAAGCTGGGACGGCTCCAAGAGATCGTGCAGGAGGCCCGGGAGAACGGACAGAAGACGGTGGTCTTCTCCCACTTCAAGGACGTGCTGGGCGTGGTGAAACAGGCGCTCGCCGACCAGCTCCCCGACGGCCCGGCGGTGTTCGGCCCGCTGACCGGAAGCGTCCCGGCTGGACAGCGGCAGCGGCTCGTCGACGACTTCGCGGCAGCCTCGGGTCCCGCGGTGCTGCTGGCGCAGATCCAGGCGGCCGGTGTCGGTCTCAACATGCAGGCAGCCTCCGTCGTCATCATCTGCGAACCCCAGATCAAGCCGACCATCGAGCACCAGGCGGTGGCCCGTGCCCACCGCATGGGCCAGGTCAGGCCGGTACAGGTGCACCGCCTCCTCGCCACCGGCGGGGTGGACGAACGCGTGCGCGAGATGCTCGAGAGGAAGACGCGCCTGTTCGACGCGTATGTCCGCCGCAGCGCTGTGGCGGAGGCCACCCCGGACGCGGTCGACGCATCGGACGCCGAGATGGCGCGCCGGATCGTCGAGGAGGAACAGGCCCGCCTGGGCCTTACGGCCGGAGCGCCCCTGCGCCCTGAGTAGCCGGACCGGATGGCCGCCGCCGTGTCGAACCGTCACGCCCCCTCCTCGCCACGACACCGGCGGCACCGCCGACCGCGGGAGACCCGCGTGTTCACACGTGGGCGGAGTCAGGGCGTGTGTGCCGTCCACCGAGGCGTGTCGGGGGTCTGGTCGGCGATGGAGGAATCGACGTTGCTTTTGCGGATGGGAGGTTCTGGTGTGCTGCGCTGAACTCACCACAGGGGAAGTCCCCGGCGATGGTCCGCACCCGGATCGGTCCGGCGTCCCGCGGTGTGATAAGTCGCCGACGGGGTCCACCGGGTGGATGGCGTGGTGATTCGGGCCGACAGCGGCCGCACGTCCCGCAGGTCGGTACTGCGTACGCGCGTCCTGGGGACATGGATGTTCCTGGCCGCGTGCTGTGCGTTGTCCGCTGCGTTTGTGGTGCTGGTCAGAACCGCCGGTGCGGTGGACGACCTCAGTCGCTACCGGAGTGCCACGGCCTGCGAGCAGGGTGCCGCGTGGGCCGATGGTGACTGTGTCCGCACCGCGCGGTACACGGTGACCGAGCGGCATGAGCGTAGGCGGGGGAAGGACATGGTGCGTTCTGTGCGTTTGGCCGGTGCCGACGGGACCGGCGGTCGGGCGGGGTTCGACAGCGCCGGGCCCGTCTTCCGTCATCTTCGGGTGGGCGACCAGGTGCTGGGGGAGTTCTGGCGCGGCGAGGTCGTGTCGGTGCGGCACGGGGCCGCCGTCCAGCGGACCGAGGCTTCTCCCGTGGATAAACCGCTGTTCCTCGCCGGGTTCGGGTTCGTGCTGGTCGGTACGGTGTGCTGGGCGGTAACGGCCGGGTGGTGCCGCCTCCGCCATCCCGTCCCCTGCGACACCCCGCACCGGACCGCGAAGATGGCGTGGATGGCCTCTGGGGGCGTGGGTCTCGCTACCACGGCTGCTCTGGTCTACCTCGACGTCCCAGGCGAGTGGATCTGGCTGCTACCGCCTTGGCGGTGACCACCGCACTGGCCGCGGCCGGACGGACCCGCGCATGCGGTCGACTGCGGCGGGTCGATGGCTCATGAGGATCGCGTCCGGCCAAGCGGTGCACCAGCGATCCTTGCCGGGGCGGTCTCGGGGCTTGTCCCTCGCAGGGGAGCCGATGGCCATCTCCACCGCCCCTGCAGACTGACGTACCGTCAGGGAGATGGGTGCCGCAGGCGGCCCGACCGTCGTACGCCAGGCCCCCCGGGCCGCGCACCGAGCCCGTCGTCGTGACCTTGTCCAGCCCGGGACGACGAGATCAGGAACCGATCCCACCGTGGGGCCGGTGCCGACCCCGCCAGCGAGCCGGAAGGCGTGCCACGTACACGTCTCTACCGGCCGCCGTCTATCCACAAAGCGACAGTCGAGCGCACGTTCTCGGATAGCGCCTCGACCGGTCTGCTCCGTAGGTTCTCAAGAGGCCCACCCATCTCAAGGAGGTCGGGCCACCCGCCACCCGAACGATCCGCAAGGTAGTGCGCACGTGAACCGATCCTCACCCGGCATCCGTACCCTCGTTGCCGTCGCCTGCCTTCTGCCGGCGACGGCAGCCTGCAGCGCGCCCCCCGAGTGCGGGTCCGCCGCCGCGGCCTTCGCCCGCTACCAGGCCGAGGTCGCGGACGCCACCAGCCCCGGTGCTCTTGCCGCGGCGAGCCACGACTTGGGCAGCACACTCGGCCGCCTGGCTGACACCGCGGAGGATGAGACCAAGCCCGCCCTGCGGGAGATGTCGGCAGCCTGGCGCAGTGTTTCCATCGACGCCTCCGACCCGGTCGCCGCTTCCAGGGAGGTATCCCAACTCGCTCCCCTAGCGGAACGGGATGCCCGCCGCATCGCCCAGGTCTGCTCCTGACGCACCTCGCCTCTTCCCCCCGGACCCCTGCCCAACGGACGGGCGGGACGAGGCCGACACGGCCTCACGGACCCACGCACAGCCGATGAAGAGGCTTCCTTGCAGGCCAGGGGCATCGGAGCCCGCGCCCGCATCTGCTCCGTTCCCGACGGATCCTCTTCCCACCCCAGTCGGACCCTCGCGCACGTCCTGCGACCACCGTCGCATCCAACTCGCGGTCATCGCCCTCTGAAAGGACGCATATGTCGTCTCACAGACCCGCGCCACCCCCTCAAGGGGGGAGCCCGGCATCGCACACCCCGCGCGCCGGGTCCCCTTCACCCGCGGCAAGGCGGGGAAGGCGACGAGGACGGATCACGGTCGCTCTGATCGCCTCCTTCGCCGCCCTGGTCACCTCGATCCAGCTGGCGCCTGCCACGAGTTGGGCCGCGGCCGGGGGAGACACCCCTCCTGCGCCGCCGAGGAACTTCGGCTACAAGACGAAGACCTTCCAGCCGGCCGATCCAGCCGGATATCTTCCGGGCGAGTTGGAGGTCTCGCCCACGGGCGAGGCGACCTACACGGTGCCGCTCACCGTCCCGGACGGCCCTGGCAAGACGACTCCGACCCTGAAGCTGACGTACTCCAGCCGCAGCGGCAACGGCCTGCTCGGCAAGGGCTGGTCGATCAGCGGCCTGTCGAGCATCAACCGCTGCGGCAGGAAGTTCTCCACCGAGGGCAAGCAGACCGGCGTCCACTTCCAGGACAAGGACGGCACCGACTGGGACGCCGACCGCTTCTGCCTGGACGGCCAGAAACTCATGGCCGTCAACGGCGACTACGGGGCCTCCGGCACCGAGTACCGGACCGAGAAGGAGACCTTCACCAAGGTGGTCTCCCATGACAGCGACGACTCCGGACCCCGCTGGTTCCAGGTGTGGACCCGCGACGGACGGATCCGCGAATACCGGATGCAGACCGCCGCACGCATGTCCGCCGACAAGGACGCCTACCACACCGCCACAGCCACGACCGTACGACCGGCATGGCTGCTGACCCGCGAGAGCGACCGCTCCGGCAACAGCATCGACTACACCTACACCTACGACAAAGCCCCCTTCGACAGCGTCGCCGACGACCTCAGCCTGCAACTCCTCCCCGACGAGATCCGCTACTCCACCCCCCAGGGGAACACCCGTCGGCGGTACGTGAAGTTCCAGTACGAAGATCGCCCGGACGACAAGGGCTTCGCCTGGCAATCCGGCGTACGCCAGCACCTGCACAAGCGCCTGGCAGCCGTCGAGATGCACGGACCCAATCCCGACACCACGCAACTGCTGTGGAGCTACCGCCTCGACTACGAGACCGGCCAGTGGTCCAAGCACAGCCGCCTGTCCTCCGTCCAGAAGTGCGGCCACCGCGGCGGCTGCCTGTGGAAGAAGAAGTTCAGCTACAGCGACCAGGAGTCCGCCCCCTTCAAGGTGGAGAAGGTCGTGGACGAGTTCTTTCCCGACGGGACGGACGACCTCCCCTTCCAGCCCATGGTGAGACCCGTTGACATGTCAGGTGACGGTGCGGACGACCTGGCCTTCTCCGACGGCAGGGCGGCGTGGTTTGGGAAAGAAGAACTTACCTTCAAGTGGGGAGAAAAGGCTGAAACCGGCTCGGTGAGCCCTGTGTCCAGCATGGCATGGCCTATGGTCTCCGGCTTCGGAAACGCAGCCGACGTTGAATATGACATGGCGTCAAGCCGACCGGTGGACCTCAACGCTGACGGGCAGATCGAGTTTGTTGTCCGAAGGCGTGCGTCCGAGGATGAAATCAACGGGACCTTCGACCTCGTTCAGTGGGACATGCTGTTCCGCAAGCCGGCTTCCTCGGTTAAGGGTTTCGATAAGTTCAGCCTCCCGAAAGCCGATTCCGTCGACTTCGGGGACCTCAACGGTGATGGGCTCCCCGATATGATCTGGAGCAAGGCCGACGAGGACCATTCGCGGACGTGGAGATTCCAGATCAACGAGGGGACGAAATTCTCCAGTTCTCGAGTCCTTCCACTCCAGGGGAGCAATAAGCGCCTGTCCTTCGTGGACGTGGATGGGGACGGGCGGATCGACATCAACGACGGAACGCGGGTCGTCGGGCTGAGAGACGACGGATCGATCCGCAACGACCCCGCGGGCAAGCGATACCCGGTGCCCGCCACTCCGCTTCCCGACTCCACCCCTCTCGCGACAGCCCCTGACACGCTCGTGTGGGGCGATGTCAACGGCGACGGCCTGCTGGACGCGGCGTCGGTTCACTGGACGGACGAAGATGGAGTAAGCGAGATACGCGTCCGCTACAGCACAGGTGCAGGTTTCGGGCCGGCTGTACGCCTTTCCGTGCTTCCCGAATTCCCGCAAGCCCGCTGGGGGCCAGAACGAGACATGGGGGTGCGCGTCGCGGACATGGACCGCGACGGCCGGGACGATTTCGTCATCTTCCACGGCAAGACCGAGTCCAATCCGTGGGGGGAGAACTATGCGGGCATCACGATTCTGTACGCGACGGGCGCTCGCAAGCAGTTGACCGATGCTGCCACGTCCTTCCGCGGCTGGAGGCTTTCCCAGCTCGGGGATTTCGACGGCGACGGCTGGACCGATATCGTCACCTACGACGATGGCGGCCTGGACGTGCTCACCAACGGCGGCCAGGCGGTGGATCTGCTGACCGAGGTGTCCGACGAGCACAGCTCCTGGCCTCGGGAGAAGATCACCTACGCCACGGAGTGGTCCAGTCAGCCACGTGCCGTGAACGCGGCGCCCGGCGCCTACCCGACGGTGCCGTTGCGTCAACGCGGGATGATGTTCGCGCGGAAGGTCGAGTCCCGCGCGCACTGGTTGCATCCGGCGAGCGCGGAGCTGGATGCGTCGAAGACGCGGGTCATGGAGTACTCGTACGAGAACCCGATGCTGGATCTCCGCGGCCGCGGGTTCCTGGGATTCGGCAGTGTGCGTGTGTGGGATTCCCAGCGCCCTTCGGAGACGGTGACCGAGTACGACAACCTCACGCGTGTGAGTGGAAAGTACTACCCGTTCGCCCAGGTGCCGCGCACGGTCACCACGGCCACGCCGATCCTGGACGGTGATCGGAAGATAAAGAATCCGGGTGAGGCGAACGCCCGCGTGACCCGGACCACCTTCACGTACGCCGTCAACAACTCGGGCGGCAAGACCTACTGGACGCACCCGGCCGACAGCGCGCTGGACGGAGAATCCGGCAGCAAGAAGTACAACAAGAAGGTCGAGGAGTGGGAGCAGCCGGTCACGATCGACTGGAACCTGGACGATGAACGCAGTCCCGCTCCCCGCACCCACATCTACGACGTGAGTTGGCTGCCGGCTGCCCACGACTTTGCCCGGGTGACCTACTACGCGAGCGACACCGACGGGTGGGGGAACGTCCGCAAGAGCCAGCGCAGGACCGAGAACGCCGAGGCCTCCAAGCGCGGGGTGACCGAGGAGATGGCCACCGACTACGAAACCCGGGTCGGCGACTGGCTGCTGGGTCTGCCCACGAAGACCGCTACCACCCGGATCGAGGCCGACGACACCCCGGACAAGCCCCATCGCACCACCCGTACCGTCGAGCACGACTACGACGACGCGGGCCGGCCGACCACGACGTGGGTGGAGAGGGGCAACCCCGACCCCGGGGTCCGCCGCACCACCACCACCACCTATGGCGACCAGGGCGAAGTGCGGCACGTCAAGGACGAGTCCCCCGGCGCTCCGGCCCGGTCGACGCACCACGAGTACGCGCCGCTTCTGGGCCCGGATGAGAAGATCTACCCGTCCCAGGTGTGGTCCTCGCACGACAAGGCCGAGTACCGGCCCAGCACCTGGACCATCACCCATCCCGGCTTCGGCGTGCCGTTGGCGGAGATGGACGCCAACGGCGTGGAGACCTCGACCCACTACGACGACCTGGGACGTGTCGTCCGCAGCCGGCCCGCCGGACAGACGCCCGTGGCCACCTCGTACGCCGCCCACTCCGACAGCTACCAGGGTGTCAGCGGTGTGGAGACCACGACCGAGCGCGGACAGGAGAAGAGCCGGATCGTCACCGACGCGCTGGGCCGCACGGTCGCCACCCTGAACCAGGGCTTCGACGGCGCCCTGCTGCAAACGGACACCCTCTACGACAGGCTCGGCCGCGTCGAGCTGGTCTCGAGGCCCCACCCGGCGAACCAGTCCCCGTCGAAGTGGACCAAGAACGTCCGCGACTCCCTGGACCGGCTGCTGACCACCACGGGCCCGGACGGGAGAACCGTCCGCAACACCCACACCTTCTTCGAGACACGCACCTTCGACGCGGAGAACAACGAACGCCGCATCACCACGGACCTGGACGGGCGCACCGTCTCCAGCGTGAACATCAAGGGCCACGACGGCAAGGACGTGCCCACGGCCTACCAGTACGAGCCGTTCGACGTCCAGGAGAAGGTCACCGCACCCGGCAACCGGGTCACCGTCAGAGAGTTCGACACCCTGGGCCGGGCCACCCGCGTCACCGAACCCAACACCGGAACCACCGGCGTCGCCTACAACGGCTTCGGCGACCCCACCCGCCAGTCCCGCTCCGAGGACGGCGGCATCGGACGCACCTACACCTACGACGACCTGGGCCGTAAGACCGCCGTGGTCGACTACGCCAACCACGGCGCGGACACCGCTGCCACCACCACCTGGGAATGGGACAGCAGCCCGCACGGCATCGGCAAGCTCGCCAGCACCACCAGCCCCGATGACGTCACCACCGCCTACCGATACGACTCCTACAGCCGGGTGGCCGGAACCGACTACACCGACCCGGCCGGGACTGTCTACAGCGTCGACCAGACCTACACCCCCGACACCGGCAAGACGGCGACCCTCGTCTACCCCGCGGCCGAGGACGGCCGACGACTCACGATCAAGAACACCTACAACCCCTACGGGCATCTGACGTCGATCGCCGACGCCACACCGGGCGGAACGCCCGTCCCAGTCCTCAGAAACCTGTGGACGGTCAAGTCCCGTACCGACGACCTGGCTTTGGAACACGGCACCCTCGGCCAACAGGACACCTTCGGCGACGAGGCCGACGTCGAACGCGCCTACGAACCCGGCAGCGGCCGCCTCAAGAGCATCACCGTCACCCGCGGTGAAGACACCCCGGTCATGGACCTGCACTACACCTACTACGGCAACGGACTCACCAAGACCCGCGTCGACGACCGCAACCACCGCAAGGAGAGCTTCACCTACGACCCCATGGCCCGGCTCACCGACTGGACCCTGGCCACCCACACCGACGACGCCACCTCTGCCGACGTCGGCGGCCGCACCGTCCGCTACGGCTACACCATCGGCGGCGACCTCACCCAGGTCTCCATCAATGGCGACATCGTCGAGGCCAACAGCTACACCGACCCCTCCCACCCCGACGCCGTCACCGGCTACGCCGGCCCCACCCGAGTCGGCGCCTACACCTACGACGCTCTCGGCCGCCAGAAGACGGGCGCCGGACGGACCTGGAGCTACCGCTCCCTGAACCTCCTGCCCTCCACCATCACCGCCGGCGACACCAAGTGGAGGTTCACCTACGACGCCGACGGAAGCCGCTTCTCCAAGTCCGACGGCACCCACACCACCACCTACATCGGCGGCATCTACGAAAAGCGTCAGAAGGGCGACAAGGCAAGCCACATCTACCACGTCAGCGGGCCCGACGGACCCGTCGCCGAGATCGCCTACGCCGCGGGGAGCAAGCCGCAGGTCACCTACACCCAGCCCGACGCCCTCGGCAGCACCTCCGCCGTCATCGCCCCGGGCGGGCAAGTGAGCACCACCTTCTACGAGCCCTTCGGGCACACCACCGAAGCGGACGGCGCACCCACCACCGGCCCGACCGGCGGTGTCAGGCGCGGATTCACCGGGCACGAGCACGACTCCGACCTCGGCCTGATCAACATGAAGGGCCGCCTCTACGACCCCGCCACCCGCAGGTTCACCACCCCCGACCCCGTCAACGGCAACCCGCTGTTCGGCCAGCGGTGGAACCCCTACAGCTACGTCAACAACAACCCCCTCAACAGCACCGACCCCACCGGCTACGACCCCAGCCTCGGGGAGAGCGGCAACGGGCCGGGCTTCGAAATCCCGGACATCGAGATCCCGGAAATTGAGACTCCAGATGTGTCGGCATCCACGCCACCCCTCGCCCAGTGCTACGCCTGCATCGGGAATCTCGCAGTCGCGGCCCCGGAGGAGCCCACGCAGTCAACGGAAGATTCCTTCACTTCGGCGGCTGGCGAGGGAAGTACCGCGGAATTCGTCCTCGCACCGATCACCTTCCAGATCGAGTGGCGGTCATCCATAGATCTTCTGGGGGGTATGACGTTGTCTCTCTCGCCGCTGGCCCCCCCGAACATTTTTGGCTCAGCGGCCAGTGACGAAGTCCCGCCTGCTATGGAAAGTCCAGGAGGTGGCCGCATACAGGACAAGAGCAGCCCCGACCCGGCGGACCTGGTCAAGTATCCCGGGACGGGCGTCTACCTTCACAAGCTTGTGGCAGAGCAGTGGCAGAAGCTGGTGGCATCCGCACGAGCGGATGGAATTCCGGCTCCCTACCTCGTGCCGGGTGACGGCTACCGCCCGCGAGACTCGGGCATCCAAGAGGCCAAGTGGGCGGAGGCGCTGAAGAAGTATGGCGACGAGGCCACGGCAAGACTGTGGGTGGCGAAGCCGGGGGGAAGTGCGCACCACTCTGGCAGGGCACTCGATTTCAACAACGGATACCCAACCGATTCCGAGTACCTCCCTCAGCACAAGACGACCGCCGCATACCAGTGGATGCTGCGAAATGCGGAAAGGTTTGGCTTCTATGAATACAAGGCAATTCCAGGAACTCCAGCTAAAGGTGAACCATGGCACTGGGAATACAACCCGCCGATGAAGAAGTGAGATAGGGCTGCGACGGGCGTTGTCAGGTTGAGCGGGAGCCCTCTCCGGTGTGATGATCATCTGTCTGGTCGGATCGCTGGAGGGGTGCCTCGTGTACATGTCGGCGTATCGGGGCTTCCGCTTCTCGCCGGAGGTCATCTCCCACTGCCCGTGGCTCTACCACCGGTTCAGCTTGAACCTGCGCCACTACGAATAGCTGCCGGGGCAGCTGGAGCGGCTTGCCGAGGTGCCCGACGCATCTTCCGGGCGGAGCGGCGCCACCGCTTGGCCGCCGTGCTCGCCCTGGCCGCCTGTGCCGTGTTGAGGCGGCCCCCGACCGTGTACGCCAAGGGAGCCGCACCGGCCGTACCAAGGAACGGAAGTCGTTTTCGAGCCAGCGCCATGTTGCATGGGGCGATGAAGGTGGCAGATTCGTCGCGGACACTGACCTCAACCTCCAGGTCCTCCTGGCCAGTTCCGCACCGCGAGGCTAACCACACTTGAGTACGCACGGACGTCGCGGCCCCGTTGAATGCCCCGTGACACTCCTGCAGGAAGGCGCGATCGGCAACGTGTAAGAGATATCCACATCCAGAGACCTGGGAAAGCAACCCGTGAATGGCATGCGTAGATGAACTCAATACTTTCTACCGCACCCGATGTGCCGAGGCGCTGATCGAGGCGGCGCGCGGGTCCAAAACCCCGGAAAGCCCCTGTCTTCGTCGACTCCTCCGGCCGTCGCGCCAGGCGGCTGCGCCGCGCCGGGATGCTGATCGGCGTTCTCTGCCTCGGCTACGTCGCCGTGCTCGGCATGGTGTTCGTGTGGTGGAGCGACTCCTTGACGGCCATGCCCAACCCGCAGCCCTCAAGCGTCCCGGCCAAGAGCGTGCCCACGGGCACCCCGCCATCGGGCGCTCCTGCCGCACCCCCGTGCTCTTCCGAAACTGCTGCAACGGCAGGAAGCGCGAGATGACATCATGACGACGAGCACTCCCCATTCGCCGTCCCGGCATGCCAGGCACGCCAAGCCCCGCCGGATCGAACGCGTCGGCCGGCAGGCTGTCCCCAAGCCGCGGGTCGTCCTTGCCCTGCTCTTGCTGCTGGCGCTGACCTGCATGATGCTGCTCGACGGCTATCTGCGCTCCGAGGTCGGAAGCGACGACCGGGTGCGCAGCGACGCGAACTACAACGACGTACCCAGAGAGGTCCTGTCGGGCGGCCCCCCGTCCTCACCTTCCGCGGAGGCAAGGCCCGGACCCGTACCGTTCCGGACAAGACGATCGTCCTCACCTTCGACGATGGCCCCGACCCCGAGTGGAGCGAGAAGGCCATCGCGGTCCTGGAGGAGCACGACGTTCCCGCCGCCTTCTTCGTCGTGGGCTCCATGGTGTCCCGCTATCCGGCTGTGGTGAAGCAGATGGTCGAGCGGGGCCACGAGATCGGTATCCACACCTTCACCCACGTCGACCCCTCGTACCAGAGCGACGGCCGTATCCAGCGCGAACTCAACCAGACCCAGCTGGCGCTGGCCGGAGCCGCGGGGATCAACACCACGCTTTTCCGCGCCCCTTACATTTCCGAGATCGATGCGATCGACAACCACAGCTGGCCCGTCTACCAGAAGATCGGCGCCGACGGCTATACCTCGGTCTTCACCGACACCGACAGCGAGGACTGGCAGGAGCCCGGTGTGAAGAAGATCATCGAGAGTGCCATGCCGGAGGACGGCAAGGGTGCCACGGTCCTCTTCCACGACGCGGGCGGCGACCGCCGGCAGACCATCGACGCGCTCGGTACGTACATCAGGCAGATGAAGGAGAGGGGCTACACCTTCACCACCGTCAGCGGTGCCATGGGCGAGGCTTCCGCCCACCGGCCCGTGTCCGGCACCAGCCAGTGGCAGGGCAAGGCGTTCCTCGGCGCGGTGGCCGTCGCCGAGATCGTGGTGCCAGGGTTGTCCGTCGGCCTCGCCGTCATCGGGTTCGCCGTCATCGGCCGGTTCCTGATGATGCTCGTACTCGCTCGTCGCCACTACAGGATCCGCAACCCGCGGGACAGGGGGCGGCGCTATTCGTGGGGGTCGGAGATCACCCGTCCGGTGAGTGTCATCGTGCCCGTATACAACGAGAAGGAGTGCATCGCCAGCACCCTCGAGTCGCTGGCGCGGTCCACCCATCCGATCGAGATCGTCGTCGTCGACGACGACGGTTCGACGGACGGCACCTACGAGATCGCCGCCGCCGCGGCCGCGAGCCTGGGCATGTCGAACATCCGGGGCATCCGGCAGGAGAACGCGGGCAAGCCGGCCGCCATCAACAATGGTGTACGCAAAGCCAGTCACGACATCATCGTGATGATGGACGGCGACTCCGTCTTCGAGCCGGACACCGTCAAACACCTGGTGCAGCCCTTCGCCGACGAGGAGATCGGCGCTGTCGCGGGCAACACCAAGGTCGGCAACCGCAGCAAAATGATCGGGGCCTGGCAGCACATCGAGTACGTCATGGGCTTCAACCTCGACCGCCGGATGTACGACCTGCTGAACTGCATGCCGACCATCCCCGGCGCCGTCGGCGCCTTCCGCCGGGACGCCGTGCTCGCCGTCGGAGGCATGAGCGAGGACACCCTCGCCGAAGACACCGACATCACCATCGCGATGCACCGGCAGGGCTGGCGCGTCGTCTACCAGGAACATGCCCGCGCCTGGACCGAGGCCCCGGGCTCGGTCCAGCAGCTGTGGCGGCAGCGCTACCGCTGGTCGTACGGGACGATGCAGGCACTGTGGAAGCACCGCAAGTCGCTCACGGACACGGGAGCTTCGGGCCGCTTCGGACGGATCGGCATGCCGCTGGTTGTCCTCTTCCAGATCGTCACGCCGCTCATCGACGTGTTCACCATCTACGCCATGACCTTCATCGACTTCAAGGCCGCGCTGCTGGCCTGGCTCGCCGTACTCGGCCTCCAACTGGCTTGCGCTGGGTACGCCTTCAGGATCGACAAGGAGCAGTACCGCCATCTACTGGTGATGCCGCTCCAGCAGATCGCCTACCGGCAGCTGATGTACCTGGTCCTCATCCACTCCTGCGTCACCGCCATGACCGGCGGCCGGCTGCGCTGGCAGAAGCTCAAGCGTGCGGGCGATGTCGCACCCCGGTGAGGAAGGCGCCCTGAGGGACTCCTCTGTTCTCGCTCAGTCTGCCTCGGCTACGCGATGGGCGAGCGCCACGATGCCGATCTCTTCCGGTCTCGCTGTACATGGCTGCTGCCCCCGCGGCGGCGACGTCAGGTTCGTGGTCTTTCACAGGGGGTCGGAGGGTGGTTCCGACTGATCGTCGCACCACCTCGTGGTCGGAGGTGGTGCGACGGGTGTCGGCCCGCAGCGATGCAGGGCTCGCGAGTGCAGGGGGACAAATGCCGTCGCCGGGCCGGCCAACGGTCGCGTGGCGGGAGGACCGGGTCCGGTTCCGGGCGATCGCCCTGGGACTCCGATCGGAGGAAGCGGCGGCCGAGGCCCGGTTGGGAGATCGCCACGTGGATCACCGGCTTCCGCAACACCCGCTCGACCACACATCGTGTGCGGGTACCGCAGCCTGATCGACTACGGACACGTCCACCGGGCCAACGCCGCCCTATGCTGGCCGCTTGCAAGTTCTCCACATATCGAGGGGATTGAAATGCTGATACCCAGGCCCCGATCCACAGGAAATGGGTCAGAACCGCTGATCGTGTCCGCCACCGGAGAGCTTGAGGAGTTCGTTCGCGGTTGCGCCCCGTTCACGCACTCGAAGAGGGATGCGGCCAGGTCCCAGTGGCTGTCGCGGAACGCACGGCGTGTCACTGGTAAGCCCTCTCCGGGATACCTGCCATGACGCCGCGCTGTGGCCGCCTGACCAACCAGGGCACGCCCTGCCGACTCCCCCAGGTGGGTGGCCAGGCCTGCCGGTATCACGTGACGCAGAGCGAACTCGAAGCCTATGCCGAAGTTGAACGCGACAAGGCCGCCAGGGAGGAGCGGAGAGATCGGCGGCAGGGACGCGCGACGCTTATCGGACTTGCCTGCCTGGCAATCCTTATGATGGTTGGCATACCCTCGTGTATCAACTGGTCGGAACGACAGGAACGCCAGCGGGAAGCGGCGTGCGAGGCCCAGCGGGATCGGGCGCTGGAACTTGACCGAAAGGCGGGTGCTGTGCGGATTCCCATGGTTCATCCCCACGACGCGCCGATTCTCAATCTGCAACTGCGGGGTACTCACATAAATCTCGGAGACCTGGACTTGCTGTCCGAGAAGGCGACGGAGCACGAGATTGCCGCTGCCTACAAGCTAAGGCGCCAGATCGCAGGCCAAGCGGCAAGAGTCGTGCTGGAACACCAGAGCTGTATGAAGGTACCGGGCCTCGTGGAGGCGGCTGAGCGCATCGAGAAGTCGCCTCTGGAGGTTGCTCGGGTGCAGATGCCTTCACCGGCTCGATGCGCAGATGGATCTCTGGCGAAGTCAATAGAGCACTGGGAAGCGTGCCACGACTACGGGTCCGTACATCCCGGCCTTCCTGTGGCGACCTTGCACTTTGACTGAGCCCAGCACCTGTATGAGAGCTTCAGCCTCGATTCTTCCGAGGAGTGACGGCTTCGCCGTGTGCGGCTGGCTGCCCGGTATGTCCCATGCCGTATCGGGACTGGCTGTCGCGTGACGCTGCGGGGCGTCGGGTTCCACGGGCCCCGGGGGGCTGCGGTCCTCTCCTCTCCGGTGTCGTCGGGGTGGTGGCCGGTCGTCAGGTACGGGCCGGGAGTTCGGTGGCGTGCTTCCAGGCGGCGGTGAACGCTGCCGTCCAGGGCTCAATGCCCGGAAGTTAAGCGGAAACGCCGCAGGTCAAATCGGCGCCAGTGGTCGTGGTCATGGCGTCGTGATGGTTCGGAGCGTAGGCCAACGTCGCTACGAGGCAAGGCTCTTGGGTGGAGCTGGAACGGGACCCCCGGTGGAAGGATGGAGAACGACCAAGTAATCCTGCTTCGGGGGTCCCGTTGCCCGGCAAGTGTGCCATCTCGGTGTTCACGCGCACCATCACGACTGCCCGCGGCCTGTACGCGCCCGGTCATCGACCTCGGCGTGATCGCGGTACAGGGCGTCGACGAACCACACCTGGCCGGAGCCGGGTACCCCGGAAAGTCCCTGGTGGGAGGGGATGTTCGTGGCGACGATCCGGTAGCGCCAGCCGGTGCGTTTCTCGAAGGCGGTCAGCTTCTTCGCATCCCGGCGCGAGGGCTTGACCCGGCGCACGATCAACCGCATCCCCTCGGGCCAGCCGGTCAGGTCACGGACCCAGGTCAGCTCAGCGACCTGGTAGGACAGCCATTCGCCGTCGGGGCCCTTGATCTCGTGCAGTTGGCCGTCTTGCCGCAGCGCCGCCGTCCACACCTTCTCCGGCAGCCGGGTGATGGCCTTCTCGTCGGCGTCGTTGATGGCCCAGCCGGTCACCCAGCGCACCCGGCGCCGGCTGGTGGTCAGGCTCTGGAGGTGGCCGAGGACGTCGTGGCTGAAGGCCGCGCCGTCGATCCGTATCAGCAGCTTCGACCACAGCGGCAGCGGGAGCTGCCCAAACGCCGAGGCCAGGACACTCTTGTGGTCGTCGACATCGTTCGGCGGCGCGTTGCCGGGTCGCAGCAGCATGGCGACACACTCGCGGGTGTTGGCCACCCACGCTCCCAGCGGCATGTGGCCGAAGCTGCCCTTGAAGGTGCCGGCCGCACCCTCCTTCTTGCTGCTACAGGTCACGATGGTGGCGTCGAGGTCGAGGACGTACCAGCCGGTGAGTTCTCTGCCGCACACCGCGATCCAAGGGAAGCCGCCGGGGCGCAGGGCGAGCACGGTCCACACCATGCGCCGGACCACGGCGCGCACGCGCTCGATCCGCGCCGCCACCGGACCGTCGATCGCCTCCAGAGTGCGGCGCAGGGTGCTGTCCGAGACCGGCCGCGGGAACAGGCTCTTCCAGTGGTGCTGTAGTTGCTCGGCTTCCAGGATGTTCGTCGCGCCGAGCACGATCGCGCAGGCCAGCTGGACCAGCGCCATGCCCCGGTCACGCCAGCCAGGCCCGGTGCCCTTCGGCAGCGCCGCGCTGAGCACGGTGGCCAGGCCGACGCGGTCGGCGACCTTCCGCAGCAGCACCACGCCCGCGTGGCCGGTCAGGTTCTTGCCATCGGCCCGCACGGCAAGCCGGTGATCCCATTCGGTAGCCTGCACCTCTTGGGTGCCTCTTCTCTGCGACGGTTTTTGATCTCAGCAATCAGATCACCGCAGGTGGGAGGCACCCTTCTTCTGTCGGGGCATCAAGCCACGGCCGTAGCTGAATACATGAGGTCATGGCTCACCGAACCGCTCTGGGACCAGTTCGCAGCCCTGCTTCCCGAGCGGCCGGAGTACCGCCCGGACCATCCACTTGGCTGCCACCGGCGGCGCGTCAGCGACCGGATCGTCTTCGACAAGATGCTGCAACTGCTGCGCTTCGGCTGTTCCTACGAGGCGATCGCCGACACGACCTGCTCGGCCACCACGATCCGCAGCCGCCGCGACGAGTGGATACGACTCGGCGTCTTCACCCGGCTCAAGCAGATCGCGCTGGCCTCCTACGACCGGATCGTCGGCCTCGTCCTGGAACAGATCGCCGTCGACGGCTCCATCACCAAGGCTCCCGGAGGCGGCGAGGCGGCCGGACGCTCACCGGTCGACCGCGGCAAACAGGGCCTCGAACGCTCCGGCATGACGGACGGATGCGGCATTCCGCTGGGCCGCGTCCTGGCCGGCGCCAACCGCCACGACTCCCCGCTGCTGATGGTGTCCCGCCGAGTGGTGTAGCAGCGATCTCCGCATAGCCCCTGGTCATGAGGCGGCCATCGCGCAACTCTCCGAGTAGCGAAGCTCGTTGAGAGAGGTGACACGATGGCCTTGTCCCAGCATGACTTACTCCGGCTGATGGAGTCACTGCGTACGGCGGACGGAATCGAGTTGATCAGGGTCCTGGCCCAGCGGATCCTGCAGGAACTCATCGAGGCCGAGGCCACCGCCCACATCGGCGCGGAGCCCGGCGAGCACGCCGACACCCGTACGACCTGGCGCAACGGTCACCGCGACAAAGTACTGACCACGCAGGCCGGGGACCTGGACCTGGCGATCCCCAAGGTCCGCACCGGCACCTTCTTCCCCAGCCTGCTCGAACGCCGCCGCCGCATCGACCAGGCCCTCTACGCCGTCATCGTCGAGGCATACGTCCACGGAGTGTCCACCCGCAGCGTCGACGACCTGGTCAGGGCCCTGGGTGCTGACAGCGGCATCTCCAAAAGCGAGGTGTCCCGGCTCTGCGCCGGGCTGGACGCCGAACTCACCGCCTTCCGCACCCGGCCGCTGGATCACACCCGTTTCCCCTACATCTACCTGGACGCGACGTACTGCAAGGCCCGCGTGAACCATCAGATCGTGTCCCAGGCCGTAGTCATCGCCACCGGCATCACCGAGGACGGCGGACGCGAAGTGCTGGGCCTGATGGTCGGCGACAGCGAGACCGAGGCGTTCTGGAGCGAGTTCCTGCGCTCCCTGCGCGAGCGCGGTCTGTCCGGGGTCCGCCTGGTCATCGCCGACCACCACAGCGGTCTGGTCAAGGCCGTGCGCAAGGTCATGCTCGGCGCCGGCTACCAAAGATGCCGCGTTCACTTCCCGCGCAACGTCTTCGCGATGATCCCGAAGGACTCCGCGGAAATGGTGGCCGCGACCATCCGCACGACCTTCGCCCAGCCCGACGCCGCAGCCGTCCGGGCCCAGCTCGACACCGTCGCCGACATGCTCGGCCGCTACCTCCCCGAAGGCAGCATGGACAAGATCTACCCCAACAACGACCAGATCGGTCCGGCTACACCACCACAGTGGACATGACCGTCTGATCCCCGCACCGGCCATCCAAACCGGGGGCGCCGTCGCCGCTGCGACAGCCGCACACCGCGCAGGGCTGACAGCCCTGGCAGGCCGGGCTCACAAAACGGCAGCCGGTGCCGGGCAGGCACCGCTCTCAACCCACAGCGGCCGCAAACCAACGCCCCAGTCCGCAGCCGCACAGCGCACGGATGCCCATGCCCTGCCCCGAGGACGCTTCGGTCACCGGGAAGCCGGACGACGAGCCGGCGCCGTCGGAACCTCCGGAGCTGCCTCGCTCCCCTGCCGGCCGACCCCGTCGGAATGTATGCCGCGAACTGCCCGGCCCAGTGATGCCGCGATCCAGCATCACGGCCGCCGCCGTCGAGGATGTACACCTTGGCAAGGAGATCACTGACAAAGCCACCAGGCAGTTCTAGTGAGGCCATGTAGCTCAACAGCGTGCGCGCCGCCTCACCTTGTTGCCTCGTCAGTAGGTAAGGCAGTGGCTGAGGGCTCTTGGCCGGGACAGTGCTGACGTTGCCTGGAGCTGGATGCGGTCTTCGGCGCAACCTTCCCAACGCGCGCCGAAGACCGCTGGTCGCTGCGCGTACCCTGTCTGGAGCGACAGCGCGCCACCCGTTTCACTCGAGCAGCGCAGCATCAAGAGCCCCCGCAGCAACCTCCAGGGCCCGCGTCACCACCGTCCCCACACGACGGTTCGGAACACTGACGAGGGTTGGCGTACTCCTGACCGTGGTTCCGGGGACGAGGTAACGGGTGCTCTGCCGCCTCATAGCTGGTCGAGAGACCGGCCCCGGCTGCCATGGCCTTCTGGGCACCGGAGGCGGGGCTACCTGGGGCGCTGATGCGGCCCAGGGCGTCCCACTCCTCGGGGGTGTCGGAACATCGATCTTGATGTCCTCCACGGGACCGAAGGTGCCGTCGGCGCGCTTGTCGAAGAACGTGCCGCGGCCCGCCCCCAGGGTTTCATGTGCTGACGTGTCAGCACCGAACTGCCGCGATTCCTGGCTGCCAAGCCCCTCCAGCTCCCGCACCGAACCCGTGCTGCTCCGGGAACACGGCCACGGGAGGAAGATCCGGGGGCGCTCCTGGCTGAGGTCTCCCGGCCGTCAGGCGCGCAGCAGGGTGACGATGCGCCCGGAGGGCGTGGTCTGCTGCGAGAAGGCGGTGCGCTCGTGGACCGGGGCTGCCTGCGGGCGGGTGTCGAAGACGACGAGGGTGCCCGTGGACAGCTCCATGCGGTCCAGGTAGTCGTCCAGCTGTGTCAGCCCCTCGGCGAGGGGGTCTGTGCGGCCCTGGCGCCACACCTTCAGCTCCAGCGCCTCGCGCTGCACCGCCCGCGAACCGTCGGCAGCGGTGTGCGGCTGGCGAATCAGCAGGTCCACGCGCCGCCGGCCGACCCCGTACTCCCGGTCGATGAAACCCGCCCCGTTCACGATCCGGTGCAGGTAGGCCATCATCACCAGCTGTGCTGCGGCCTCCGGGTAGGTCGAGGCGGTGGCCAGGATCTCGCCGTTCTCCCGCCAGAACTCGGCGAAGGAGCACAGCAGCTTGTCCATGTCGATCCGGCCGTCCGGTAGCCGGAAGCTGCTCGGGGCGGCGACAACCTGGCCCTCCGTGTTGTTTCCCAGGACCCGGACAATGACCTCCTGGTAGATCGGATTGGCCACCCGCACCGGCGCGTCGGGAGCGACCAGCCCCAGGTCGCGCACGTACGCCAGATCGTCGTCGTACGTGTCCGTCGGCAGGAGCAGCTCGCCCGCGATCAGCGGCTGGATCACCCGCCGCACCCGGTCCTCGCCCAACCTGGCGGCCAGCGAGTCCAGATGCGTCGCACGCGCCAGGATCAGCCGCTCCTTCGCCTCCTCCATGTGCTCGGCCGTGATCGGCGTGTCCGACGGCACCCCCATCTCCTCGACGACCTCCCGGGCCAGCGCGTTGACCAGCCACGGCTGTCCCTGGGTAAAGCTGAAGGCACGCTCCAGCGCATCCACCGTGAAATCCTGGCCTGTCTGCGTGGTGTGCTGCCCGTACAGCTCGGCGACCTCGGCCTCGGTGAAGTCGCCCAACCGCAGCGACGCCACCTTGATGTTGAACGGACTCGACGTACCAAGGCGCCCCGGATCCCCGCCCGAGGCCGCCTTGTAGTCACGCACATCCCGCAGCCCGCACAGCACCACCGCATGCGGGAAGCCGCCACGGCTGACAGTGAAGCCATCGCGCAACTGGCGCAGCACACTGCGCAGGCTCTCCCCCCGCAGCGCGTCGATCTCGTCGAAGAACAGCACCAGCGGACGCGGACAGCTCCGCACCCACTCAGCCAGCCCCCGCGTGAGCCGGGACCCGGGCACCGCGTCGGGCCAGGAGGCGGGGGGCGCGAGTTCATCAGGAAGCCCAGCGGACTCCGCGGACCGCCGAATCGCCTCCAGCACCAGCAGCTCGGCCTGGCCGTAGTCCTCCCCAGCCACCTCCGCGCTCTCGCACGAGAAGTGCAGCGCCGCGTACCGGCCCGAGGCCGTCAGTTCCCGGGCCATCGCCGCCAGCACCGTCGTCTTCCCGGTCTGCCGTGGCGCGTGCACCACGAAGTACTGGCCCTGCTCGATGTACCCGCGGGCCCTGGGCAGCCGCTCCTGGGCCGGCACCATGTAGTGACGCGTGGGGTCGCACGGCCCGGCCGTATTGAAGTAGCGCATACCTCGCACGCTAGCCGACGGCACCGACAACCTGAGGCGACCGTGCACCCGACCACCGGCTACACCGCCCTGTACGGGCACGAGTGCCAGAGCAGCGGTGCCCCGGTGCGGGGATCACCCGGCGGGCAGACGCAGAAACGCGGCCAGCGCCCGCTGGGGTGCAGTGACCGCTGGAGCGCCTCCGGCGACCGCCAGGGCATGCAGGTCACCGCGGCACAGCTCTTCACGTGCCGATCAGCTCATCCGGGGCACCGCTGTCGCCCCAGTCGGCCTCATGCATCCTGCTCTTGCCGAAAATCTCATCCGGGCTGGTGAGCGACCGAGGCGCGCACTACGGCCAGTGCCTTGTTGGACAGTTTGGCCGCGGGTCAGGGGCCGGTTCCCCGCGACCACGAACGCCGGAAAGCGGCTGTACCTGCTTCGCCACAGCGGCAAGGAATGGCTGGATGAAGATCGACACAGTCGCATCGCCATGGAGACCCGCATGGGCCGCGACGTAGCCGGCGTGGAAGGTCTCTACTCGCACGTTGCCCTGGCCATGGAGCAGGAGATTGCCGATTCGCTGCAAACCAGGTGGCTGCGCTTCGCGGCCGGCGAGAGAGAGCACTGGAAGGCGCCATCTCCCACCGCCCTCCCATTCGATCTTGAAAAGTGGTGGAAAACAGCAGGTCAAAACCGCTCAGGACACATCGACATAGTTACGTTCATGAAGTTCATCACAACCCGGAGCTTCATGCCGTTCGCGTGGTACCGGATTGTCCTGGGAATTGCACTGTTTGCGCTGGTGGGAGCAGGTGTGCTGAGTCCCCACGCGGGCGAATCCACAGGCTGAGCCCCGGCCACACATGTAGCACCAGCCAGCACTTCCTAGCGCCTGATTGCAGCACCACGCCATGATCATCTCCCACTCGGGCTCGCTGCACGGCGCCGTCCGGCTCTCCGCGCCTCATGGGCCCCATCGCAGTCATGCACGCGGACGCCGGAGCGGACTGCGAGTCCCCCACGGCCGTGCCGGACGGCTCGATCCAGGCAGTCCGCCAGGCCCTCGACACCGCCGGACACCGCGACGTCGGCGTGAACCCCAACCTGGCCATTCACACGTCGCCGTACGGGCCGTTCAAGACGCGGTGTCGAGCCGGGCCGGACGGCTGCGGCGTCGGGCTGGGCGAAGAGCGTGCGGATGGTCGCGGCCACCATCTCCGCCGAGCCCTTCGGGATCATCGCGAAGACGCTGCGCAGGAAGTGCACGCGGCATCTTTGGTGGCCGGCGCCGAGCATGACCTTGCGCACGGCCTTGACCAGGCCCAAGTGGTGGTCGGCGATGACCAGGCGGACCCCGGACAGACCGCGCTCGCGCAGGGAGCGCAGGAACTCGCTCCAGAACGCCTCGGTCTCGCTGTCGCCGACCATCAGGCCCAGCACTTCGCGCCCGCCGTCCTCGGTGATGCCGGTGGCGATGACCACGGGCCGGGTCCAGGTCCCCGGCCTGCGGGGTCGGCACTCTGTCGCGGTGACCGCTGCGCCAGGTCGTACGGCTCTCGGCATGCTCGCCGGGCTCGGCGCCGATGTGAGCGGTGGGCTCGGCCTCGATGAGTTCCTGCAGGATCCGCCGGGCCGGGACCCTGATCGACTCGATTCCGTCCGCCGTACGCAGTGACTCCATCAGCCGGAGTAAGTCATGCCGGGACAAGGCCATCGCGCGACCTCTCTCAACGAGTTTTCCTACTCGGAGAGTTGCGCGATGGCCGCCTCATGACCAGCGGCTATGCCGAGATCGCCGCTACACTAATTGCAGAGATTTGCAATTTGCTACATTCTCATATTATTGAGTTCCCAGGTCGCGTGTGATGATGCGGCCCGTGCTGGGGGTGCGGGGCGACGGGAAGGGTCGGAGGCGGGATGTCAGTTCCGCTGCGGCAGGCGAAGATCCACTTCTTTCGAATGCTGCCGCGCGTGGTGTGCAGAGGTGTGCTGGTGCTGTTGGAGGAGGATTCGGTGCGGGATCTGCTGGGGGCGATCGAGGTGGAGTCGTCGGTGCTGTCGCAGTGGCTGGCGGTGCTGCGGCGGTGGGTGGTCAGGTCCGCCGGGGACGGCTCGGGGGTGGTGTGCGAGCTGCCCGGGGGTGCTGTGCGGCAATCGCTGCCCGGGGCCCGGCGGGTCCTGACAGAGGTGCGTGCCGAGCGGGCGGAGTTGCTCGGTGTTGTGCGGGGGAGCGGGGTCGTGTCGTGAGCCAGGTCCTGCTGCGGGTTCGGGCTGTGCTGCCGACCCGGGCTGACTACCAGGTGATGGCGCGGGATCCGCGCCGGGATCTGCTGGCGGGGTTGACGGTGGCGATTGTCGCCTTGCCGCTGGCGCTCGGGTTCGGTGTCTCGTCGGGGCTGGGGGCGGAGGCGGGGCTGGCGACCGCGGTGGTGGCGGGCGCGCTGGCGGCGCTGCTGGGCGGTTCGAACCTTCAGGTGTCGGGGCCGACTGGGGCGATGACCGTCGTGCTGGTCCCGATCGTTGCCGAGTACGGTCCGGGCGGGGTGCTTACGGTCGGGCTGATGGCTGGCGTGCTGCTGATCGGCTTGGCGCTGGTGAAGGCCGGCCGGTACATGGCGTATGTGCCGGCCCCGGTGGTGGAGGGGTTCACCCTCGGCATTGCGTGCGTGATCGGTCTGCAGCAGTTCCCGAATGCGCTGGGAGTGGACAAGCCGGAGGGCGAGAAGGTCCTGGCGGTGGCGTGGCGGTCAGTGGTGGCGTTCACTGAGGCGCCGAACTGGATGGCGCTTGGCCTCTCTGTCGGGGTGGCGGTGGTGATGCTGGTCGGGGCGCGGTGGCGGCCGACGGTCCCGTTCTCGATCGTCGCGGTGATCGCGGCGACGATCGTGGTGGAGGTTTTCCACCTTCAGGAGGTGGCGCCGATCGGTGCGCTGCCGTCGGGTCTGCCCGCGCCGTCGCTTGGCTTCCTCGACGTCTCTGCGCTGGGGTCGCTGCTGGGCCCGGCGGTGGCGGTGGCCGCTTTGGCCGCGCTGGAGTCGCTGCTGTCGGCGACTGTCGCGGACGGCATGACGGTCGGCCAGAGGCATGATCCGGACCGGGAGCTGTTCGGGCAGGGGGTGGCGAACCTTGCCGCCCCGCTGTTCGGCGGGGTGCCGGCGACCGCGGCGATAGCGAGGACGGCGGTCAACGTACGTACCGGTGCCTCTTCCCGGCTCGCAGCCTTGACCCACGCGGTGATCCTTGGCGTGATCGTGTTCGCCGCCGCCCCGCTGGTGTCGCGGATCCCACTGGCTGCATTGGCCGGGGTGCTGCTGGCGACCGCAGTCCGGATGGTGGAGGTCGGGTCGCTGAGAGCCATGGCCCGGGCGACCCGGTCCGACGCGGCCGTCTTGGTGCTGACGGCCGCCGCGACGCTGGCCCTGGACCTGGTCTACGCGGTGATGATCGGCCTGGTGGTGGCCGGGGCGCTGGCGCTACGCGCGGTCGGACTCCAAGCCCGTCTCGATCAGGTCGACTTCCGCCCGGATCTGCCCGGGGAACACAGCGACGAGGAACACGCCCTGCTCACCGAACACATCGTCGCCTACCGCATCGATGGCCCGGTCTTCTTCGCCGGCGCGCACCGGTTCCTGCTGGAGCTATCAGAGGTTGCCGACGTGCGAGTGGTGATCCTGCGCATGTCGCGGGTCACCACGATGGACGCCACCGGCGCCTTGGTCCTGAAGGACGTGGTGGAGAAGCTGCACCGGCGGGGGGTCACCGTGCTGGCCTCCGGGATCCGGCCCGGCCAGCGCCAGGTCCTTGCTTCGGTCGGGGCCCTGGAACTGCTGCAGCCGGACGGTCAGGAATATGCAACCACCCCGGAGGCGATCACCGCGGCGCGGAAACGCCTCGAACAGGCCGGACTCGTCCCGCACCGCCGCCACGTGCACCTGCACCGGGCTCGGAAGGGGCTCCGAGGGCCCTTCCCGCCGAGCGGATGATGCTGGAGATCCCCCACGAGTCCTGCCAACTCCTCGATGACGCTGCCGGCAGCCGCGTCGTTTCCTTCACCCTCAGAGCCCTGAATGCACGGCGATCAGACCCGGCCATTTGCGCCCCGGGCGCCAGCCCTGCGACCCCAAAACCGGGTCCCTGCGGGACACGCCGGTGCGGCGGCCGTGATGGCCGCCGCACGCGGTGTCATCCGCTCGGACCCGGTTTTGGGGTCGTGTACATGAGCAACTGCCCTGATTCGTCATGTGACTAATTGAAGAAATCTTCAATTATCGGGCATGCTGCGTCCCGGGATACGGGTCAGGCGCTACAGCTCCAGGTGAGCTTCGATGCGGCTGAGCTGGTGCCGGGCCATGGCCAGGTTGGACTTCGCCTTGTCCAGGACAAGGTAGAGGAACAGCCCGTCGCCGCTGCGGCCTTTGAGCAGCCGGATGAGGTGGTACTGACTGCTGAGCGTGATCAGCACGTCGACGATCTCGTCGTCGAGGCCGAGGAGTTCCATGGTGCGGGCCTTGGCGCGGATCACATCGGTGTTACCCGCAGCAGCCACCGTCAGGTCGAGATCCTTGCTACCGCCGATCGTGCCCAGTGCCATCCCGCTGGTGTAGTCGACGAGGGCGGCCCCCAGGCTGCCCTCGATCGATGTCACGGTCTCCTTGAGAGAGACTTCTATGTTGGCCATAGCCTGCGTCCTCACTCTTCGCCAGGGCACCTGCGCTCTGCACGTGCCCGCCGATTGGGTGACGGTGAAGTTACGCATCGTGTGCGAGGCGGGTGGGAGAATCCCGGTAGCAGGTGAGGGCTCATGCGGATCGCGCTACAGTACGCGCCCGCGGGCGCCCGAGTCTCGGTGACCCCTGCCTGAGCGTGGCGGATGCGCCCCGAGGCTGCCACCTGGGGGAGGCGGTGACCAGCGCACGGGCGGGTGGCTCCGGCAGGACGGAAGACGGTGTTGCCGGAGACGGAGCGCGAGACCCGTCTGCACCCGTCGCTCGCGAAGATCGAACAAGCACTTGACGGTGTGCAACACGCGAAGCCCGCATCATCGCTCTGCTCGGCGGACGTTCGAGGAACCAGCTCTCCAGGACACGCAGGCTTCTGGAGCGGAGACGGCAGACAGCGGACATGTCGACACGCTGCTGTCTCAAGCATGGTCCGACGCTGGTGCACGGGCTTGCGGCGTCTACGTCGTCTCGCAGGACGGGCAGTCACTCGGGCTGATGCTGGTCACAGGGGTACCCTGCATGTTGCCGTGCCATGGGCACGCATCCCCATCAGCGCACCCTTGCCGGCCACCGACGCCGTGCGGCAGCAGCGGCGGGCATGGGACGGCCCTCAGGGAGATCTGACGCTCCGATACCCGCGGGTGGAGCTCGCGCTACTGCCCTACGAGTTCGCACTCGCTGCCGCGCCGATCTCCGCCACCGCCCGGACCTGGGGCGCCCTGTGGCTGCCGGCCGGGATCCCGCTCGATCAAGCCCTCGGCAGGTACAAGGCAGGCGATTCTTGCCACCTCGGACTGCATGGCGGTGCGTTTCGGAACGCAGCCGCCCGTGGCGTCCCGTTGCTCCCGGTTTCGGAGCCCCGGTGCGTGTAGCGGAACCTCTCGACCTCGCCTGGATGCAGGACGAACGAGCGGCCGCACACCCAGGACGGACGATTGCGGAATTCTGCAATTCCATACATCATGGAGGTGTCTGCGGGTGCCAGCCGGATGGGACGCCTGGCCATCTGAGGCGAATGAGGAGAAAGGGGCCTCACGGTGTCGGTTCCGCTCTATCAGGCCAAGGCCGAGTTCTTCCGCATGCTCGGTCATCCGGTGCGTATCCGAGTGCTGGAACTGCTGCAGGACGGGCCGATGCCGGTGCGGGATCTGCTGGCGGCGATCGAAGTGGAGCCGCCGGCACTGTCGCAGCAGCTGGCCGTGCTGCGACGCTCGGGGATCGTCACTTCGGCCAGGGAGGGCTCAACGGTGGTCTACGCGCTGGCGGGCGGCGATGTGGCGGATCTGCTGCGGGCAGCACGGCGGATCCTCACCGTAATGCTGGCCGGTCAGAACAAACTGCTGACGGAGCTGCAGGAATCCGAGGTCGCCGCGCGGTGAACAGGCTGACACCCCTGCCCTGGGACCCGGTGCCCGGCCTGCTACCCGCGCGCGGTCTCGCAAGCACGCAACCGATTCCACCCCGCGATCCGCAGGCCGGGCTGGTGCTTGTGGCGCTGCCCTTCGCGCTCGACTTCAGGCAGTCGCCCGGGTTCGGAGCTGAAGCGGGCGGGGCAACTGCAGTCCTGGCCGGTGCGCTCGCGGAGCCGTTCGGCAGTTCGGATCTCCAAGCGGCGGGCCCGGTCGGGGCGATGACCGCGGCCCTCGCCCCGACCGTCCCCAAGTACGGCCCGGGCGGCGCAACGCCTCTCGGCCAACCGCGCCGTGTGAATCCGGGGAGCCAGCTGAGCCGGGTACGGACCGGTTTCCAAATGGTGAACGGGAACCCGTGAGATGTTCTCTGCGATCAGCGATCTGCCCTACCGCCACGTGCTGACGATGCCCGCTGTCGGCTCCGCAGTGCGGACAGCGCGCGAGACCACCGAACAACTACTGATGGAGTGGGGCATCAGCCGCCACCACCACGCCGTAGCGCCGGCGCTGCTCATCCTTGCCGAGCTGGTCACCAACAGCGTGCGGCACGCCGCCGCCCTCTCACCCAACATCACAGTGATCTACGCCGGGGCCCCGGACACATTCGCGTTCGCAGTCCACGACCGCCACCCCTACCAGCCAGCCTTGCTGCACGCCCATCCCACCCACCACGGCGGCCTGGCCACCGTCGTCGAGCTCACCCTCGGCCTCGGCGGCACCACCGTAGTCCGCGCAGACGCCGACGGCCACGGCAAAGGAATCTGGATCACCCTCCCCTTGTAGGGCGAAGAGACGCATGACCATCACATGGCGCGTCAGAGAATCTTCAAGGGGCGTGTCGACCACGGCCTCCGCCAGCACGGGGTCAAGCCGGGATGAGCCCGCCACCCCCATTGCCGCGCCCCACGATCCGGCTTCCGCAGCGAGCAGCATCACCGTGTCCGACACCACGGGGCGACCGCCTGCGCGGCGGGCTACTTCTGGGCGTGCTGGCCCACGTAGAACAGCAGCCACACAAAGCCGGCGAACACGTGCGTGCCGAAGATACAGAAGAACGCGCGCAGCGCGACGCCCTTCCCCTTCCACTCCTCGTCGCGACTCGCGCTACTCACAATGGCTCCCTTCCTGCAGCCGGCCGGCCTGAGCACGGGGGACACGGCCGGACGTAGACCCGCACCCCATCCCGGTCGGCCTGCGCGACAGTCTCCGAGACGCGCCCAGCCGCCACCAGCGTCCGGGCCAGCGCACCGGGCACAGAGGCGTACCCGATCTCGTACATGACTCCTTCTTCCCGCGGGACGCAGACCTCTTGGCCACCCGGACAGCGACGTTCTTGTCCGGCCGGCCCCGGCGGCCCCGAACCGCCCGCTCCGCACGGGCGCGTGCCCGGCTGCCGAATCCGGATCCGGCATAGCGGGCGGCGACCTAGGGCCGGGGTACGGCTGCCAGCACACTGCCGGCCCGCACCACAGTGAAAATGACGGCCGGGGACTGCTCGGCGTGCCGTACCACCTTGCTCACCGGCTCGCTGATCATCAGAAACACCGCAGCTCCACTCCGTACGCTCGCACACCTCGGCCAGCACCAGCGGGCACCGTTCCACAGCGAAACTCCAACCGTGGTGTCGCACACCAGGCTTACGGAGCGGCTCACCCGGCGGCGTCCACATCTACGCCATGTTCGCGGGCCATACGCAGCGCATCATCAAGCTCGTCAGCCGCCTCAGCCTCCCCCACGACATCACCGGCCTCCTGGGCAGCCGCCGCTCGAGCCCGCGCCGCCCACACACGCTCCCTCACCGCTTCCGCGAACCGGGACACACCGCCACCCCCACACGCTCACATGAACCTTATGAATTGCAGAACTCTGCAATTCTAGCCCCGGAGGGCACACGCTTCTGCAACAGCAAGCCGGCCACTGGAGGGTCAGTACACCCGGTGCACCGGCCTGCCGAGAGGGATCCTCCTGAATCCAGGGGTTGATCGCCAGACGGATCCGATCTGGCGGGTACCGGATCGGCGCCGAAAGCCGCGGGGGAACATCAGTACAGCCGTTGAGTTGACGCCGAGAATGATCACGGACGGCTCAGACCGTGTCCTAAGTGGTGAGGCGTCGCTGACCTCGGTATGGGGCGGGGTACGTGGAGTTGGATTGTTCCGGGCGGACTGCGGGAGACCGCGAAGCCGCTGGTCCCTGCGTCGAAGGTGCGGCCGAAGGGCGGCGGGACACCGGATGAGACACTGTTCGCCGCGATCGTCCATGTGCTGGTCAGCGGTTGTGCCTGGCGGTCTCTGCCGCCGTGCTTCGACATCTCGAAGTCCACCGCCCATCGTCGGTTCATGATCCGGTCGAGGGCCGGCGTCTGGGGACGGTTACACGAAGCGGCCCTCGACCGGATCGACGAGTGCGGTCTACTGGACCTGTCCCGCACGGTTCTCGACTCGGCCCACGTGCGGGCCGAAAAGTGCACCTAAGGCCTTCGTCAAGCCGCGATAGGGGTCGGTGGCTCGTGGAAAGTGCCGTCGCGGAGCGTGGCGAAGAGCACGTCGATGCGTCTGCGGGCGAGAGCGATCAGCGCTGCGACGTGGTGTTTCCCCTCGCGGCGTTTCCTGTCGTAGTGGGTCCGTTCCCCTGGCTGCGAGAGCGAGGCGAACGCAGCCAGGTAGACGGCGCGCTAGGTGACTGGTGTTAATCGTGTGAGCTCGCGCTGGGTCTTCGTCCTGTGTCAGGCTGCGGGGTGTTGGTCGCTGGGTGTGGGGAGAGGTTGAGCGATGGCAGTGGGCCGGACTCCGATGCAGCCGGGGTTGCTCTCCTCCACAGTGGGTTTCTGCGAGGGTCGGCTGGCGCCGAACTCGATCTACGCGGTGCTGCACCGCGAGTGCCGGGCGTTGTTCCCCGATGAGATGTTCGCCGATCTGTTCGCCGAGGACGGCCGCAGGTCGGTGCCGCCGATGATCGTGGCGGTCGTGATGGTCCTGCAGCGTCTGGAGGGTTTGTCCGATCGCGAGGCGGTCGAGCGGTTCGCGTTCGATGTGCGCTGGAAGTACGCCGCCGGCGGGCTGGACTTCGACCATCCGGGGTTCGTGCACACCGTGCTGGTCGACATGCGGGCGAGGCTTGCCGCTTCCGCCCGGCCGAACCGGATCTTCGAGCGGACGGTAGAGGTTGCTGCACAGGCCGGACTGGTCGGCCGCAGGAGGGTGCTGGACTCGGCACCGATCTATGACGCGGTGGCCACGCAGGACACCATCACGCTGATCCGTTCGGCCATCCGCGGCCTGCTGCGGGCGGCCGATCACGTGCTGCGGGCCGAGCTGCGGGCGGTGATCTCCAGCGGGGACGCCTACACCAGCACGGACAAGCCGGTCATCGACTGGACGGACGCGGCCGAGCGGGAAGCCCTCATCGATTCGCGGGCCCGTGACGGGTTCGCGCTGCTGACCGTGCTGGACGGCCGGGCCGTGCCCGGGGATGTGGGCCAGGCCGCGCGGTTGCTGGCCACCGTGCTGGGCCAGGACCTGGAGCAGGACGGGGGCGTCTTCAAGATCGCCCGCAAGGTGGCCGCGGACCGGGTCATCTCCACGGTTGATCCCGAGGCCCGGCACGGCCACAAGACCGTCCGCCGGTCCTTCGACGGTTACAAGGGTCATGTGGCCGAGGAACCCGACAGCGAGGTCATCACCGCGACCGAGGTCACGGCGGGCAACGCCGGCGATGCCGAGCCCGCCGCCGACCTGCTCGCCGACGTTCTCCAACCACCTGCCGCCGAGCAGGCAGACCAGGCGCGGGCCGAAGTCTACGGCGACGCCGCTTACGGGACCGGGCCGCTGCTGGCCGAGCTGGACGACGCGGGCGCCCGGGTGATGGTCAAGGTGCAGGCGGCCAACGCGCCCGGTGGGCGGTTCTCCAAGGACGCCTTCACCATCGATCTGGAGGCAGGGCAGGTCACCTGCCCGAACCAGATGACCGCCGCGATCCGCCCGAAGTCTGATGGCGGTGGGGCGGCCTGCTTCAAGACCGCCTGCGCCGCCTGCCCCCTTGCGGCGCAGTGCACTACCGCCAGGAACGGACGCGTCATCACCATCGGCCCTCACGAAGAACACCTGGCCCGGGGCCGGGCTCGCAGTGCGGACCCCGTCTGGCTGGCCGCCTACCGGGCCACCCGCCCCAAGGTCGAACGCAAGATCGCCCACCTGATGCGGCGGCGACACGGCGGACGCCGCGCCCGGGTGCGGGGCCGGGCCAAGATCGCCGCCGACTTCTCCTTGCTGGCCGCCGCCGTCAACGTCGCGCGGCTCGGCGTGCTCGGAATCATGTCCACAGGCAGTGACAAGTGGGCGGTCGCCGCCGGCTGACCGTCCCGAGGGCGCCCTGGACCATGCAAACGACCCGCACGCGGCCGTGCCAAGCCCTCAACAGCCCCCACGACGGCCACGAACCGCCCACACGCCGCCCGACCACCAGCCAGCAACCACGACCCTGACACCCCCAACGGCGACACCGCACGCCCAGGACGACCCGCTTAACACCAGTCACCTAGAGCTGCTTGTTACCTCGCCGAGCGGGGTGTTCGCCGCGGATGGAGGGGCCGGAGGCGCGTGTGACCGGAGCCAGTCCGGCGTAGGCAGCCAGGCGCTCGGCGGAGGCGAAAGCGCTGCCGACGTCCAGACCCAGATAGACGTCGATGCCACCTTGACCACCCACGGGCCCGCTCCCGTGCGCGCGTTCTTCCCGGCCTCACCTGCGGCATCAGCGTGCCGGCATCCGCGTTACGAAGAGACTGCCTCTCCCATCCGGGATCGGCGCTCGTGCCCCTAATCAGCGGTCTGCATCAGCGGTCTGCCAATGCCTTCGGTCCCGGTGACACCACTTTTTCGATCCTGATCGACAAGGGGGCTCAGTCACGCCGGGTCCGAAGGCCGGGAGCCCCGTTGCAGGGCCGTCAAGAAGGCAACTGGGAGTGGGTAACACCGGCCCCGCGGTACGCGCGGGGCCGACACCGAGTAGAAGTAGGGGCGCAGGCCGGTGATCCGGCCGGTGTCCAACCGCCCTGGCGAGTCGCGGCAAGTAGTCGGGGGTGACGGTCCGGGGGCCAGCCCCGGACCGCCTACGGCTCAGATTCCTCCGTACTCCTTTATCACGCGCCTGGCCTGGGCGAAGAGCATGCCCACGTTCACCGATTTACGGCATACCGCCACCGCAACGACGTCCTGACTGTCGTTCATCCGGATAAACAAGTGGGTTAGATTCTCACTGTTCACCAGGATTTCCTGGAAGTAGTGATGATCATTTTGGACTCCCCGCCGTTCCTTGAACACGTCTTCAATCATCAGTACCGTGCGTCCCTGGAACAGGTCCAGAGTCGCTCCCGCGAGCAGATCCAGGACCTCGTTGGGATGGGTGTCGACGGTCTCGTAGGACAGGAGCATGCCTGTCGCCATGTCGACGACACCAGCCGCGACACAGTCGGGTGTCTCGGCTCTCAGGGCCTTCACCAGCGCCATGATCTGGTCCGAGAATCCCGTGATGCGTTTGGTGGCCATGTAGTCAGTTCCCTTCGGAGAGGATGGCTCCGATGCGCTTCAGCATCGGCTGGGATTCCAGGTGCAGATGCTCGACGGCGAGTCCTTCGTCGCCGACGATCACCATGAGGGCCGTGTCCCCCACCGCGTACACCGCGGCGCAACCCTTGCTTCCGCAAGTCACCGTGCGCCGCAGGGGTCCGCGGCCAGTGGCCGCCGCCGTGCGCTGGGCGATGCCCATGCTGGCCGCGGCGAGTGCGGCGAGGCCGTTCGGTTCGATATCGGCGTCTGTGTCGGCCGCGATGAGCATTCCGTCCACCGCGGCGATGACCGTATCGGTGATTCCCGGAATCTGGTCGCGAAGCCCCTTCATTTCATTCGCCAGCGCCTCGTGATCCATTCATATACCTCCTCGCACATGGGGTGTGATTCCCGGTCTTCAGGGGTCGACGACCCTCAAGTCCGTTTGTCGGGCTCGACTCCTGAAGCGGAAGAGCCCTTTCCAGCTCTCTGCAGATTTCTCCGTGCCGAGAGCCTTCGATCTGAACCCGCTGGCTCCAGGAACGCGGCGAGGAAGGGCCGTTCCGCCGCGCCCGGTGTCCCCAGCGGCGACTTCATGGCGTGGCGCCGGGGCGCGCTCCGCCCATACCTTGGGCACGCCGACCGCGGCCGCACCACGCGCTCGCTCCAGCAGCCCCTCACCGAGCAGGCGTGATACCTCGACGGTCACGCCGTAGACGCCGCGGCCGAGCGCGAAGGCGATGTCCCGTGGGGTGCGTCGGCCGTCGGCAAGGAAGAGAATTTCCTGCCTGTGTGGTGTCAGTTCCTTCGCCGCGCCGTTGACGCCCGGCCCTGCAATGACCCGCTCGCGGTCGGGCAGGACTGCATGGGGCAGCGCGGCCAGACCGGCGAGTTTCCGGGCAGCGCTGTCCAGCAGCCGCAGCGGGTCCTCGCCAGGCGCGAGGGGGCCCTCCGGGCCGCTGCCGTGGGCTGCGACGCAGTCGGTCACGTCTCCCGCGAGCACGGCAAATGCCGCGTCCTGCAGGGCCATCGCGATGACGACCTGAAGCTCGGCCACGCCGATGCGCCCACGGGTGACGAGCCCGGCATCCAGGTTCTCCGGAGGGGTCCGCGCGGGAAACAGCTCGGCCAAGTCCGCCTCGCTCAACCGGCCGGAGCGCAACAGGAGTGCCTCGACCCCGGGGGCGCCAGAGCTCTCGACAGCGACCACGCTTCCCTGACGTAGATAGAACACCCCGCCAGGTCTGCCACGCACCTGAAGAGCCGTGGTGGTTTTGTCGGCCCTGCACTGGGCCAGCGCAACAGAGAGCGCACCGTGTCCGGCCTGGTGAAGGCATACGTGAATGTCCGACACCACACCCCTTTGACCGGTAGCCGCTCGTGCGTATCACGCGTGGAATTCGCACGGGTGCCTGACAGATGACACCAACGGGTTATGTGTATCAGCCGTGAAGTCGGTTCTTACGTCAGCGATAAGATGTGACAGAAGCCGTAAACTTCCGCTGATCACAGATCGGTTCGCTAACTTAATTCGATCGAATACTTGCGGTTCTCGTCGAAGGGAGATGGCCCGTGAAGACCCCCGCACAGGCGCTGCGACGTTTACCGATGCAGGTCGGCAACCACAAGGCGAGTGAGTTTGTTGGCGCCCCCTCCGCACCCGCGCCTGGAAGGTCGTCTCGAAACCCGGCCACCACGCCAAGGGCGTGTAGATCACTGACCCGTTCTCTTGATCTTGCTCTCGGGGTCGCTGCTTTGGGCGAGGACTCGGGCGTGGAGGGGTGTGAGGGCGGCGGGTGGGGTGGTCGCTGGTGGGATGGCGATGCCGTGCGCTTCGAGCAGTTTCCTGATCTTCAGGAGGTTGCGGTGCATGGCGGTGCGGCTGCTGCCGAAGAGTACGGCGAGGGGTTCCGCGGCCAGGGCGAGGTGCGGGTGGAGCACGGTGGCCAGGACCTGGTCGGGGAAAGCAGACCGGGGCGGACGGCCGCGCCGGTCGTCCCCGTCCGGAGCCAGAGTCCCTGTGAGGTCGTTCAGTTGCTGCGGGCGGGGACATGCCGGTCAGCGCGGGGGCGCTCAGCAGGGCCTGGTCGCACTCCGACGCCGGTGTTTGTGAGGTCCGGGAGACCGGGATGGCGAGGTTGGGCCGAGAGTGCAGGACGTAGTTCCAGTAGCCGTGGAAGCCGTGGCGGGGCAGTGGCAAGGTCGCCGGCTGCGCGTCACTGACCTGTACTCCGGTCGGGTAGGTGCTGGTGTCGAGTTCCCCTGCTCCCACAGCAGATCGGCGACGGTGTCCGCGCCGACTCGGCGTCCGGCCCGGGTCAGTTCCCTCGCGAGTGCGCGGGTCGACTTCACCGTCCATCGCAGCGGCGACATCGGATCACCCCGCACATCAGGTTCGACCAGCGCCGGCAGAGCCGGCCGCAGCCCCGGATCCACATCGGCGACCCGTTTGCGGCCCCCGCCCGAGGCGCCGCCTGTGCTCGTCCCTGCGCCACAACATACTCCCAGGTCAGGGGGGTGCTGCGACGATCAACTGAATCCGCCCAGTACAGCGTGGCCGCCTTCGCCGAGGTATGCCGCCGCCACAGCATCCGGCATGGTACGGGCCGGGTCGGCTCGAGCTACGACTGTGAGCGCACGGGGTCGCCGGCGTGGAAGGTCTCCACTCGCACGTTCCCCCTGACCGTGGAGCAGGGGATTGCCGATTCGCTGCAAACCAGGTGGCTGAGCTTCGGGCCAGCGAGGGAGAGCACTGGAAAGTGCCATCTCCCACTGCTCTCCCGTTCGATCTTGGGGAGTGGTGAAAACAGCAGGTCAAAGCTGCTCAGGACCTCGATGCTTGAACTGGTTCATCATCATGGCCAGGAGCTTCACGCCCTTCATGATCTACCGGATCATCCTCGCATCGTGATCTTCACTCTGGTGGGTGCGGACGCCCTCAGCCCGCACGCGGGCGAGTCCGCGGGCTGAGGCCCCGGCCCGCCATGTGTCCCGCCGTGTGACGACACCCCGGCGCGGCGGGATGTCGTCACACGGGGGGCCGCATACGCTCGCGCCGTGTTCAACCTGACGGCGGTTTTGAAGCGGCTGGTCATCGGGCGGGCGCTGCGCAGCGATGAGCTGGGCGAGACGTTGCTCCCCAAGCGGCTGGCGCTCCCGATCTTCGCCTCGGACCCGTTGTCATCGGTCGCGTACGCCACGCAGGAGATCCTGCTGGTGCTCACCGTCGGCGGACTCGCCTATCTGCACTTCACTCCGTGGATCGCGGCCGCGGTCGTGCTGCTGATGGCCGTCGTGGTGCTGTCGTACCGGCAGGTGGTGCACGCCTATCCGAGTGGTGGCGGGTCGTACGCGGTGGCCACGACCAATCTCGGTGAATCGGCGGGTCTGGTCGTCGCCGCCGCCCTGATGGTCGACTATGTGATGACCGTGGCCGTGTCGGTCGCCTCCGGAGTCGACAACATCATCTCGGCGATCCCCTCCCTGGCCGACCACCGGGTGGCAATGGCCCTCGCCTTCGTCGCCCTGCTCACGGCGGTCAACCTGCGCGGGGTACGGGAGTCGGGTCGCGCCTTCGCCGCGCCGACGTATCTGTTCATCGCCGGTGTGCTGATCATGTGCGGCACCGGGCTCGTCCGCTACCTCCTGGGGGATGCCCCGGTCGCCGAGACGGCCCAGTACGGCATCAAGCCCGAACCGGGTGAGGCTGATCTCCTGGGGCTGGCCCTGGTGATGCTGGTGCTGCGCGCGTTCTCCAGCGGCTGCACCGCGCTGACCGGAGTCGAGGCGATCTCCAACGGCGTACCGGCCTTCCGCAAGCCGAAGGCACGGAACGCGGCGACCACGCTGGCGGCGATGGGACTGATCGCCATCGCCATGTTCGCCGGGGTCACCACCCTCGCCATCGTCGCCAAGGTGCACATCGCGGCAGACAGCTGCGACCTCATCGGCCTGCCCGACTGCGCGAACTACACCCAGCGCACGGTCATCGCCCAGCTGGCCGCCGCGGTCTTCGCCGGCGACCACAGCTTCGGCTTCTACTACGTGCAGGCGGTCACCGCTCTGGTGCTGATCCTCGCCGCCAACACGGCCTTCAACGGCTTTCCGCTGCTCGCCTCGATCCTCGCTCAGCACCGTTATCTGCCCAGGCAGTTGCACAACCGGGGAGACCGGCTGGCGTTCTCCAACGGCATCCTCGCCCTCGCCCTCGTCGCGGGCGCGCTGCTGTGGGCCTACAAGGCGAACGTCACCAGCCTGATCCACCTCTACATCCTGGGTGTGTTCACCTCCTTCACACTGTCCCAGACCGGCATGGTCCGGCACTGGAACCGGGAGCTGCGCACCGAGCGGGACCCGGGGCTGCGCAGGCGTCATCAGACGGCCCGGATCATCAACGCCACCGGCGCGGCCATCACCTGTCTGGTGCTGGTGATCGTGCTGCTCACCAAGTTCACCCAGGGCGCCTGGCTGGCAGTGGTCGCCGCCGTCGTGCTCTGGGTGACGATGCGGGCCATCCGTCGGCACTACGACTCCACGGCCGCCGAACTGGCGGTGACGGAGCCCAAGGGTGCGCTGGCGCCGCCCTCCCGGGTCTTCGCCATCGTGCTGGTGTCGACCCTGCACAAGCCCACGCTGCGGGCACTCGCCTACGCCCGGGCCTTCCGGCCCGACCGGTTGGAGGCCCTGACGGTGGCCGTGGACCGCGACTCCACCGCCGAGTTGCAGCGCCAGTGGGAGGAGTTCGGCATCGACGTGCCGCTCAAGGTGGTCGACTCCCCCTACCGGGAGATCACCAGCGCGGTGATGGTGTACGTCCGTTCCATCGTCCGGGAGAGTCCTCGGGACGTGATCGCCGTCTTCATCCCCGAGTACGTGGTCGGGCACTGGTGGGAGAACATCCTGCACAACCATTCGGCGCTGTGGCTGAAGAGCAGGCTGCTGTTCACCCCCGGGGTCACGGTGACCAGCGTGCCCTGGCAGCTCAGCTCCTCCGCCGCGGCCGACCACCCCGCGGCCCGTGCTCCTGGGGCGGTTCGGCGCGGGGAGCCGACCGGCCGGTTCAAGCGCCGCTGACGGTGCGGGCCTCTTGGCGCGGCGACCGCGCTGTCCGACACTTGGTCGATGACGCAGCGCGTGGATCTCGCGACGGTGATGGACCGGTTGGCGATCAACGACGTGGTCACCGGGTACGCGATGGCGGTGGACGACGCGGACTGGGCGGGCTACCGGGCCCTGTTCACCGCGGACGGCCGCGCCGACTACCGCGGCGCCGGTGGCATCGAGGGTCCCGCGACGGAAGTCGCCGGGTGGCTGGAGGAGACGCTGAGGCTCTTTCCGGTGCGGCAGCATCTGATCGTCAACCGACGGGTGCTGATCCAGGACCTCGGCGGCTATCCGGGTGACGGGGCGGAAGTGCGGGCCGACTACGTCAATCCGATGCGGCTGGAGTCGGGCGACGGCTTCGTGTCCGGTGGCCGGTACACCTTCGGCCTGGCGCGTACGGACGGTGGCTGGCGGCTGCGTTCGGTCACCGTCCAGGAGAAGTGGCGGCATGCCTCGTTCCCCTCTGCGGTCGCCGAGTGAGTGCGGCACGGCCGAATCCCCGCGCCTCGCCGCCTCCCGCGCTCGACCCGCCCCGGGCTCAGTCCCGGTACCGCCGGATGCCCCCGGGCCGGCCGCTGACTCACACTGGAGGCACACACTGCTCTCGGGGAGGCGCGGCATGCGGATTCCGGTAGGCCGGCGGGAGCGGCTGACGAGGCTGCTGTCGTCGCACTGGTGGCGTGCTGCGGCCGCGCTCGCGGCGGGTGCGCTGCCCGTCTTGGCGTTCCCGGCCCCCGGGCTGTGGTGGTTCGCCTATGTCTCTCTCGTCCCGTGGCTGCTCCTGGTCCGCACGGCCCCGACGGCGCGCCGTGCGCTGCTCGACGGATGGCTCGGCGGGACCGGCTTCATGCTGGCCGTCCACCACTGGCTGCTGCCGAATCTGCATGTGTTCCTCGTCCTGGTGGCGGCGCTGCTCGGGCTGTTGTGGGCGCCGTGGGGTTGGCTGGTGCGGCTGATGCTCGGCGGGCACCCGTCCGCCGCACGGGCGGCGGCGTCCCTCGCCGTGCTGCCATCGGGCTGGCTCATGGTGGAACTGGTCAGGTCCTGGGAGGGGTTGGGCGGCCCCTGGGGACTGCTCGGGGCGAGCCAGTGGCAGGTGCCGTTCGCCCTGCGGTTGGCCTCCGTCGGTGGGGTGTGGCTGGTGAGCCTGCTTGTGGTGGCGGTGAACACGGCGGTAGCGGCGCTGGTGGCCGTTCGCCCCGCGCGCGTCCCCTCCGCGGTGGGGTTGGGCGCGTGCGCCGTCGCGGTGGGGGCGGTCTGGATCTGGTCGCCGGGGCCGGGGCCGTCCGGCGGGGAGTTCCGTGTCGCGGTGGTCCAGCCGGGGGTGGTCCCCGGGCCCGAACGGCGCTTCGCCCGGAGCGAGCAGCTCACCAGGGAGTTGTCAGGCCGGGACGTCGATCTTGTGGTGTGGGGCGAGAGCAGCGTCGGCATGGACCTGAGCGCACGGCCCGATCTGTCGGCGCGGCTGGCGGCGCTGTCCCGCACGGTGGATGCCGGGATTCTCGTCAATGTCGACGCACGTCGCCCTGCGGGGGCGCGGACCACCCCGGTGGGCGAGGACCGGGGCGGCATCTTCAAGAGCAGCGTGCTGGTGGGTCCCGCGGGCCCGACCGGCGACCGCTACGACAAGATGCGGCTGGTGCCCTTCGGTGAGTACGTGCCTGCCCGCGGCCTGCTGGGCTGGGCCACCTCGGTGGGCCGGGCGGCGGGCGAGGACCGCATGCGCGGCGACCGCCAGGTGGTGATGGCGGTGCCGGACGGGCAGCCCGGCACCGCGGTCCGCGTGGGGCCGCTCGTGTGCTTCGAGTCTGCGTTCCCCGATATGAGCAGGCGGCTGGCCGGGGACGGCGCCGAGGTGCTCATCGCCCAGTCGGCGACATCGACGTTCCAGGAGAGCTGGGCACCTGCGCAGCATGCCTCGCTCGCGGCACTGCGGGCCGCGGAGACCGGGCGGCCGATGGTGCACGCCACCCTCACCGGCGTCAGCGCCGTATACGGGCCCGACGGCGGGCAGGTGGGCGAACGGCTGGGCACGGACGACAGCGCCGCTGCCGTGTACGGCGTTCCGCTGGTCCACGGCACGACACCGTACGTGCGCTTCGGGGACTGGGCCGTGTACGGAGCGCTGGCGGTCCTCGGGGCACTCTGTCTGACCGGGGTGGCCCGCCGGGTGGTGCCGGTGCTCAGGAGGCCTGCTCCAGGGCCTCCCGTACGACCCGCTCGCACAGCTCATGGGTCAGCAGCGCGTCCTCGGCGCTGAGGAACCTCCCTGAACGCACGGCGTCGAGGAAGGCGGACACCGACTGCTCGATTCCGCGCTGGCGTGCGACGGGCACCCAGTCTCCGCGCCGGCGCACCGTCGGCTGGCCCTTGTGGTCGATGACGTCCGCCAGGTTGAGGATCTCCCGCTTGGTGTCCTGTCCCGCCACTTCGAGGATCTCCTCGCTGGAGCCGCCCCGCCGGTTCATCATGCCGATCGCGGTGAAGCCGTCCCCGGAGAGCTCCAGCACGACATGGTGCATGAGTCCGCCCCTGACCCTGGCCCGAACGCCGATGTGCTCGACGGGTCCCGTCAGCAGGAACCGCAGGGTGTCGGCGACATGGATGAAGTCGTCCAGGACCAGGGTGCGCGGGTCCTCGGGGAGCCCGACGCGGTTCTTGCGCATCAGGACGAGTTCCCGGGGGTGGTCCAGGCACTGGACGTACGCGGGCGCGAATCGGCGATTGAAGCCCACGGCGAGCGAGGTACCGGTCCCTTCCGACAGTTCCACCAGCCGGGCGGCGTCGTCGAGCCGATAGGCGAGTGGTTTGTCGACATACGTCGGCACACCTGCCTCCAACAGGCGTGTCACGATCTCGGGGTGCACGGGAGTGGGAGCGTGCACGAAGGCTGCGTCGAGATGCTGCGCGACGAGTGAGTCCAGGCTGGTGTGGCAGCGGGGCGCGGGGATGTGGTGGGCGGCCGCGATCCGATCGAGCGTGGCGGCCGTCCTGGTGTGCAGATGGAGTTCGACATCCGCCCGGGTGGTCAGCACAGGAAGGTAGGCCTTACGCGCGATGTCCCCGAGCCCGATGCAGCCGACCTTCACCGTGGTCTCCCTCGTCTGTGGCGGCGGCACACGACCTGCCCGGCTTCGGGTCGGCGCGCGCGCCCGTGTACCGGGGTGCCTCCCCCGCAGGATACGGCCGCGCGGGGGGCTGCCGGTCGGCGATGCCGTCGAAGGCGCGCAGCACGAGTCCCGGCCCGAAGCGTGGGACCGCGCTGATGAGGGCGTCGCGAACGACGACCCCGACGGCGCCGTCGTGCAGCGCCATCCGGCCGGTCCTGGTGGCCAGGCGCACGATGCCCATGGTGCGCGGAAGCCGGTCGCGGGTGTACGCACCCAGGCAGTCGGCCACACCAGGGCCGGACCCGAACGGCACGCCCTGTCGGTGGTTGCCTGGTGCGAGGGACTGATGTTCTCCTGCGCGGTCGGCTCCTGCCACTCGTCCGTACCGAGCCGGGAGGAGCTTGGAAAGGGTTTCGGGGAGTTGCTGAGCGGAATGCTGGGCAGCTGGGCGAGCCCGGAGCGAGGGCGGCACGGATACCGACCAGGAAAGGGCTGGACCGGGCTGGAAATGCCTTGCAATCGAACGTGCCCTGATCAACGATGCCTCTCATGGCCAGCTCCGAACGCACCGAACCGTCCATCACCGCCGGCGAGCGCGACATGCTCGAAGGGTGGCTCGACTTCCATCGTGAGACCCTCGCCCTGAAATGCGTCGGGCTCGACGACAAGCAGCTACGGGAGCCCTCTGTCCCGCCGTCGGATCTCAACCTGCTGGGGCTCGTACGCCATATGGCCGAGGTCGAGCGCCACTGGTTCCGCCGGATCCTGGTGGGCGAGGACGTATCTCCGCTCTTCTACACCGAAGAGGACCCGGACGGCGACCACCATGTGACCACCGATGACACCTGGGAGCAGGCACACGGCGCGTGGCAGAACGAGATCAGCCGCGCCCGCGAGCACACCGCCCCTCGGTCCCTGGACGACCTGTCGGCCGGCACCAGCAAGTCCGGCGAGCAGTTCAATCTGCGCTGGATCTATGTCCATATGATCGAGGAGTACGCCCGTCACAACGGGCACGCCGACCTGCTGCGCGAGCGGATCGACGGAGCGACGGGGGACTGAGTCGGCGACTGCGCCCTCAATCCCCCGCCAGCAGGCCCTCCAGCCGAGTGATCGCGGCACGGACCCCCTGACCGTATGGGTCGTCCGACAGCACGGCTGAGGCGACCCTGGCCCGGTCGAGATGGGCCCTGGCCGCGTCAAGGCGCTGGAGCTTCAGATAGTCGGCGGCCAGGTTGAGGTGCAGGGCCGGATGGAACGCCGCCTCGCAGGCCAGCCCCCGCGCCGCTGACAGCGCCCGCAGGTCCCAGGCGAGTTCGTCGCCCGGATCGTCCTGGGTGTCCGCCATGTAGTGCGCGAGGGTGCAGCGGTGCAGCGCGGGCCCGCACTCCCCGATCTGCTGCCACAGCTCCCCGAAGCGATTGCGCGCCTCCTCGCGGTCTCCGGCATGGAGCAGCATGACCGTCTGCCCGATCCTGGTCATGACGGCGTCATCCGGCGTCTCACCCTGCTGCTCGCTCACTGGGGCCTCCAACGCCTTGACACGGGTGATCCCGACGCTACCCGCAATACCCGGCGCAGGCTCGGAGCGGACTCCGAGCCTGCCCGTCGACAGGACGGCGGCGCGCCTGCCGTCGTCGGCCGCCTCAGCCCAGGTCGGGGATCCGCCAGTCGATCGCTTCATGCCCCTGCGCCGCCACCGCCTCGTTTATCAGGGTGAAGGGCTGGGAGCCGAAGAACTTCTTCGCGGACAGCGGAGAGGGGTGCGCGCCCTTCACCACCACATGGCGCTCCTGGTCGATCAGCGGCAGCTTCTTCTGGGCGTAGTTCCCCCAGAGCACGAACACCGCCGGGTCGGGCCGCGAGGCGACTGCGCTGATCACGGCGTCCGTGAACTTCTCCCAGCCCTTGCCCTTGTGGGAGTTGGCCTCACCGGACCGCACCGTCAGGACCGCGTTCAGCAGGAGCACGCCCTGCTGCGCCCAGGACATCAGATAGCCGTTGTCCGGAACGGGGTGCCCGAGCTCTTCCTTCATCTCCTTGTAGATGTTCCTGAGCGAGGGCGGGGTCCTGACGCCCGGACGGACCGAGAAGCACAGGCCGTGCCCCTGGCCCTCACCGTGGTACGGATCCTGGCCGAGGATCAGCACCTTGACCCGGTCGAAGGGCGTGGCGTCCAGCGCCGCGAAGACCTCTTCGCGCGGCGGATACACCGGCCCCTTGGCGCGCTCGTCCTCGACGAAGTCCATGAGCTCCTTGAAGTAGGGCTTCTGGAGCTCCTCGCCGAGGACGCCGCGCCAGGACTCGGGCAGCATGTCGGTGTCGGTCACGTCAACAACCTCCGGTGAGCGTTCTGTTCTCGTCCACAGAACCTACCGTCGGCCACTGACAATCGGGCCCGGTGCCGGGGAACCGGACCCGACAGGGACCGCTACCAGCTGGTCTTCCGCTCCAGCGTCCACACCTGCATGATCGTCTGCGGGTCGAGTGCCTGCTCACAGCCCGCGATCTCGCTGCTGGCGGCGATGTGCAGCTTGCCCTGCCACAGCGGAAGCAGCCGGACGTCCTGCACCAAGACCTGCTGGGCCGTCTCGAACTGGTTGGACACCGACACCGATCCGCGGTCGCTCTCCTTGCGGGACAGCGTGAGCTGTTCGGCGATCTCCGGGCTGTCGTAGGGAGTGCCGAGCGCGTTCTCCTTGCCGACGAACGGCGCGATGAAGTTGTCCGGGTCCGGGAAGTCGGGGAACCAGCCTCGGCCGAACACCGGGTACTGACCGTTCTTGTAGCCTTCCTGGAACTCCTTCCAGGGCTTGCTCTGCAAGGTGATCTCGAACAGGCCGGACTCTTCGAGCTGCTTCTTGATCTCCGCGAACTCGAGAGCCGTGGAGGAGCCGTAGCGATCCGTGGTGAACCAGAACGTCAGCCTGACCGGTGTCTCGATCCCGGCCTTGTCGAGGATCCGTCGTGCCTCGGCGACGTTCGGATCACCGAAGGTGTCGAAGAAGCTGGTGGTGTGGCCTGCGATGCCCTTCGGGACCATGGAGTACAGCGGCTCAGCGGTGCCGTTGTAGACCTTGGCCACCAGCGCCTCGCGGTCGATGAGCTGGGCGACCGCCTTGCGTACCGGCAGCTTCGCCGAGGCCGGATCCTTGGGATTGAAGACCAGGTAGCGGATGTCGGCACCGACGGTCTCGACGACCTGGATCCCGTCGTTCTCCGGCTTCTTCTCCTGGAGGGAGGTGACCTCCTCCGCGGTCAGACCGCGGTTGGTGACATCGATCTCCTGCTTCTTGAGAGCGTTCACCAGCACTTCCGAATCCTGGAAGTAGCGAATGGTGACCGCCTCGTTCTTGCGGTCGGCGAAGCCGCGGTAGCTCGCGTTCTTCTTCAGCTCGGCCCGGTCGCCCTCAGCGTAGGAGTCCAGGGTGTAAGGACCCGAGCCGGTGAGTTTGCCGTCCTCACGCAGCGCACCCGCCGGATATTCCGCCGGGTCGACGAGCGACATCGCGGGGGTGGCGAGGATGAACGGGAAAGTGGCATCGGACTTGGAAAGCCGGAAGGTGATGTTCCGGTCGCCTTCCGTCTGGACCGAGCTCAGCGATCCGAGCAGTCCGGCAGGACCGCCCTTGACGTTGATCTTCTTGATCCGGTCGATGGAGTACTTGACCGCAGCGGCGTCCAGTTTGTGACCGTTGGAGAAGGTGAGGCCTTCGCGGAGCGTGCACGTGTATGTCGTACTGGTGTCATCCGTGAACTGGCAGCTCTCCGCGGCGTCGGGCTGCGGGCTGGTGCTTCCGGTGGGGAAGCTCAGCAGTGTCTGGAACACGTTCCGGTACAGCTCCCAGGAGCCGTCCCACGCGGCGGCGGGATCGAGCGTGCTGGGCTCACTCGTGGTGCCGACGACCACCGGCTTCGCCCCATCGGCGTCATCGTCGGAGAAGAGACCGCATCCCGCTACCAGGGATATGGACGCAATGGCCGCGGCGGCCCGCAGCATCGTCCGGTTGAACACGTGCACACGCTCCTCGTTCAGCCATGGGTCGGCGAACCATACCGCAGTGCCCCGCCGGATCAACGGAGTGGTCCGGCGGGGCACTTATGGCAATCCATGTCCATTCAGACATAAAACGACTCAATGGACTCCGGCATTGAGGAAGATACCGCCGTCCACCACGAGTGTCTGCCCCGTGATCCAATCCGACTGATCCGAGGTGAGAAAGGCCGCGGCGCCACCGATGTCACGGGGAACGCCCAGCCTGCCCATGGGATAAGCGGCTGCCGCTTCCGCCTCCCGGCCCTCGTACAACGCTTCCGCAAACTTTGTCTTGACCACGGCGGGGGCGATCGCATTGACTCGGACCGTCGGCGCGAATTCATGCGCCAGCTGAAGAGTCAGGTTGATCATCGCCGCCTTGCTCATCCCGTACGCCCCGACGAACGGCGAAGCAGAGACTCCGGCGACCGAGGCGATGTTCACGATCGCGCCGCCGTGCTCCTTCTGCCACACCCGCCAGGTCTGCTGGGCGAAACCCAGCGCGGAGATCACATTGGTCTCGTACACCTTGCGGGCCACCGCGAGATCGAGCTCGGCCATCGGCCCGAAGACAGGGTTGGTGCCGGCGTTGTTGACGAGGAAGTCCACCCGCCCGAAGGCGTCCATGACCCGCTCGACGGCGACGGCCTGGTGCTCCTCGTCGTGGGCCTTGCCCGCGACGGCGATCACCCGCTCGACACCGAGCCTCTCGACGGCCTCCTTGAGTGAGTCCTCGTTGCGGCCGGTGATGCACACCTGGTCACCGCGGGCGACCAGCGCCTCGGCGACCCCGTAGCCGATCCCCCGGCTGCCGCCCGTGACCAGTGCGGCCTTTCCGGAGAGCGGCGGAAGTACCTGAGTCGTCATCGCTGCCTCCAGGTCAGTTGAGCGGGCCGCCGGCCACGTACATGACCTGGCCGGAGATGAATCCCGCGTCGTCGCCGGTGAAGAAGGCGATGGCGTTGGCGACGTCCTCCGGCCGGCCGACCCGCTGTACCGGGATCTGGGTGGCGGCGGCGGCCTGGAACTCCTCGAAGCCCATGCCGACGCGGGCGGCGGTCTGCGCCGTCATCTCGGTGACGATGAAGCCGGGGGCCACCGCGTTGGCGGTCACACCGAACTTGCCGAGCTCCTTGGCCAGGGTCTTGGTGAGGCCCTGGAGGCCCGCCTTGACCGCGGAGTAGTTGGCCTGGCCGCGGTTGCCCAGCGCGGAGCTGGAGGACAGCGAGACGATCCGACCGAAACCGGCGTCCACCATGTGCTTCTGGCAGGCCTTGGCCATCAGGAACGCGCCCTTCAGGTGCACGTTCATCACGATGTCCCAGTCCGACTCACTCATCTTGAAGAGCAGGTTGTCCCGCAGCACCCCGGCGTTGTTGACGAGGATGGTGGGCGCGCCGAGTTCGGCGGCCACCCTGGCCACCGCCGCCTCGACCTGGGCGGAGTCCGAGACGTCGCAGCCCACGGCGACCGCCTTGCCGCCGGCCGCGGTGATCTTCTCGACGGTGTCCTTGCAGGCCGCCTCGTCGAGGTCGAGTACGGCGACGGCACGGCCTTCGGCCGCCAGGCGTACGGCGGTGGCGGCGCCAATGCCGCGCGCCGCTCCCGTCACGATGGCAACGCGCTGCTCGGTGCTGGACATGGTTGGCTCTCCTCGCCCTTGGATCCCGCAAAACGATGAACGATGCACACGGCCGCCCGGCACGCCCCGGAAGGAATGAGCGACCGCTTAGTACCTTCAGCTGGACGAGACGCTAGAAGCCCTGACACCCGGTGTCAACGCACCCCCCGCATTCCGGCTCCGGGTTCACCTCCACCGCGCGGGCGTTCAGCGCACCAGCACATCGAGCAACCGCTCGACCTCGGCTTCCGGGTCGGCGGTCAGACCCGTGTGCACGGGCCCCGGCTGGACCACCGTGGAACGCGGCGCGATCAACCAGCGGAAACGCCGTCCGGCATCGTCACGGGCCGCCTGCCCCGCATCCTCGCCGCCCCGGCACACACCTTCGACGGCCTGGAGCGCGGCCCGGACACCGGTGACGTCCGCCCGCGGGTCGAGCGCTCTCAGCTTCACCTCGTCCAGATGGGTACGCGCCGACACGAAGGACCTGGCACGGCAGTACACCACCACCCCCGCGTTGAAGTACTCTCCCCGCTCGACCCGGGGCACGACACGCAGCAGCGCGTACTCGAACACGTCCCGCTCTCCAGCGCCGTTCACCGCCCGCCGCCTTTCACTCCGTCGCTGTCCTTCCTGGTGGGGTGCGGCCAGGGTTTCACCTGCTCGGTCAGCCAGCCGGGCGCCTGCGACGGCCGTGACGCGGACGGCGCGCCCAGGGTGATCCGCTCATGGATGGTGGTGGCGCGCGAGAGCAGCGCCTCGACATAGGCGCGCCGTACGGCGTCGGCGGAGTCGAATCCCGGCTCGTCGACCAGCCATTCATCCGGCACGTCCGCGGCGACCCGGGTCAGCAGTTCTTCGGTGACCCGTGGCGCCAGGTCGGCCGCGGCAGCGGCGACATCGGGGCGGAAGGGAGCGAGAGCATGGTCCGACGCGTCGTAGGGCTTGGCCGTCGAGGCACCGACTCCCGGCCAGTTGTGGTGCCAGATCATGGTGGCGCCGTGATCGATCAGCCACAGGTCGCTGTGCCAGACCAGCATGTTGGGATTCCGCCAGGACCGGTCGACATTGTTGATCAGCGCGTCGAACCAGACCACCCGGCCCGCTTCCGCGGCGTCCACCTCGTACGCCAGCGGGTCGAAGCCCAGCGACCCGGGCAGGAAGTCCATCCCCAGGTTGAGACCACCGCTCGCCTTGAGCAGCTCCTGCACCTCCTGGTCGGGCTCGGAAAGACCGATGACCGGATCGAGCTGGATCCCCACCAGCTCCGGGACCCGCAACCCCAGACTGCGGCCCAGCTGCCCGCAGACGACCTCGGCGACGAGCGTCTTGCGACCCTGCCCGGCTCCGGTGAACTTCATGACGTACGTGCCGAGATCGTCGGCCTCGACGATCCCCGGGAGCGAGCCGCCCTCACGCAAGGGCGTGACATAGCGGGTCGCTACGACCTCTTCCAACACTTTCCCAGGCCACCCATCTCTTCAGCCTTGCAATCCAAGTACGACTTCTCCGGGGCGAAGAGGCGGGAATCACCGGTCAACGGCGCTGGGGAGAATCTGGGGAGTTTCGGCCGGCGGGCCGGTCTCCCCACTCCCCAAGCAGACCGTCGATGGTGCCGCGCCCCTTGCTGCCGGCTTCCGGCATGAAGTGAGCATAGTAACCGAGGGTGATCGCCGGCGAGGAGTGTCCGAGCCACCGAGCCAGGGTCACGACGGACTCTCCGGCTTCCACCATGATCGAGGCGTAGGTGTGCCGAAGCACGTGGAAACCGTCCTTCGGGGCCGCCGCCCACTGCCAGGCTTTCGCCCCTCGGCGCGTGGCGGGATGACGCCGGCCTTGGCCAGGGCCGGCTTCCAGGTGTAGGTGTTCCATGTGTTCACCGCGACGGCGTTGCCGAAGCGCGTGGTGAGCAGCAGGGAGAACTTCTCCCTCTCCCCCTCCGGCTTCCCCCACGGCAGCTCCACCTCTACCGGCGGGAACGCTTCGATGTGACGCTTCAGTTCCTCGGCCACCGACGGAGGCAGATCCACCGTTCGGATCTTCTTCCCCTTCGGCAGGGCGAAGTACAGCCTTCCGTGAATCGCCTGCACTTGGCGCCGAACGTGAAGCATGCCGCGTTCATAGTCGATGTCCTCCGGACTCAGCCCGAACACCTCGCCCTGGCGGAGTCCGCACCCCAGGCCGACTACGACGGCGATCCTGTTCCGCTCGCTGATGGCATCGCGGACTCGCAGTACCGTACCCATCGGCCACGCGTCGCGCCGCTCCCGTGGCGACTTGGGCCACCGCACAGATTTCGCGTGCGTCGGGTTGCGCGCGAGGCGCTTGTCGTCGACGGCAGCTTCCAGAATGGAGGAAGGCTCGGACAGGATGCCGCGCTGATAGTCGACTGACGAGACTGTCGACTCCAACTTGGTTATGAACGCCCGCAGATCCGTTGCGGCGATGCTCCTGAGCGGAAGCTGGCCCAGGTGCGGGACGATATGGAGACGTGTTCTCCGCTCCTGACTGTCCGGGGTCTTCGGAGCACCTCCACGCCCTGGCGCCCAGTGCGTCTCGATGTACTCGGCCAGCGTGATGGACCCGTCGCGCGGGTCTACGAACTCGCCTCGCTCCTCATCCGTGGCTGCCCGGCGTAGCCACGCCTTGGCGTCCTCCAGCACATCAAAGGATCGGTCTCGCACCCCAGGTATGCCGGCGACCTTGTACCGCTTGCCCTTACCGTGGCGAGCAGTCTTCTCCCTTCTCCCGGTGACCGGATCCTTCTTCTTTTTGAGCCAACGATCCTCGATATAGCCGGCCAAACGGTTGTCCTTTCAAGAAGATGCGAACGGCGCGCGACCCCAAGGAGCACTTCCTGCCCTGGATCGGCCAGCACCTGCTCGGCAGGCCCTCCGACGAGCCCCTGGAGCCGAAGCAGCCGCAACTGCTGCCTTTATAGCCACCCCGTCCTGACGCCGCTTCCCAGGCGGCGAGCCCGTTGCCCTCCCGCTCGGCCTCCTCGTGGAGGGTCCGCTCTGCCCACGTGCCCACATCCATGTCGCGAAGGACCGACTCCACAACCACGCCCCACCCTCGGTGTGGCGCCACTCACACCTCGCCGGAGGCACCCTCGTTGAGCCTTAGTCTCTAAGCAGCTTAGTATTCCCGAAGTCTTCGCACAGCCGGTCGCCCATCCGGGGCGGCGACGGAGACGCCGCCGTGGCCGCTGTACGCCCAGTCCGTCGGCGGTCGAGGAAGAAGGAGCTCCGCCGTGGCCTCCCATCGCCGCCCGAAGCAGTCCAGTCCGCGCTACACGGGCGTCCTGACCGCCACCGCCGCGGCGGCCGTGGCCCTGTCCACGCAGGCGGCCTCTGCCGACCCCCTGCCCGACCCGAACAAGAAGGGCGTCAAGGCACAGGTCGACCGCCTCTACGAACAGGCGACCCAGGCCACCGAGAAGTACAACGGGGCCAAGGAGAAGGCCGACGCGCTCAAGAAGGAGGTGGCGGGCCTCCAGGACGCGGCGGCGCGCAAGCAGGGCGAGCTGAACGAACTCCGTGACCGAATCGGCACGGTGGCCGCCGGCCAGTACCGTTCGGGCGGCCTCGACCCGGCCCTCCAGCTGTTCCTCTCCGAGGACCCCGACACGTACCTGGAGAAGGCGTCCGCCCTGGACCGGGCCGGCGAGCGGCAGGCCGCCGTACTACAGCAGTTCCAATCCCAGCAGCGGGCGCTCCAGCAGCAGCGCAGGGAAGCCTCCGAGAAACTGCGCGACCTCGACTCCGTACAGAAAGAACTGGGCAACCGGAAGACGGAGATCCAGGGCAAGCTGCGCGAGGCCCAGCGCCTCCTCAACACCCTCTCGGCGAAGGAGCGCGCCCGGATCGCGGAAGAGGAGGACCGGGCCAACCGCGCGAGCGCGCGCGTCGAGCTCGGCAACGAAGCCAGTGCCTCCGAGCGCGCCGCCGCCGCGTTCGCCGCCGCCAAGAGCCGGGTCGGCATGCCGTACGTCTGGGGCGCGAGCGGCCCGGCCTCGTTCGACTGCTCCGGCCTTACCTCCTGGGCGTACCGCCAGGCCGGCGTGACGATACCGCGCACCTCCCAAGCCCAGGCCAGTGCCGGAACGCGCATCAACTCCCTGAGCGCCCTGAAGCCCGGCGACCTGATCATCATGCGCAGCGATCTCAGCCACGTCGGCTTCTACGCCGGCAACGGCCAGATCCTCCACGCCCCCAAGCCCGGCGCACAGGTCCGCTACGAGTCCATCGCCCGCAGCGGCATGCCCTTCATGTGGGGCGTACGCATCGGCTGACGCACACAGCAGAGGGGGCGCGGGTCCGAGACCGGCGCCCCCTCTCACGTGGGCAGGCGTCAGGACGAGGGCGCGACCGCCGCCCCCGGCTCCACGGCCCCGGTCCGCGCGCCGGACTCGCGCGGCTGCAGCAGCCGCTCGGCCAGGACGCCGAAGACGAGGCCGAATCCGGCCCACAGCGTGGCCTGGATCGCGAGCGCCGAGATCCTGAACTGCCAGACGACGGCGGCCGGGAAGTCCTTCGGCATCTCGTTGACGGCGGGCAGGAAGGCGTACGCGAGTCCGACGGCGAGCACGAAGAACGCCCCTGCCACGACCGACGCGTTCCAGTTGCCCAGACGGGGCGCGAGCCGCTTGCCGAGGATCACGGCGGAGACGGCGAGCAGCACGCTGAGCACCACCATGAGCAGGTAAAGGGTGGTGCGCTGGCTGATCGTGGCCGGGTCGCTGACCGCCGGCGGGTTGGCCGGGTACTTGAGGAACGGCACGACATAGAAGGCGAGCAGGCCGCCGAGGGTCAGCAGCGCCGCCGTCGCGCGGGGCCCGAAAGCGCCGATCCGGCCCAGGGCGAATCAGTACGCGAGTGCCGCGATTCCGCCGATGCCGACGGCGTAGACGAGGACGCCGGTCGCGAGGCCGGTGGTGGACTGGGCCGCACGGCTGACCAGCTCCGCGCCCTCCTCCTGGCTGTGCGCCGCCTCGTAGGCGATGCCGGCCTCGGTCGGTGGCTCGCCGAGGAAGTAGGCGACGACGAGGGCGAGTAGGCCGGCCACGAGACCGGCGCCGAGCCGCGCCGCTCAGGAGATGAGCGGCTGCCGCCGGGCACACAGTGGCGCGACCGTGCCGGATTCCCACCGGCTTCCGCTTGCCGTCGATTGACTTGTCCAGGTCAAGGTATCGAATGCCGCACCAACCCACCACCATGCTTCTAAACGACTTAGAAGTATCGATTAGGGTTCACCCATGACCGATCGACTCACCCCCGGGGTGGCCTCAGCGGCGCGACAGGTACGCCTGCATGGCTCGGTGCAGGGTCCTGTTCACCGCGCCCTGCAGGGGCAGTTCCCACTCGCCGAGGGTCTCGACCACCTCGCCCCCGGTGCCGAGCTTCCAGCGCATCAGCCCGAAGGACCGCTCGGCGGGATCGAGGATGTCCGGCACGCCCCGCATGTCGTAGACGGCGGCGCCCAGGGAGAGGGCGTCGCGGATCAGTCGCCACTGCAGGGCGTTGCTCGGCCTGACCTCGCGGCGGTGGTCTGCGGAGGCCCCGGTCTGGTACCAGGCGCGCCGACCCGCCGCGATCATGGTGTGGGCGGCGAGCACCTCGCCGTCGTGGCGCGCGAGGTAGAGCCGCATGCGGCCGGTCTCCTCCGCGTTGAGCTCCCGATACTGCCGCTGGAAGTACGGGAGCGACCGTCCGAGGCGGAAGCCGTCACGCCGCTCGGTGGCCTGGAGCAGGTCGTGGAACGTGGGAAGGTCCTCGCCGGTGCCAAGGTAGGTCTCCACCCCGGCCTTCGTCGCCTTCTTGATGTTGCGCCGCCACTCCTGGTTGAAGCCGGACCACAGGTCGTCCGTGCTCCGGCCGGCCAGGGGAAGCTCGAACAGGTAGCGGGGCTGGGCGTCGCCTGCACCACCCTCGTCCCCGCAGCGCCGCCAGCCGGCCGCCCGCAGCCGGTCCGTGACGGCGGCCCCGACCGGCTCGACCACGTCCGGCAGCACGTCGCCGACCCGGCGCCCCTGGCCGACGGCCGCCTTGAGCGTCGCGGCCCTCCAGCGGCGGTACGCCAGCGGCGGCCCCATGCGTACGGCGAAGGCGCCGGCCGCCCGCAGGTGGTCAAGGAGCAGCTGGAGGACGTCCATCAGCGCCGGGTCCGCCCAGTCGAGCACCGGCCCCTCGGGGATGTAGGCGAAGTACCGCCGGGTGCCCGGCAGCTGCCGATACAGCACCTGGACGGCACCGCGCAAGCCGCCCGTGCCGTCGAGCCAGCCGAGGCTCTCGGCCCGCCATCCGTCCTTGACTGCACTCCAGGACGGCAGCTGAAGGAAGCTGACCTGGTCGCCCTCCGCACGTCCCGAGAGGGAGTCGAGGTGGGCCAGGTGCTGCTCAGCGGTCGTGGGCACGATCTGAAGGGCACCGGCACGGTGGGTCATCTGCACCTCGGCGACAGCCATGTCGAAGGTCTCCTCGTTCTGGTCCTTGCGCCCCCTGCGGGAGGGCGGCGGGAGATGCCCGCCTGTCTCATGCACGCCCGGCGGCGCCGGAATGTGGCAGACGATTTCGCCGGGATCCGCGGAACCGGCTCGCAGGCAGGTGCGGCGTGACGCGGACAAGGCCGGCGGGAGCCGGTGTCGATGCCCGAAAGGCGGACGCGGGCAGCGGGCGGGGCAGGGCGTCGATGATGCTCGGCTCGCTCGTCTCCCGGACCACGGGTTTCGTACGGAGCGCGGTGGTCGTCGCAGCACTGGGGACGGCCCTGCTCGCAGACGCCTACAACGTCGCCAACACCGTGCCGAACATCGTCTACATCCTGCTCATGGGCGGGGCCCTCAACTCGGTCTTCGTACCCGAGCTGGTGCGTGCCGCGAAGGAACACGAGGACGGCGGGGTCGCGTACACCGACCGGCTCATCACCCTCTGCCTGGTCGCGCTCACCGCGATCACCACGGTGGCCGTGCTCGCGTCGCCCTGGATCGTCACGGCGTACACGGACTACAGCGGCGCCCAGCGCGATCTCACGGTGGCCCTGGCCCGCTACTGCCTGCCGCAGATCCTCTTCTACGGCGCCTTCACCGTGCTCGGTCAGGTACTCAACGCCCGGGGCCGGCTCGGCGCGATGATGTGGACGCCGGTCCTCAACAACGTCGTCGTGATCGCCGTCTTCGGGATCTACCTGGTGGTGGCCGCGACGGCGACCGGAGCCGGCGCGGTCACCGAGGGACAGCTGCTCCTGCTCGGGATCGGCAGCACGGCGGGGATCGCGATGCAAGCGCTCGCCCTGCTGCCCGCCCTGCGGTCGGCGGGATTCCGGTGGCGCCCGCGGTTCGACTGGCGCCAGGCGGGACTCGGCCGGCCGGTGCGGGCCGCGGTGTGGACGCTGCTGCTCGTGCTCGTGAACCAGGTCGCGTACTGGGTGGTGACCCGGCTCACGACGACGGCCGGGCTGCGGGCGGACGCAGAGGGCATCGCGGCGGGTGTCGGGTACACGGCGTACAGCAGCGCGTACCAGCTGTGGGTCGTCCCGCAGGGCATCATCACGGTCTCCCTGGTGACGGCCCTGCTGCCGGTCATAAGCCGCGCGGCGGTCGACGGCGACCCCGGCCGGATCGGCGCGGAGCTCACCCGCTGCCTGAAGACCACGGCGGTGGCGATCGTCCCCGCCGGCATTGTCTTCCTGCTCCTCGCACCTCGCCTGACAGGCGTGGCCTACCAGTACGGACAGGTCACCGAGGCCGACGCGCAGGCGATCGGCTGGGTCCTCGCCGCTTTCGCTCCCGGCCTCGCGGCGTTCTCCGCGCAGTACGTACTCGCCCGTGGCTTCTACGCACTGGGTGACACCCGTACGCCGTTCTTCCTCACCCTCGTGATCGCCGGTCTCAACACGGGCCTGTCGCTGGCCGCGTACGCACTGCTGCCGGCGCGCTGGGCCGTGGTCGGGATCGCCGGGGCGTACGCCGTCGCGTGCACGATCGGACTCGCGTGTACGGCAACGGTGCTACGGCGTCGTCTGGGGCGGGGCTTCGAGGGCACGCTCGGTACGCACGTACGGCTCGCGGTCGCGTGCCTGCCGGGTGCCGGGGCGGCGCTCGCCGTCGACCGGCTGAGCGTCAGTGTGCTGGGCGGCGGGCCGCTCGTCGACGGCGGTGCGCTGCTGGCGGGTGCGGCGTGCATCGGTCTGTCCGTGCTGCTGCTCGCCCGCCCTCTCGGCGTGCGCGAGGTGGACGCCCTGCTCGCACCGCTGCGCCGGCGGCTGGGAGTGCTCGGCCGACGCCGAGGGGAACGAGGAGCGGGCGGCTGATGAGCGCTCCCTTGCACGACTCCACCGAGCGGGACTTCGAGAGGTTCTACGCGGACAGCGTGCGGCGCATGGTCGTGGTCGTGTACGCGGTCACCGGTGACATCGCCGAGGCGGAGGACGCCGTGCAGGAGGCATACGCGCGAGCCTGGCCGCGCTGGAAAGAGCTGGCCGAGCAAGGAGATCCCACCCCCTGGGTGCGGACGGTCGCCCTGCGGCTGGCGGTGAGTTCGTGGCGACGGGCCCGCAACCGCGTGAAGGCTCACTTCCGACACGGCCCGCCCGCGGACGTTCCCGGTCTCGACCCGGACCACGTGGCCCTGGTCGCGGCGCTCCGGCGCCTCTCCCCCGAGCAGCGACGCGCGGTCGTCCTTCATCATCTCGTCGACCTGCCCGTGGACGAGGTGGCCCGGCAGACCGATTCGACCAGCACGGCGGTACGCTCGCGCCTCATGCGCGCCCGGCGCATCCTGAACAGCCATCTTTCCGACACCGCCCTGCCTGCACCTCCAGCGCGGGTCCGCCCGCGGGCGGTCGCACCGTACCGGCCTCGACAGGAGGCGTATCCCCATGAATGACGGCAGGTCCATACCTCTCGCCAGTGAACTGGATTCGCGGCTCCAAGAGTTCGCGACCGAGGTCGATCCCCTGGTCGCCCCCGCCGGCGGAGTCGTGGACGTGCGCCTCCGCGCGGTCCGGCGCCGTGCCCGCCGTCGCGCGGGAGTGGGGACCGTCGCCGTCGCCGTGGCGCTCACGGCCGGCTGGTGGATCCTCCCCGACCCCACGGACGCACGCGTCTCGGCGCAATCAGGGCTGGCAGACGGCCAGCTGGTCGCAGCGGCCTCCATCCTGCCTTCCTCCGGCGCGGATCGCGGGCTGGCACCCAGAGCCCTGCTCTCCCCAGCGGCCCTGCCGTGGAACGCGACGTACCGGTGGCGGGCGGTCATGACCGGGGACGGGTCGACCGCGACCCTGCCGAGCCAGGGCACCCACCCGTGCACCCTCGTCTGGTTCTCCGGATCGAGCGCGAGGGACCAGATCGTCCGCACGTACAGCGGCCAGGGTCGCGCCACGGCTCAGCACCGGATCGTCGGCTTCCCCACCGAAGACGCGGCACGGCGGAGCGTCGGCGAGGCGGCCAAGGCACTGGCGCGGTGCGGATGGCACGGATCCCGGACTTCCGGGGACGGCCACGGCCCGGACTCGCCGGTCGTGTACGACTACGCCCTGAGCGGCGGCTCGGGAACGCCGCTACGCGTCACGCTCGTCCAGTCGGACCACCGCGTCGCCGTGCTGGCACTGGGCGCGGCGCACAGTGCCGACCCGACACACACCGATCCACGCACCGAGCGCTGCCTGGGGGCGAGGCAGAACTCGCCACGGGCACATTGTTGAGGCGTAAATTTATTTCTTAGTTTCTTAGTAAAGACCCTGACCGGCCCCTCCAAATCGGACAATCAACCGAGGTCCTCAACGACTTATTCACGCCATGTTTCGGATGGAATTCCGAACCACCCGGAAGGGATGGTTAAGATAACGGCGTGATTACAGCCCGGTCGCGCTCGCGTGCGCCGCAATCCCGCCGTTCGGCGGGTCTGCGGCGTCTACTCGGCCTGGCCGCACTCCTGTTCGGCCTCCTGGCCGGGCACGGAGTGAACGTGGACGAGGCCGCGGTTGCCGCGTCGCCCGCCATGACCAGCCTTTCCCACAGCATTGAGATCGAGGGAAGCTCCGGCGACCACGGTCCGGTACACCCGGCACATGAATGCTCGCCAAGGCCGCCAGAGGGAACACCGGCACCCAATACGCCGTGTTCCGCGCGACAGGCCGATGCGCCCTGCTCTGCCGGGCCCTGTCCCCGAACCAATGCCGACATGGCCGCGGCGACCACTGCGCCGACGGCCGCGCCCAGAGCCTCGACAGTCCTTCAGGTGTAGAACGCCCCGCGTCTCGCTCCCTGCGGCCACGCGCACTCGCGCCCGGGAGTAGACAAAGGACGCGCATCACCCCCACACCCCTGATTTGCCGCGGATACCGCTCCGTCCTGCCTTCATGGGACCCAGAGGTACTGCCGCCCGGAGGAACTGTGCCACGCCGCCCCCGCAACCCCTTACTCGCCGCTGTCGTCGGCGCACTCCTGTTGTCGGCAGCCCTCTGCTTCACGCCCCTCGGCGACGCCGTACACCACCAGGTCGGCAGAGCCGCCGTCACGGCCGTCACAGCCGGTCTCGAACTCGACGTCGACCTCGGCCACAACGACCACCGAGGCCCACAGCATCAGCACCACGACCACCAGGCCGGCTGCTCTTCACCGGGCCTCGCGCCTCAGCTCCTCTTCACGGCACGGCACGCGCCTGACACCAGCGCACTCGCCACCTCCTTCGGCGACTACCCGCACGCCCTCGGACCTCAGCCACAGCCGACGGCCGACGGTGCGGCACCCATAGCCAGTTCCGGTCGGTCGACGCAGATCCGCGTCTGCCGGTGGCGCATCTAGACCGTTCGACTCCCGGCCGCGCACGACGCGGACGGCCCTCGAACGAGTACCCGATACGCACACCGAAATGAGAGCGGAATCATGCATTCCTCGACCACCGACGTCACACCCCCCACCCGCTCCGCCCTGTCCGGGCTGGTAGGCAACACTCCTCTCCTCCGCGTCTCGGAGCCGCTCGCCCCGGCGGGCCGCGGTTTCTGGGCGAAGCTGGAGGGCTTCAACCCCGGCGGCATCAAGGACCGCCCGGGTCTCCACATGGTCGAGCGGGCCCGCGCCCGGGGCGACCTGCGCCCCGGCGCACGGATCATCGAGTCCACCAGCGGCACGCTCGGACTCGGCCTCGCCCTCGCCGGCATGGTCTACGGACACCCCGTCACCCTGGTCACCGACCCGGGCCTGGAGATGTCCATGACCCGGCTGCTCACCGCGTACGGAGCCCAGGTCAACGTGGTCTCCGAGCCGCACCCCACCGGCGGCTGGCAGCAGGCCCGCCGCGACCGCGTCGCCCAGCTCCTCGAACAGCACCCCGGGTCCTGGTGCCCGGACCAGTACAACAACCCCGACAACACCACCGCGTACACCCCGCTCGCCCTCGAACTCGCCGCCGAACTGGGACACATCGACGTCCTGGTGTGCAGCGTGGGCACCGGCGGGCACTCGGCCGGCGTCTCCCGCGTCCTGCGCCAGCTCTACCCGGACCTGACCCTGGTCGGGGTCGACACCATCGGCTCCACGATCTTCGGCCAGCCGGCCCGGCCGCGGCTGATGCGCGGCCTCGGGTCCAGCATCTACCCGCGCAACGTCGCGTACGACCGGTTCGACGAGGTGCACTGGGTGGCGCCGAGCGAGGCGGTGCGGACCTGCCGGCAGCTCGCCACCTCGCACTACGCCACGGGCGGTTGGAGCGTCGGCGCCGTCGCTCTCGTCTCCGGCTGGCTCGCCCGTTCGCTCCCGAAGGAGACGAGGATCGCGGCGGTCTTCCCCGACGGGCCGCAGCGCTACCTCGGCACGGTGTACGACGACGACTACTGCGCCGCCCACGGACTCCTCGACAACCCGCCCGCGCCCGAGCCGGAGGTCATCGGCCGCCTGGACGAGAAGGAGGTCACTCGCTGGACCCGGTGCGCCACCGTCGTCGACCCGCTCACACTCGCCGATGAGGGCTCGGCCGGAGCCGAGGACGGCCACGCCGACGACGCCGGCCTCGCGGACGCCGCGGAGGAGCGGGTCTGATGAAGGGCACCTTCTCCCAGTTCCGCTCGTACGAACTCAGCGTGCGGCTGTTGATGGTGAACCAGTTCACCATCAACCTCGGCTTCTACATGCTGATGCCCTACCTCGCCGCCCACCTCGCCGGGCCCCTGGGCCTCGCCGGCTGGCTGGTCGGCCTCATCCTCGGCGTACGCAACTTCAGCCAGCAGGGCATGTTCCTGGTCGGCGGCACCCTCGCCGACCGGCTCGGCTACAAGCCGATGATCATCGCCGGTCTCGTCCTGCGCACGGCCGGCTTCGCGACCCTGGGCCTGGTGGACTCCGTGCCCGCGCTGATCGCCGCCTCCGCGGCGACGGGCCTGGCCGGCGCGCTGTTCAACCCGGCCACCCGCGCCTACCTCGCCGCCGACGCCGGTGAGCGCAGGGTGGAGGCGTTCGCTCTCTTCAACGTCTTCTACCAGGCGGGCATCCTGCTCGGGCCGCTCGTGGGCATGGTGCTGACCGGGGTCGACTTCCGCGTCACGTGCCTCGTCGCCGCCGGCACCTTCGCCGTGCTGAGCGTGGTGCAGATCCGCGCCCTCCCTGCCCGCCGGGCCAAGGTGACGAAGGAGAAGGAGGGGGCGAGTGTGCTCGCCGAGTGGCGCGGCATTCTCGCCAACCGCCCGTTCCTGCTCTTCTCCGTGGCCATGATCGGCTCGTACGTCATGTCCTTCCAGGTCTACCTGGCCCTTCCCCTGGAGGTGCGACGGATCGGCGGCGAAGGCACCTTCGGCACGGCGGCCGTCGCCGTCCTGTTCGCGGTGTCCGGGCTGAGCACCATCCTCTTCCAGACCAAGGTGACCGCCTGGTGCAAGGCCCGCATGGAGCCGGGGCGCGCCCTCACCTGGGGTCTGCTCACCATGGGCGTGGCGTTCGTGCCCCTGCTCGTCGCCACGGCGGTGCCCGTGCCGGGCGAAGGCATCGGCCTGTGGCTCCTCGCCTCCGTGCCGCCGACGCTCGCGGCGCTGCTCCTGGCGATCGGCACGATGATCGCGTACCCCTTCGAGATGGACACCATCGTCCGTCTCTCCGGAGACCGCCTCGTCGCCACGCACTACGGCCTTTACAACACCATCTGCGGGGTCGGCATCACCCTCGGCAACCTGCTGACCGGAGCCGCGCTCGACGCCGCCCGGAAGGCCGGCCTTTCCGCACTGCCCTGGCTGGCGCTGACCGTGCTGGGCCTGGCGTGCACCGCCGCCCTGTACGGCCTGCACCGCACCGGCCGCCTCGCCGAGCCACCGACCAAGACCCGGCCGGAACCCGTGGCCGTCTGACCTGACACCAACGGCAGGGGGCGGGCGCCCACGAAGCGCCCGCCCCCTCTACCGCCATGCCCCCATTCGGGAGTGAACCTTGACGACCGTCCCGTCGCGGAAGGCACGAACCACCGTGCGGCTCCTTCCGTTCCGCGCCGTCCGATACGACCCGGCGCAGGCCGGCCGGCTCTCCGCCGTCCTCAGCGCCCCGTACGACGACATGAGCCCCGCCCACGCCCGCGCCCAGCGGGCCCGGCCCCACCACATAGCCCGCCTGCTCTACTCCCCCGATCCCCAGGACACCGCCGGCCAGCTGCAACGCTGGCTGGAGCGCGGAGTCCTGCGCCGCGACCCCGAGCCCTCCCTGTACGTCTACGAGCAACGGCTCGGCCCCCGGATCCTCCAGCGCGGCCTCATCGGCGAACTCGCCGTCTCCGGTGCCCACGCCGGTCCCGTCATCCCCCACGAGGACGTGCGGGAACACGTCGTGCGGCAGCGCGCCGCCCACATGTCCGGCCTGCGAGCCCAGTTGGAGCCGCTGCTGCTCACCCACCGTTCCGTCGAAGGGACCGGCCGCCGACTGGCGGAGTGGGTCGCCGAACACCCACGCGTCGCCGCCGCCCAACTCGGCGGCGTCACACACTGCCTCTGGCAGTGCACCGACCCCGCCGACCAGGCCCTCCTCACCGCCGGCCTCGGCGGAGACCGGGCCCCGCTCCTCGCCGACGGCCACCATCGCCTGGCGGCCTGCCGACGAATGAGCCGGTGGCACGACGGCCTGTCCTGGCATCGCAGCCTGGCGCTGCTCATCGACTCGACATCAACACCTTTGCGTCTGCAGGCGATCCATCGTGTCCTGCCGGGTCTGGACGCGGAGAAGGCCGCGCGAGCGGCGTCCGGCGTCGCGCGCGTCCGGCCTCTTCCGTCCGGGCCACGTCTACCCCGGACCGGCGAACTCTTGCTCGTCGGCGAAGGACGCGCCTGGATCGTGACGCAACCGCAGCCGTCCGCTCTGTCCGAGGCGCTGGCCGGACTGCCGACCGAGTGGCAGGCCCAGCCCGCAGCCGTCACCGACCGACTCCTCATCCAGGGCTGCTGGTCCATACCCGACCTGCCCGGCACGGTCGTCCACATGCACGACGCCGATCGGGCTCTCGCCGCCGTGACCTCCCAGGGCACCGGCACCGCCGTACTCCTGCCGGCCCCCACCGAGGACGGCGTACGAGGCCTCGCGGAGCAGGGCGTTCTCCTGCCCCGCAAGTCCACCTCGTTCGGCCCGAAACCCGCCGCCGGACTCGTGATGCGCGTTCTTCCACGCACGTAGGCACGACTGCAGGGCACGGCCGGAACATTCCTGCCGTGCCCCGCACGTGCCGACCGGGCTTCGGTCAGCTCTTGCCGAGCATCTTGTTCATCTGCTCGATCTCGGCCGTCTGGGCCTTGATCACGTCATCGGCCATCTTGAGGGCGGGGCCGTACTTGCCCTCCGCCTTCAGCTTCTTGGCCATCTCGATGGCACCCTCGTGGTGCTTGATCATCATCTCGGCGAACATCTTGTCGAACTCGGCACCCTTGGCCTGCATGAGCTCGTCCATGTCCGCTTTGCTCATCGAGCCGGGCATGCCGTTCGACATGTCGTGGCCCATGCCCGTCATGTCGGCCGGGACCTCCTCGCCCCACGAGGTGAGCCAGCCGGACATGGTCTTGATCTCGGGGTCCTGGGCGCCCTTGATCTTCGCGGCCAGGTCCTTCGCCTCCGCGGACGAGGCCCTGGTGTCGGCCAGCTCGGCCATCTCCACGGCCTGGCGGTGATGCTGGATCATCTCCTTCGAGAAGGAGACATCGGCCGCGTTGTGGTCACCGGCCGTCGCGGGCGCGCTGGTGGCGGGAGCCGAGGACCCCGTTCCCATGGATCCCATGTCGTGTCCGCCGGCGCTGCCGCCACACGCGGCGAGCACCAGGGCGGCGACGCCGGTGGCGGCGGCGACGAGGACGGTACGGCGGATCAGCTTGCGGTGCGTGTTCATGCGTGACTCCTGCGTTTGTTCTGGAAGGTATGCCGGTGCGCGCCGCCTCGCCCGGTGGACGGGCCACACGGGGTACGGCGCCGCGGGCGCTTCCTAGATCCGCAGGAGTTGAAGTTCGGACAGCGACGGAGGGGTACGGCCTCGGCCGGCTGAGAAGGTGTGCGGGGTGGCGAGGCCCGCGGTCGGCTCGGCGGGGCAGATCACCGTGGGCTGGGGCGCGGGCAGCGAGACCGAGGCCCCGACAGCGGCGGAGGCGCACGTCGGATCGGCGTGGTCGCCCTGTCCTTCGTGACCCGAGCAGTCGTGATCACAGTGCCCGGTCGCGTCGAGCATCACAGCCGCAGGCTGGTTCGAGCCGCTCGGCTGCGCGATCGCAGATACGGGCGCCATGGCGTGCATGCCCAGCAGCCCGAGGAGTACGGCCAGGACAAGAAGCCCATGCGGACGCAGCCTCTTCGGCGGCTCTGGGCACTTCTTGTCGGCACTCACGGGCCTCATCGTAGGTCCTGCTTTCGTAGAGCTGTGGCCGGGTGGCGTGTAACGCTGCGTGACCGCCCTGGTCTTCGCTTCCCCGCCCGGGGTCTCGTTGAGCTGAGCGAGCAGTCTTGGTGGGAGAGGGCGGGAGTCCCGTCGGCGTACGGGCGCCGGACGGACACCGAGGAGGACCAGAAGCTGCTTTCCGCCTGGTGGGGCGTTCAGCTGTGCCCGGTGGAGCTGTCGCGGGATCGGCTGGCGGCGGTATCGGCCTGGCCTTCGCCCGGCCTGTGCCCACCGAACCACCTCCAGCGTCGCCGGGCCCCGTGCCGAGCGCCCCAGCGACGCCCCGGGAAGCCTGGAGCGGCTTTCAGCGGGTGAGGTCAGCCAGGCTGTTGAGCGCGGTGTCGATCTCTGCTGGAGTGTTGATGACGGCGGTGCCGATGCGGGTGTAGTTCAGGGTGGACAGCCGCACGTGGCGGGCGGCGGCGTGGTCGACGACCTGCTGATGGGTGTATCCGGCCACGCTGAAACAGGTGATGCCCGCTGACAGCCCCGCGTCGGCGGGAGTGTGCACGGTGACCCCGGGGATGCGCCTCAGCCCTTGCTTCACCCGTGTCGACAGCTGCGTGATGCGGGCGGCGACGCGTGCTCGGCCCAGCTGCTCATGCAGCGCTACGGCCACCGGCAGGGCGAAGGCATGCTCGAACGCCAGAAACCCGCCGGGTGACAGGGACGCCGCTCCCCCGCTCCCGATGAAGCTCACGAAGGTGGGCCGCAGCTGGTCGAGGACGTCCGGCGCCACCCAGATCAGCCCTGTTCCCCTGGGACCGAACAGCCATTTGTGCGTTCCGGCGATCACCACGTCCGCGCCCAGGCCGGCGGCATCCTCGTCGACCGCCGCCAGCCCGTGCACGCCGTCGACGACCAGAAGGCACCGGTCAGCGGGGCTGCGCCCTTCATTGGCCCGGCGCACTACCTCGGCCACCGCCCGCACCGGCATCCGAAGCCCCGTGCTGGACTGCACCCAGGTGATCCCCACGACTCTGGTGTTCCGGCGGATCGCCTCGCCGACCGCCGCCGCGATGCCTTCCGCCGCCGCGGTGGCCGGATCCGCGAACCAGGAGACCAGCCGCACCGTGTTGCCGTGCTTTTCGGCGGCCAGCCGGGCAGCGGTGCGATGAGAGATGTGGTCGAGCTCCGTCAACAGGAACTCTTGTCCCGGACGGGTCACGACGCCGTTGTGGACGAGACCGAGCCCGATACTCGTGCTGGCCGTCATCGCGATCTCCTCGGCCCGGCCTCCCAGATAGGCCGCGAGCGCCTGGCGTACCCGGGGCCATCCGGTCGGGCCGTCGGGCAGCGCCAACCCCGCGGGCACCGACAGAGGGTTGGCGTCGACCTGTGCGCTCAGATGATCCACCGCGTCTCGCACGACCTTCGGATGCGAGGCCAGGTAGAACAACGCGAGGTTCGCCCATCCCGGCTCCAGACGAAACTGCGCCCGCAAGGCGTCCCAGTCCACTCGCCCCTCGGGCGTAGTGACCGGCCGCTCCCGCGATGTGCTCGCCCCTACCGCGCAGGAGCTGGGCGCGACGGTGACCGCCAGCGCTCCCGCGGATCTCGCCAGCAGATCACGCCGACTCGTCATCGACATCAGCACCCCTTTGCACCGCGACCGGCGAAGCGGTGGCGAATTGGCTGTCGGTGCCCTTCTCGTGACGACGTTACGCAAGGTGGCCGCGGGTGCCCACAGCGCCATCGCCCGAACGGCCTGAGCCGGGCCCGTCGGAACAGCCGCTCCACGTGGGCCGGGGCTGCACCGTGAGTTGCCCGTCTACTATGAATTCGAATGCGGGATCAGCGGAGAGGACACGGGCCCATGCGACGGCTGGGGGAGCTTGAGGCGGAGATCATGGACCGCTTCTGGAGATGGGGCCGCCCCGCGACCGTGCGTGAGGTCGTCGACGACATCAACCTGCACCGCGACGTCGCCTACACCACCGTGACCACTGTCACGACCATCCTCTTCCACAAGGGCCACCTCACACGGGCCAGGAACGGCCGGATCTGGTTGTACAAGGCCGCGGACACCCGCGAGGCGTACTCGGCCGCGCTCATGGAGGACGGCCTGGAGGTCAGCGAGGACCGGCCGGCGGCCCTGGTCCAGTTCGTGGAGAACCTCGACGACGACGAGATCGCGGCTCTCCGCAACGCCCTCCGGACCGTCGGGCGACGGGCGAAGCAGTGAACGCGGCCCCAACCCTCCTGGGATACGCGGCTGTCGTGGGCGTCGCCACCCCACGCCTGATGGTGCGCAGTGCCTGGCCACACCGGGCACCGGCCCTCGCGGCAGTCGTATGGCTCGCCCTCATGGTGTCGTTCACGCTCGCGACCGCGCTCGCCGCCTCCCAGCTCGCAACCCGTACCGAGCATCTGCACGCCGGACTCGTGGGGCTGCTGCACGCCTGCGGCCTCGCTGCGGGCACCCCGGTGGTGCCCAACCCGACCACCGCCGACCAGCTCGCCCTGGCGATGCCCCTCGCCGTTGTCACCGCCTTCGCCGGTGCCTTCCTCTTCCACCTCACGCGCGCGGGACTCATGCGCGCCCGGCACCGCGACCGGCTCGACATGGTGGGCGTGCGCTCCGACCGCCTGCGCGCCACCGTCCTACCGCACGGCACCCCCGCGGCGTACTGCCTTCCGGGCCTCCGCTCCCGCATCGTCGTGAGCGACGCCGCCGTACGACTGCTCACGGAAGAGCAGCTCGACGCCGTCCTGGAGCATGAGCGGGCGCACATCGCCGGCCGCCATCATCTGCTGATCGCGGCCGCGCAGGCGTTCGCCACGGTCTTCCCCTGGGTGCCGCTCGCGCGCCGCGCGCGGGAGGAGCTGGCAGTACTCCTCGAGATGATCGCGGACGACCGCGCCCTGCGAAGCCACTCGCACGAGGTCCTGGCCACCGCGATGTACGAGATGGCCGCCGGCCGGGCACCGAAGGGCGCATTCGGCGCGGGCGGCTCGACGGCCCTCCTCCGCATGAAGCGCATCCTGGGCCCGCGCCGGGCCCCTCACCCGGCCCTCTGGGGCTCGGTGGCCTCCGTCGCCCTAGCCGTCCCGCTGCTGCCACTGCTGGTCGCCTGCCCACCTGGCTTGTGACGGCACTCCCACGGGAGGGAGCCCCACGCAGGCCGCAGGCTGCAACGGCCGGGCCCCTGACAGTCACCTTCTGCCATTCTGCCTGCCATGTCCGCGCGAAATCGAAGACTGCCCCGGCACCGTGCCTGGACCCTGACCACCACCGACATCAACGAGTGTCTCGGCTCCCACATGGACCGCGTCACGGACCTGTAGTTCCTTACCGGGCCTGGCAGCGGGACCATCGTCCTGGGAGCGGCGTGGGTTGCTCCGCACCCCCGCAGCTACGGCCGCGGCGTCCACCCGGACATGGTCGGCTTCCGCATAGACGTCCATCCGGTCGATGCCACTGACCGTGCTGCCGCGCGCGCTGTTCTACGAGCGCATGCCTCCCGCAACTCCGCGAATGGATCACGCAGGCGATCGCTGCCGACGAGACCTGGCAGCTGACTCCTCACCAGCACTACTGGCGGCTCACCGACGGCCACCTCACCCACCGCGACGAAGCGTGAACCGAGTCCGGACGATCTCGACGATGTTTACTCTCTGCTCGGCACCCCGGTCCGACCAGGTCACCCGAGCTGGTTATGATCACGCCGTGGTCACGGAACCTTTGGCGGCGAGGAAGCCCCGCACGCGGTCTCTGGTTCCGCCGTGGTCGCGTCTGCTGTGGCTCGGCGCCCTTCTTTTCGGGCTCCTGTACGCGCACGGCCTCCACGCCGACAGCAGTGCCGGGCACACGACACCCGGCGGTGTCGCCACAGCCCTCGTCGGCCACGTCCACGAGCGGCTTCAGACGTCCGTCAACGACCACGACACCGACGGATCGCCGACGCACGCCATACCAGACTGCGCGACCGGACAGCCCTGGGCAGGGTTCGACATCCTTCCGCCCGCCCTGTCCCCGCTTGACGCGGAGCTCGCTCTCGACGGCGCGGTCGGCACCACGAGCCCGTCGGGGACGGTTCCTCCCACGGCGGCACCCTGCCCGGCATCGGTCGTTCTGCGCATCTAGCGAGCGATCGAGGCGACGGGCCGCCCCTTGGGGCCAAGCCCTCTCATCCGCCTCATCACCAGGTCAGCTCCCGGTACCCGGCGGACGTGCCGCCGCCCGGCGCGCCGCCCGGTCACACCGCCGCAAGCGCAAGACGCCCCTGGCCGGCCGTTACATCGGCTACGTGCTCTACTTCGTCGGCGCGGGTCTGATCAGCGGTGCCGTGGTGCACCATCCCTTGGACCCCGCCCGCTACACCACGGTGGGGATCATCGGCGTCGGCGTGTTCCTGGTCGCCACCCTCGTCAACGAGTTCCTGCTGGCCACGGACCGGCCGCCGTTCGCCCGCGCTCTCGTGGTGATCGGCGCGTCGCTCCTGCTCTCATTCGGCATCGGCATGCTCAGCGGCGGCCTCCAGCACTTCGACGACTTCCCGGCACGCGGACCCCCTTCGTTCCGCTGGGGATCATCGTCGCCTTCGTCGCCTTCGTCCTCAAGGACGCGGAGACCTCCTCTCGCCACATCCTCAGCCCGCTCGGGCTGGTCGTGCTGCTCGTCGCGGGCGGCAGCTACCTCGGTCTGAACCCGATCGCGGCCGGGATGGCCGGCGAAGCTGCCGAGGGCGGCGGGCACAGCCACGGCGGCGGCGATCCGGAGACCGACGACCACGGAGCCGAGCCCGAACCGTCGAAGTCTTCCTCGACCGCCGAACCCAGCACGGCCGGAGAAGCAACCACGAGCGCCGAGCCCGAGCACGCGGACGACGGCCACGCCCACTGAACTCCCGGTCCGCTTCCGTCAGTCGAGCGGGAACCGGACCGCGCCCCTATTCGTCTTCTAAGTCACTTAGATAATTAGCTGGAAGGTGTCATGAAGAACACGAGATCCCGCAACCAGCGCCGTGCCGTACCCATGCTCGCGCTGACCTCGGCCGCCGCTCTCCTCATCGCCGGATGCAGCTCCGCAGGGGCGACCGGCTCCGGCGCCGGGGAAGCCGGAAAGACGGCGCAGGAGGCCGCTCAGAGTGGCGGACCGTCCTCGATAGCCATCGACTCCGGGACGTCGGGGAAGATCACGATCAAGGCCGACGGCGGCGTGCTGACCTCCGTGAGCGTGAGCGCGCCGGGACCTGGCAAGGTCGAAGGGGCGCTCTCCGACGACAAGTCCGTCTGGGCCTCGACCACACCCCTGACGCCCGGCACCACGTACACGATCTCCGTCCAGGGCACCGGCGGTGACGGCGCGCCGCTTACCAAGTCGTCGAGCTACACGACCCCGGCGGCCACCAGGACCTTCGTCGGCACGTACAACGTCGACAAGGGGTCCACCGTCGGCGTGGCCCTGCCGGTCTCGATCACCTTCAACAAGCCCATCCACGACAAGGCCGCCGTCGAGCGGAAGCTCAAGGTGACCTCGGCCCCGGCGGTCGAGGGCGCCTGGAGCTGGATGCAGGACCGGGACGGCAAGGACCGGATCGACTACCGGCCGAAGGAGTACTGGAAGCCGGGCACCGACGTCACCCTCCGCATGGACCTCGCCGGCGTGGACGCGGGCGGCGGCGTCTACGGCACGCAGCAGCGCGTCGTGAACTTCCGCGTCGGCGACGCGGTGACCAGCACCGTGGACGTCGTGAAGAAGACCATGACCGTCTCCAGGAACGGCAAGGCGCTGCGGACCCTCAAGGTCTCCACCGGCAAGGAGACCTTCGAGACCTGGAACGGCACCATGGTCGTCCTCGGCAAGGTCCCCTCGATCCGGATGAACTCCTCCACCGTCGGCATCTTCGGCCCCGAGGCGTACGACTTGGAGGACGTCAAGTGGGACGTCCAGCTCACCCCGTCGGGCACGTACGCGCACGCCGCGCCCTGGAACGAGGGCAAGTTCGGCCGCGTCAACGCCAGCCACGGCTGCATCGGGATGAGCACGGAGGACGCCAAGTGGTTCTTCGACCAGGTGCGCTTCGGTGACCCGGTCACCGTCGTGAACTCCACGGACACGGTCGCGGTGAACAACGGCTACGGCGCCTGGAACGTGGATTGGGAGACCTGGAAGAAGGGCAGCGCACTCTCCTGACCCCTCCGCCGCCAGTCCGACGAACACAGAGGAGCAAGCGACGTGAGATGGCTTGTCGCGGGCACGACCAGCGGTCTGCTGGCCCTGTTCAGCATGTACTGGGACGACTCACCGCACACCGACGAAGGCCGGGACACCTTCTGGAGCGCCCCGCACGTCCTGTTGTACGGCTCCCTGACCAGCACCCTCCTCTCCGCCGGCAGGGGGTGCGCGCGGCGGTCGCCGATCCACTGCTGCCCTGGGCCGCGGCGGCAGGTGCGGGGATCGGGATCGCGGCTCCGGCTGATGCCGCCTGGCACACGGCGTTCGGCCGCGACTCCTCTGGAGCCCGCCGCACCTGCTGGCCATCACGGCGACGTTCACGCTCTCGGTGGTCCTTCTACGGGCGATGGCGCGGGAAGGTGGAGGAACCGCGATCGTCCTCGGCTCGGCGCTCGTGCTGGCTGCCTCGCTCGCGCCGGTCATGGAGTACGAGTCGGATGTGCCGCAGTTCTCGGAGGTGTGGTTCCTGCCGGTCGCCGCCGGCGGGGTCACCCTCGCGGTCCTGCTGATCCGCCGGTTCGATCCGCACCCGTGGGCGGCGACTCGGGCCGCCCTGCTGGTGATGGGCGTACGGCCCCTCGTGGTTCCGGTCCTCGCGCTTCTGGGGTACTCGACGCCGATGGTGCCGCCGGTCCTGGGCGTGGCCGTGGCGGCAGACCTGGCCCGGCGCCGGTTCGCCTCGCCCTGGGCGCTCCCGGTCGTCGTGCCGCTCGTGTCGCACGCGATCGCGTTGCCCTTGCCGCCTCTCCTGCCGCACGTGACGGCAGTGCCGCTCGACCGCGCGATCCCGTCACTGCTTCTGTCGCTGGCGGGGTCCGCGCTGGCCGTTCTCGCGGCGGAAGGGCCGCCTCGGGGCCAAGGACAGGGAGCTCGGGTGGCGGCGATCGCCGTTGTCGCCACCGTCGCCACGCTTCAGTCTCTCCTCTCGCCAGGTCGGGCGTTGGCCCACGATCCCGGCCAGGGAGATGTGGTGGGCGAGGTGCGCTGGGACGTCTCGGTACGCGGCTCCGTCGTCGAGGTCCAGGTCGAGGCGACCGGACGGGAAGCTCTCCACACCCCCTCCCTCGTCGCCCGGCGCGCGGGCCGCGAGGTCACGAGTGCGCTGGCCCCCGATGATGCCGGGAGGTTCCGGGGCGCGATCACGCTGCGCGATACAGGGCGCTGGTTCGTGTACGCCGTCTTCCGGGATCCAGGGAACCGCACGGTCGAGTCCTGGGTCCCCGTAGGCCTGTCCGCGGGCGGGAGCGTACGCGGGACGCGAGCCCTCTACGTCCCCGCGGCGCCGGAACAGCGGGAGGCGGGCCGGACCGCCGCGGCTGTCGCGCTGTACGGCCTGTCGGGGGCGCTGCTCCTGCTCACGGCCCGGTCGGGGCGTCGACGGCCCCAGCCGGCCGTGGGAGAGTGACGGAGATCGCCGCTGCTCTTCTAAGAAGTTTCGTAGACTACGATCGGTTCCGCCGTCGGCCGGTCCCTCTGAGCAGGCTCCCCCGCAGTGGCGTGCTCACCCGGCCGGCGGCTTCCCTCTTCGAAGGAGTACGTCCATGGGCAGCTGGCCTCTGCGGAGATGGGCCGTCGCCGTGGCGGTGGCCCTGCTCGCGGCGATCGTGATCGGTGTGCCCACGGGCGTCGTCCCGTCACCGTTCTACACCCGGATGACGCCGGTCCTCTGGTGGAACTACCCCGTGTGGATCGCCAGCTCGGTTCTCGAGGGACTACTGGTGGCGACGTACGTCCGTGTGGGTCCCCGCCCTGCCGTCGAGCCCGCCCCGCAGGAGCGGCCGGTGACCGCGCGCGCCCTGGGCGCCGGCCTCCTCTCGGCCTTCGCCGTCGGCTGCCCCATCTGCAACAAGCTCGTCGTGCTCGCCATAGGCGTGAGCGGCGCCCTGTCCTTCTGGGCCCCGCTCCAGCCCGTCCTGGCGCTCGCTTCCGTGGGCCTGCTCCTGTACGCGCTGGTCCGCCGGCTCCGTACCGCCGAGAAGTGCCCCGTACCCGCGTGACGCTCGACGTACAGCGCATCGGGCGGCCGGGGCGGCCCCCGCTGAAGCAGGCGTGGGGCCTGGCCGGCCTCGGGGGGATCGCGCTCTACGTCTCGTTCCCGCCGATCGGCCTGTGGTTTCTCGCACCGGTGGGACCGGCGCTCCTGCTGATCGCGGTCCGGGGGCGGTCCGCCCGGTCCGCCTTCACCGTGGGAGCCGTCTTCGGCGCCTTCTTCTTCGGCCCCCTGATCGCCTGGCTCGCCAACCTCGCCGTGGTCGCGTGGCTCGCCCTGACCGCGGCACAGTCTCTGATCGTGGCCCTGGCGACCATGCTGCTGCCGCGTCTGCTGCGGCTGCCCGGCTGGCCGTTGCTCGCCGCTTCCTGGTGGGTGGCGGTGGAGGCCGTGCGCGGACGGGCTCCGCTCGGCGGCTTCCCCTGGGGGCGGCTCGCCTTCGGCCAGGCCGACGCGCCGTGGGTCGACTGGGCGGCCGTCGGCGGCGCTCCCGCGCTCACCTTCGTCACAGCGCTCATCGGCTCGCTGCTGATGTACGGCATCACGGCGCGCCGGGCCGCGCGCGTGCGCGCCTGGGCGATCACCGCCTGCGGCACGGTCGCTCTCGCCTTGTCCTCGTCCCTGATCCCCGACGCGGCGGCGAGCGGCAGGAGCGCTGTGGTCGCGGTCGTGCAGGGCAACGTGGAACGCGCGCGGACTCTGGAGGAGCAGGCGCGTGTACGCGGTGTCGCCGAGAACCATGCCCGTGAGACCAGGAAGCTGGCCGACGATGTCCGGGCGGGCAGGGTTCCGCGCCCGGACGTGGTCCTGTGGCCGGAGAACGCGCTGGACAGCGACCCCGAGGCCGACCCCGAGCTGGGCGGGCTCGTCGCGGACTCGGTCCGCGAGCTGGAGGCGCCGCTGCTGATCGGCGCGATCCTCGATGGGCCAGGGGACCGCTCGTACAACGCCGGGCAGCTCTGGCTTCCCGGGCAGGGACCTGTGGCCGCGTACGCGAAGCGGCAGCTGGTCCCGTTCGGCGAGTACATCCCGGCCCGGTCTGTCCTCGGCGGGCTCGGCGCTCTGCAGCTCATCCCCCGGGACTTCGCCCCCGGCTCGTCCCAGGCCCCGCTGCCCGCCGGCCCCGTCTGGCTCGGTGACGTGATCTGTTACGAGATCGCGTACGACGGCCGGGTGCGGGACACCGTGCGGGCCGGCGCGAACCTCCTCGTCGTCCAGACCAACAACGCGACGTATGAGCGGGGCTTCCAGGGCGGACAGTCGGAGCAGCAGCTGGCGATGGCCCGCATCCGGGCCATCGAACACGGCCGTGCCGTCGCCCTCGCCTCGACGAGCGGGGTCAGCGCCATCGTGAGGCCGGACGGGACGGTCTCGGACCGGCTCGGAACGTGGCGCGGGGGCTACCTGGTGGAGCGGGTCCCGCTCCTGGGCGAGCGGACCATCGCAGCAAGCCTGGGCGGGTGGCCGGAGGCTCTGCTCGGCGCCCCGGCTCTGCTCGGCCTGATTCGGCGGCGCAAGCGGGCCCACACGCTGTCGGCCACGTCGGCCTGCCTGCCGAATGACGAGCAGGCTTTTACTAATCTCCTTAGATGAAGGCTTTAGGGTGAAATCATGGAGTTTGCTTACCTGCCCAGCCCGTCGACCGGGGTCCTCTACCTTGGGGCCCTTCCGCTGCGGGCGTACGCCTTCTGCATCATCGTCGGCGTCTTCGTCGCGGTCTGGCTCGGCAACCGGCGCTGGGTGGCGCGGGGCGGAGAGAAGGGCGTCATCGCGGACGTCGCCATCTGGGCTGTGCCCTTCGGCATCGTCGGCGGGCGGCTTTACCACGTGATCACCAGCCCCGACGCGTACTTCGGCGAGGGCGGCGAGCCGATCCGCGCCCTGTACGTCTGGGAGGGTGGCCTCGGCATCTGGGGTGCGATCGCCCTGGGCGGCGTCGGCGCCTGGATCGGCTGCCGGAAGTACGTCATCTCCTTCCCGGCCTTCGCGGACGCGGTCGCGCCCGGGATCGCCCTGGCCCAGGGGATCGGCCGCTGGGGCAACTGGTTCAACCAGGAGCTCTACGGCCGCCCCACCACACTCCCCTGGGGCCTGGAGATCGACCGCGCCAACCGCCCGGACGACATGCTCGACGTGGCGACGTACCATCCCACCTTCCTCTACGAGTCCCTGTGGGACGTGGGCGTGGCCGTGCTGGTCATCTGGGCGGGCCGCCGCTTCGCGCTCGGACACGGCAGGACGTTCGCCCTGTACGTCGCGGCGTACACCGTCGGGCGCTTCTGGATCGAATACCTGCGCATCGACGAGGCCCAGATGTTCCTCGGCCTGCGACTCAACAACTGGACCTCCGTCGTGGTCTTCCTGGGCACCGTCACCTACCTCGTGATCTCGGCCCGCCGGCGGCCGGGCGTCGAAGACGTGTCGCGGCCGGAGAGCCCGAGTGACACCCCAACCCAACAGACCACCGCAGCCTGACCCCGAGGCGGACATGAGCGACAAGACCAAGATCAGCAAGATGCACGCCCGTTCGGTACCGAACCGGATCGTCGGCTGGACCCTGTTCTGGCTCGGGTTGATCGTCCTCGCGCTCAACTGGATCGAGGAGTTCAGCAAGTTGGACGTCCTGCCCGGCGGCCACTCCCCGTTCTACCTGGCCGGCGGCATCCTGGCCGCGATCATCGGCCTCTGGCGCGCCGGAGTCATGGACGCCAAGCACTAGCCGGCACCGGAGCCGGCCGGGAATGGCAGCAACATCCGGTTTCGTACCGCCGTGGTGAAGACCGGCAGCGGATGGGCGGCCTCGCACGAGGCCGGAGGAGGTTACCGAGCCGCCGTGCGCACGTGCGGGTGAGCGACGGGGCGACCGGCCGAGTTCCGACGTGCCGGACCGGCCCGCAGGGGAGGCTGGTTACGAGCCGCGGTCTGACCGCCCGGCCCCTCTCGCTCGCCTCACCAGGGATTTCCATGCCTCTTCTCCCCCGCTCGCACGGGGTCGGCGTCGCCGTACTCGGCTTCCTGTGTCTCGCGCCGCTCGTCACCGGCTGTGGAGACGGCGACGGCGGTACGTCTCCCACCGCGCCCAGCACGCCGTCCGCGAGCCCCACAGTGGCCGCCATCGACCGGATCGCCATCCAGGGTTTCGCCTTCAAGCCGGCGGATCTGATGGTCCGCCCCGGGGCGACCATCACTGTGGTCAACCAGGACTCGGCTCCTCACACGGTCACGGCCACGGAGGGCGAGGCGTTCGACACCGGCGAGATCGCGGGCGGGAAGTCGACCACCTTCACCGCCCCGGACGGGCCCGGCACGTACCCCTTCTTCTGCTCGATCCACCCGAACATGAAGGCGACACTCACAGTCGCCTGAATCGCGTGAGCGGCGCCGCCGTCCCTACGATGGAAGGGATGACCGCGGCCCCAGGAGGTGTGCCGCTCATGGGATATCCGGGTTCGGACGACAAGTCGGCCGCTCGTCGTGCACAGGCGGAGGAGCCGCGCCGAGCGGAGCGCGCGGGAGCACCGTAGGCGGGTGACCACGTTCGCCGTCTCGGCGGCGATTCTGGCGGCGGCCGTCGGCGGTGTCGGGTACCTCGTGTCGACGAGTGACGACTCGGGCGGGAGTCGGGCCGCTCCGATCGCGGGCGAGCGCACATGGTCCGACCTGGGCAGGAACCACGTCACCGGTGGCGTCACCTACCCGATGACCCCGCCCGCCGGTGGTGATCACGACCCTGGCTGGCAGAACTGCGATCGCACCATCAGAAAGTGAGGCACCCCATGACCACGGCCAAGGACATCCTCGCCACCTACCCGGCCGATCTCGGAAACATCGACCAGGACAAGCTCGCACGCTGCGTCGAGGCATGCACGATGTGCGCCCAGGTGTGTACGGCGTGCGCGGACGCGTGTCTGTCCGAAGGAATGGTCGGCGACCTGATCAAGTGCATCCGCACCGACATGGACTGCGCCGACATCTGCAACGTCACCGCTTCGGTGCTGTCCCGTCACACGGGCTACGACGCCAACGTCACCGCCGCGCTGCTCAAGGCGTGCGCGGTGGCCTGCAAGGCGTGCGGCGACGAATGCGCGTCACACGCGGACATGCACGACCACTGCCGCCTGTGCGCGGAGGCGTGCCGGGCCTGCGAAGCAGCATGCGACGAACTCCTCGCGGCCCTGGGCTGACTAACGACAGGGGCCCAGGCTGTCCGCTCCGCACGGCGGCGCCGGGACGGTTCCTGTCTCCTCACTCTGGTGTGGGAAATGCACGAGGGGCACTTCGGGGACGTGCGGCTCGACGGCCTCGCGCTCGTAGCGCCGGGCGAGTTCGCCAGCAGCATGTGGGCGGAGAACACTGATTCCCTTATGAGCGTGATGTCCTATGCGGACGCCAAGGGAACTCCCTCGCAGCGCGACGCGCTGGAACACATCTTCCGGGGCGATGTCAGAGGATGGCCCGGCACCTTCGTTTCGCTGATCTGCGACGTGCGCGAGGGACGGTACGCGCCGATCAAACGGTAGTCGAACGAGCCGCCGGGCTTGATGTCGCGCTGGGTGAGGCCCGGGACGCCGTCCATGTCGTTGCGGAGGGCGAGCCCGTGCCACCTCTAGTGCGAGCGACGAGGTACGGGAAATGACCAGCTGATCTGCCTCGTCAGGCCACACCGTGGGCGGTCGTCGCGGCGACCGCACGCCGGGATCGCCACATCGAGACGACGGTGAGCGCCGTCAGCGCGACCATGACGCCGGCCGAGATCAGGAACGCCGGCGAGGTCGGCGACGAGGCGGAGGCTCCGGCGACCACGTAGGCAGCCGTACCGGGCAAAACACCCAGCGCCGTGGCGGCGGCAAAGGAGCGCAGCCGTACGCCGGAGAAGGCAGCGGCGAAGTTGACCGCCGGGAAGGGGACGCCGGGCACCGCCCTCAGCAGGAACACGCTACGAAAGCCCTGCTGGGTGAGCCGCCGGTCCAGGGCCGCCAGCACCTTCCCCTTCAGGAACGGCTGCAGCGCCTCGCGCCCGAGGCCCCGTCCCAGCCTGAAGGCCAGGACCGCGCCGAGCGTCGTCCCTGCCACCGCCAGCAGCAGCCCCTCCGGGGCGCCGAAGAGGACCCCGGCCGCCACGTTGAGCACGGGCTTCGGGAAGAACGCCAGGGTGGCGATCGCGAACACGAGCACGAAGGCGAGCCCCGCCCAGACGGGCGGAACCTCGGAGGTGAGCTCCTGCGAGAGGACGCGCTGGGGGCTCCACAGGAGGAGGGAACCGGCCGCCGCTGCCAGGATCGCGACGAGCAGACCCAGCCGGACGGACGGTGTCATACGCACACGCCGAGTGTACGTGGCCGGCGTCAGGCCGGGCCGGTGGCGACGGACGCGCGTAACCACGCCGGGCCGGAACCGGGGAGCTCAGTGTGAGCGGCTCGAGGCTCGTTGTCGCCGCTGCCGGGGTTCGTCGTGAATGGTCACCGCCGCGAGTACCGCGGCGGCCAGCGCGATCGCGGCGTTGACCTGGAAGCCGGCTGCGATGCCGTCCGCGAACGCCTTGGGGTCGACGGAATCCGCCAGGTCACCTGGCCATTGCGCGGCCACGACCGCGCCCATGACGGCGATCCCGAGCGAGAGGCCGAGCATCCGGGAGGCGTTCAGGGTGCCGCTGGCGGTGTCGGCGTGTGCCGGTGGCACGTTGCCCATCGTCGCCGTCGTGACGGGGGTGGTGGTCCGTGCGATGCCCATGCCGGTGATGAGGAACCCCGGGAGCAGCTGACTCACTCCCCACCCCGGGTCGATGCCGGCCAGGACGAGGAGCCCCGCCGCCGTCAGAACCATGCCGACGGTGATCAGGGGCCGGGCGCCGGTCGCGCAGCGCCCCTTACGAGACCTGGATCGTGCCCCGCCGCCACCAGGCTTCCTTCGCCGACGCGCCCGACGAGATCATCGAGGAGACCGCAGCCGTGCTGCGCCGTCCGCTCGTCGCCCTGCGCGGCCTGCTCGGAGACGTCCCCTACAACTACGCGCTCATCAGCGCACCCAACGGCGAAGAGGCCACCGCCTACTTCGCGTGGCACCTTCAGCTGGTGCCTCGGCTGTCTGCCATCGCCGGATTCGAACTCGGCAGCGGGATGGCCGTCAATCCCGTCCCTCCCGAGGACGCCGCCGCTCAACTGCGTCGGGCCCTGGCCGAACAGCCCTTGCGTCAGGGTCTGCGCGGATAGGAACACCGGGACGGCCACGCTTCCCGGCCACGGGGTCGACCCGTGGGACAGTGGAAGGCGGCTCACGCGGAACGGCTCCTCGCCAGGGCGAGGGCCGACGCGGAGTCCGACGAGACGCCCACGGACACATAAGGACGTCGAGATGAGCGAGGGCCTGGTCGCGGCGCCGTCCCAGCGTGCCCTGGTGGTCGACGACGAGGTGGAGTTGGCCCGGCTGGTCGGTGACTACCTGTCCCGCGAGGGGTTCGCGGTCGACGTCGCGCACGACGGGGAGCACGCCCTCCGGCTGGCCCGAGCCGCAGCGCCGGACGTGGTGGTGCTCGACGTGATGATGCCCGGCATCGACGGCATGGAGGTGTGCCGACAGCTGCGCACCTTCACCGACGCCTACGTCATCATGCTGACCGCGCGGGCCGAGGAGGTCGACAAGATCGTCGGCCTGTCGGTGGGCGCCGACGACTACCTGACCAAGCCGTTCAGCCCCAGGGAGCTCGTCGCCCGGGTCAAGGCGATGCTGCGCCGGCCCCGGGCCTCGCAGGCGGGGGCGAAGCACGCGCCACCGGTGCGCCGGTTCGGCGAGCTGACGATCGACCCCGAGGCCCGGGAGGTCACCGTCGCGGACCGCCGGGTGGAGCTCACCCGGCTGGAGTTCGACCTGCTGGAAGCGCTGTCGGCCCGCCCACGCATGGCCTTCAGCCGCCGGCAGCTGATCGAGCAGGTCTGGGCGAAGGGCTGGGGCGGCGACGAACACGTCGTCGACGTCCACATCGCGCACCTGCGGCGCAAGCTCAAAGACGCCCCGTCCGCGCCCCGCTATGTGATGACCGTGCGCGGCGTCGGCTACCGGATGGGGCCCGGCTGATGCCCCGACGGCTGGGCCTGACCGGTCAGCTGGTGCTCGCCCAGCTGCTCGCGGTCCTGGCCGGAGCCGCCGCCCTCGCCGCCGTCGCCCTCGCCATCGGCCCGCCCCTGTTCCGCAGCCACGTCCGCCGTGCGGTCGGCGCCGTCTCCCCACAGCTGTCCGATCACCTGCAGGACGCCTTCCTCGCCGCAGGCGGCATCTCCGTCGGCATCGGCATGGCCGCCTTCCTGCTCGCCGCCGTCACCGCCGGCCTGCTCATCACCCGCAGGATCTCCCGTCCCGTCAGGGCCCTCGCCGACGCGGCGGCCCGCCTGGCCGCCGGCGACCACAGCACCCGCCTGGGTCCGACAGGGCTCGGGGCGGACTTCGACACCCTCACCGACGCCTTCAACACCATGGCCACCGCGTTGGAAAGCACCGAACAGACCCGCCGACGACTGCTCGGTGACGTGGCGCATGAACTGCGCACCCCGCTGGCGACCATCGAGGCGTATCTGGAGGGGCTCGCCGACGGGGTGCGCACGCTCGACGCACAGACCCTGAGCGTGCTGGGCACGCAGACCGCCCGGCTGCACCGGCTGGTCGAGGACATCTCCCTGGTCTCCCGCGCCGAGGAACAGCAGCTCGCGCTGGCGCGGGCGATCGTCCCTGCCGGGCGGCTGGTCGAGGCCGCCGCGTCTGCTACCCGTCCCGCGTACCAGGCCAAGGGCGTGCACCTGCGCCTCGCCGTCAGTCCCCACGCCCCTGCTGTGGACGTGGACGAGGACCGGGTCGTCCAGGTGCTCGTCAACCTCCTCACCAACGCGCTGCGCCACACTCCCACCGGCGGCACGGTCACCATCACCGCCGAACCCGCCGAGACGGGCGCGCTGCTGCTCAGTGTGGCCGACACCGGAGAGGGCATCGCCGCGGAACACCTGCCGCACATCTTCGAGCGGTTCTACCGAGCCGACCCCGCCCGCGACCGTGCGCACGGCGGCTCCGGCATCGGCCTGGCCATCGCCCGCGCTCTCGTCCAGGCCCACGGAGGCACGATCACCGCGAGCAGCCAGGGACCCGGCACCGGCGCCGTCTTCCGGATCAGCCTGCCGGCCGCTCCGTGACGTGTGAACGCCGTCCGTTCGGGGCGGCCCGGCGGCTTGAGGCAAGCAGCGTCGAACCTTGACGGAATCTTCGTAAACGCCCGGAACCATCGGTGCCAGGAGGTTTCATTCCATGAGCAACAGTTCCATGAGCAACAGATGGTTCCGCCCGCGCTGGCTGATCGCCCTGGTCGCCCTCATCACCGCTGCCGGTGTCGGCATCGGCCTGTGGACGACCGGGTCGTCGTCCGCCACGGCATCCACCCCGGTCAAACCGGACGACCCCGCCGTGAACGCGGCCGAGGCCGCCCGCCAGAACCCGGACGCGCGGGTGCGGGACGTGACCCTGAACGCCGCTCCCACGACACTGCAGCTCGGCGGGAAGAAGGTCAGCACCTGGGCCTTCAACGGCAAGGTCCCCGGACCGGAGATCCGTCTGCGCGCCGGCGACGTCCTGCAGGCCAGGGTCAACAATGGGCTGCCCGACCCGCTGACCGTGCACTGGCACGGTGTCGCGCTGCGCAACGACATGGACGGCGTGCCCGACGTGACACAGAAGGCGATCAAGCCCGGCGGCACGTTCACTTACCGGTTCACCGTCACGGACCCGGGCACCTTCTTCTACCACTCGCACGTCGGCACACAGCTGGACCGCGGACTGTACGGGCCGCTGATCGTGGACGACCCCAGCGACACCGCCGCCCCGCGCCGCGACATCACCGTGATGCTCGACGACTGGCTCGACGGCACCGGCCGCACCCCCGACCAGGTCCTCGACCGGCTCCGCTCCGGCAGCGCCGGCACCATGCCCGGCATGGCGGGCGACGGCATGGAGGGCCACGACATGGGTTCCATGCCCGGCATGAACGGCTCGGAAGACGGTTCGACATCGGACAGCTCGATGATGAGCGGCGACACGCCGACCGGGGACAATCCGCTGGGCGGCGACACCAGTGACGTCACGTACCCGTACTACCTGATCAACGGACGCCCGCCAGCCTCCCCGGCCGCCTTCACCGTGAAGCCGGGTGAGCGCATCCGTCTGCGGATCATCAACGCCGCCGCGGACACCCCGTTCCGTGTCGCGCTCGGCGGCAGCCCCCTGACGGTCACCGCCACGGACGGCTTCCCGGTCCGGCCCGCCGCAGCGGACGCCGTCCTGCTGGGCATGGGCGAACGGTACGACGCGGAGGTCACCGTGCCCGGGTCCGGAGTCTTCCCGCTGGTCGCCGCCGCCGAGGGCGCCGAAGACGAGTCGGCGCAGGCACTCGCGGTGCTCCGCGCCGCGCCCGGGCCGAACCCCATGCCCGACGTCAAGCCGAAGGAACTGAGCGGCCGGCTCCTGGCCCCCGGCGACCTGCACGCCACCCCGGCCGTCACACTGCCCGCACGCGAGCCCGACCGTACCTACACCGTCGGCCTCACCGGTGACATGAACACCTACAAGTGGGGCGTGACCGCCCCCGCGGAGCAGGGCACCACGCTGCCGGTCCGGCAGAGCGAGCGGATCAAGCTGGTGCTGGAGAACCGGAGCATGATGTGGCACCCGATGCACCTGCACGGCCACACCTTCCAGGTGGAAGGCGACGGCGCCCCGGGACCGCGCAAGGACACGGTCATCGTGCCGCCCATGGGCAGGGTCACCGTCGAGCTCGACGCGAACAACCCCGGCCAGTGGCCGCTGCACTGCCACAACGCCTACCACGCGGAGGCAGGGATGCAGACCATGCTCTCCTACGTGAAGTAGCTCCCTCCGCGGTGCGGGAACGGGCGGCGGGCCCGCCCGCGCCGCCCCCGTCCGTTACGGAACCGGCGCCCAGCAGGACCGGGGTTGCGGCCCGTACGACGGCACTGGAGCCTGAAGGTGTCCGCCCACGACATCGCCTGGCCGGTGCTTCACCCGGCCGAGAGGAGGCGGGCCGCGATGACCAGCATCACCCGCCGCATCACCACCCTGTTCCGGGTCAAGGCGAACAAGGCCCTCGACAAGGCCGAGGACCCGCGCGAGGTACTGGACTACTCCTACGTCCTGCAGCAGGAGATGCTGCAGAAGGTACGGCGTGGCGTGGCCGACGTGGCCACCAGCCGCAAGCACGTCGAATTGCAGATCGGGCAACTGGAGCAGTCCAGCGGCAAGCTGGAGGGGCAGGCGCAGCAGGCGCTGGCCGCCGGACGCGAGGACCTCGCCCGCGAGGCCCTGGCCCGGCGCACCGCCGTGGCCTCCCAGCTCGCCGACCTCCAGGGCCAGCACGAGACCTTGCAGGCCGAGGAGGAGAAGCTGACCCTCGCCGCGCAGCGCCTGCAGGCGAAGGTGGACGCCTTCCGTACCAGCAAGGAGACCATCAAGGCCCGCTACACCGCGGCCGAGGCCCAGACCCGTGTCACCGAGGCCGTCACCGGCATCGGTGAGGAACTGGGCGATGTCGGCCTGGCCATGCAGCGTGCCCAGGACAAGACCGAGGAGCTGCAGGCCCGCGCGGGCGCGCTGGACGAGCTGATCGCCTCCGGCGCCCTGGAGGACGCCACCCTGCCGGCCGGACGCGACGACATCCAGGCCGAACTCGAACGCGTCACCGCCGGCCAGGACGTGGAGACCGAGCTGGCCCGGATGAAGGCCCAGCTCCCGGCCTCCGCCACCCCACCCGCCGTGGAAGGCAAGGGCACCGCGGCGAGCACGCCGGACCAGGAGGCGACATCATGATCATGCGCATCCTGGGCGAGGGCCAGTATAAGATCGACGACAAGCACCTCGACCATCTCAACGAGCTGGACTCCGACCTGCAGTCGGCCGCCGACGCGGGCGACGAGACCGCCTTCGCCACCGCGCTGTCGGCCCTGCTGGACGCCGTACGCGCCCTCGGCACCCGACTGCCGGACGAGACGATCACGCCGTCCGACCTGATGCTTCCCGATGCGGACACCAGCCTCACGCGGGTGCGGGCGCTGCTCTCGGACGAGGGCCTGATCCCGGGGTGACGACGATGCGCAGCCGCTTCGAACCGGACCGGCAGCTGACCGCCCGGATGCTGGTCACCATGTTCCTGCTCGGACTGCTGTACGTGGCGTTCGTCGCCGTGCGCATCGGCCCTGACGAAGGTCACGGGCGACATCGCCCGCATCCCCACCGAGGACCTGCGCACCGCCCAGGCGTTCAACGCCTTCTTCTTCACCCCGGCACTCGGTCCCCGCACCACGCTGGCCAACCTGTTCTCCACCCACCCCACCCTGGAACGCCGCCTGGAAGCGCTCGCGGAGATCTCCGCGCGGCTGGGCGAAGGCGGCTGAGGAGGTCGATGGTCCGTGGGTTTCCTCGACGCGCTGTTCGGTCGGAGCAAACCGGTCAAGCCCGACCTCGACCAGCTCTTCGGCCTGCCGTCGGCGGCGATCACCCTCCAGGCAGCGATCGGCTTCCGCCCGACCGGGACCGGTTCCGTGTGCTTCGCGAGCATCGAGGGCGGCGCCTTCGCCCAAGTCCAGGACGAGGTACGCGCACTGCTCGACGCCGATTCCCAACGGGGCGGCACGCCAGTGGAGTTCAGCCGCGACGACTACGGATACTCGTGGCTGCTCACCCGCCGGAGCCCGGACGATCTGCCCGGCCTCGTGGGTGACCTGCACGCAGTGAACACCACCCTCCAGGACAGCGGCTTCGGACCCCAACTGCTCTGCTCGCTCGTCGCCTTCCACGACGCCGAGCTCCGGCCGCTCGCCCTGATCTACCTCTACAAACGCGGTTCGTTCTACCCGTTCGCTCCCCTGCCCGGCGAGAAGCGCGACAACCCGCTCGAACTCCAGGTCAAGGCCGTTCTCAAGGACGACCTCCGCATCGAGCAGGACCTGACCCGCTGGTTCCCCCTCTGGGGCGCGCCCGGCCTGTGACCAGCCGCACGGGTTCTCCGCAGTACCCGAACGGCGTGACCCGTTGACCCGGCGCGCCCATGGGCGCTGCCCTGCGTCTGTCACGTCCGGCCGAGTCGGCGGCCGGCGCGGAACCCGAAATGGACATCATGGCCGACGAGTCCGCCGGATACCCGGAGGATCTGACCCCGCTCGAACGCGTACGGCGATCGGCCCGGAGGTGGCAGAAGGCACAGCTGGCCGTACTCGGGGCACCGGCCCTCTTCGGCGTGCTCAAGTCCCGTACCGAGTCCCCCGCGCCGTCCGGCATGCAGCTGGCCTCTGGCGTCCTGTCACTCGTGGCTCTGGGCATCGCCTGCTGGGCTGCCTTCCTCGTCGGCCGTGTCGCGTGGCCGCTGCCGGGCGGCGGCGTTCCGACGCAGGCCCGTGGGGATGCCGGTGCCGAACTGGCCCCGGTCAGCCGGAGACTACGCAGGGGGCAGATCCTGACCTACGTCGCCATCGGAACGGCGCCCTTGCCACCACCTCACTGCGGTGGCCCTCGCCGGCCTGACCCTCCGCGCTGGTCGGCGAGGCGCGTCAGAGGCGCAGCGCACGGCGCAGGACGGGGGCGAGCTCGGCCAGTCGCCGGCGGCGAGTGGGTGGCCAGGCCGAGCGCGCACGGGCAGGCGATGATCAGGACCGAGACGGCCGAGACCAGCGCCAGGGTGAGCGCGGGGGCGGGACCGATCGTGAACCACAGCGCGAAGGTGACGATCGCGATGGCGATGACGGCGGGCACGAAGTAGGCGGAGACGGCGTCGGCGAGCCGCTGGATGGGGGCCATGGACGCCTGGGCCTGCTGCCGAGGCGCACGATCTGGGCGGCGCCATCGAATCCGTCGGTGGAAAGTCAGGGGCCCCGCCACAGCCCACCGGCATCCCCGCGTAGCCAGGGCAGCCAGAGGAGTCCGCCCATTCAGCCCACTGCGCGCGAGTCCAGCGGGCCTCGCGGCGGCCAACGTCTACTGGCGCGCCTGACCGCCCTGTCACGGGCGTACGGACTCACCGCGCAGCCTTGACCGGAGCCGGCGGGCCGACAGTATCCGCTCTCCCGGCGTGGTCTTTGAACGTCGAGGGGCCAGGTCCCGTACAACAGAACGAACGGGCCCGATCCCGGGCCGCCGACGAAGAGGAGGCCCGCATGAGCGGAACACAGGGACCGGCGCACACCGTGGCACGCCGCACCGTCGTCACGGCGGCGGGCGGAGCGGGGATGTGTCTGGCCCTCGCGGCCTGCGGTGGATCGAACGAGTCAGGCGCCGCCGGGGAACCCGCCGCCGACCAGAGCGCCAAGGACCCCGCCGGCAGCACGGGCGGCGGTAGCGGTGGCGGTGGGAAGGCACTCGCCAAGACCACGGACATCCCCGAGGGCGGTGGCAAGGTGATCGGCGATGTGGTGGTGACCCAGCCGAAGGCCGGGGAGTTCAAGGCATTCTCAGCGAAGTGCACCCATCAGGGCTGCTCCGTGAAGGGTGTATCCGACAATATGATCAACTGCCCGTGCCACAACAGCCTGTTCGACGCATCCGACGGCACGGTACACAAGGGTCCGGCGACCACCCCGCTGCCGGCCACGCCGATCGTGGTGGACGGGGACACGATCAGGCTGGCGTGAATCCGGCCTGGCCGATTCACGCCGTGTGATCAGGTCCGGGCGATCCGCCCCGGCCCCTTCCAGCACGCGAGCACATCGTCGGTGGTGGTGACGGTGGCCACGAGAGCGAGCGTGTTCCTGATCATCTCGTGGGTGTACTCGGTGGGCACTCCCGCGATGGCGTCCGCGGGTACGACGGTCGTATAGCCGAGATTGACGGCGTCGAAGACCGCGTTCGGAATCGCCACATTGGCTGAGACTCCCGTGACGACCAGGCTCCGACAGCCCAGATTCCGCAGCAGGGCGTCCACGTCGGTGCCCGCGATCGGGGACAGCCCGTGCAGTCTGCGAACGAGGATGTCCTCGTCCGCGACCTCGATGGGCGCTGCGACACGGACCGCCGCGGTGCCGGGGTGCTGCTGCACCGGCAGGCGCCGCGCCGCCCGGAAGAGGCGTGCGTTGCGGTTCGACCCGCGCCCGTCAGGCCGCCGCTCCGCCACCGCGTGCAGCACCTGGACCCCCGCCTCGTGTGCCCCGGCGACCAGGCGGGCGATCCGCGCCGTCACTCCGGACGACCGTGCCTCGGCGGCTAGTTCGGGGAGGGCGCTGTCCGGTCCTATGACGCCGTTCTGGCACTCGACGGTCAGCAGTGCGGTGCTGTCCGGGTCGATCTGCTCGGCCAGTCGTTCGTGGGTGGGCATCCTCCGGCCTCCACTTCCCCTGGCGGTCGGTGCGCGGGCCACAGCCGTCGCTCCGCGGGCGCGTGACAGTAGCGGGCATTGCGTGCGGAGGGAAGAGTCCGCATGATGTGCGACACGCCGTCAACTGCCAGGAGGGGAAGCGAACATGCCCGCCACTCAGCGCCGTGGCCGCCGCATCATGATGACCTCCGACGAACTCGACGTCTTTCTCACCGAGCAGCGCACCTGCCGTGTGGCGACGGTGTCCACCGACGGACGACCGCATGCCAGCACCCTGTGGTTCGCCTGGGACGGCACGTCCCTCTGGCTGTACTCCATCACCCGCAGCCGCCGCTGGGCGGATCTGCGCCGCGATCCGCGGGTCGCGGTGGTGGTGGACTCCGGTGAGGAGTACGGCGAACTGCGGGGTGCCGAGCTGTCAGGCAGCGTCGAGTTCGTCGGCGAGGCCCCGCGAACCGGCGAGCCGAATTCCTCCCTCGAACAGGTCGAGCGCTTGTTCGCCCAGAAGAACTTCGGCCTGGACGAGATGCCACACGACGGCCGGCACGCCTGGGTGAGGCTCACCCCCGAGTCGATCGCGTCCTGGGACTTCCGCAAACTGGCCACGCCGTGAGCTGAGCGCGACGGGCGACATGGCACGCCCTCGGAAGCCCGGCCCAAGGATGCGCTTCAGGAAGCAGCCACGCTCGCCGCGGCCCGGCGCAGCGCTTCGACCGCCGCCCGGATGGAAGGGCGCCGGTCCGCGTCACCGCGCCAGACGGCGTAGATATGCCGGCGCATCTGCTGGCGTACGGGCACGAAGGTGACACCTTCCGGCACCGGCCCCCGGCCGAGTCGCGGGGTGACACACACCCCGAGTCCCGCGGCGATCAGCGCCAGCTGCGTATGGTGCTCCCCCGCCATGTGCGCGATCCGGGGCTCGACCCCCTTCGAGCGAAGCGTGAAGACCAGCCACTCGTAGCAGAACTCGCCCTCGGGCCAGGACACCCACGGGTCGTCCGCGAAGTCCTCGAGGTCCACTTCGGCGCTCCTCGCGAGCGGATGGTCCACCGGCATGGCGACATCCGCCGCGTCGTCGAGAAGCTGTGCACGGGCCAGGCCACCGGGCACGGGCAGTCGCTTGTTGCTCCAGTCGAGGACCACGGCCAGATCGAGGTCACCGCCGACCACCTGCCGTACGGCGTCCTCCGGCTCCACCTCGCTGGCACGCACGCGCAGTTCGGGATGGGCGTCGCGCAGGGCGGCGAGCGCTTCGGGGAACAGTCCGCGTGCGGCGGTCGGGAACGCGCCGATACGCGCCTCGCCGACGACCCGTCCGAGCTGTGCCTCGATGTCGGCCTGGGCGAGCTCCACCTGCGAGAGGATTCTGGCGGCGTGGTCGGCGAGCAGACGCCCCGCGTCGGTGAGTCGCACGCCCCTGCCGTACTTGGCGAGAAGCTGCTGTCCGATCTCCCGCTCCAGCTTCGCCATCTGCTGGGACACGGCCGATGTGGTCACGTGCAGGCCTTCTGCCGCCGCGCTGACCGAGCCGTGCCGTGCCAGTGCGTGCAGGGTGCGTAGCCGCTCCAGATTCAACATGTAAGCAATGCTAATCCGACACGGAAGGAATTATCGCTGGTCCTTAGCGATTGAGCGGTCCACAGTGGTGGCATGAGCGCCGCCTCCCCGCCCCCGACCACTCGCCGAAACCGCACTCCGGCTCCCCCTCCGACAACGACCCATCCGACCATGGCGGACTCCGCACCGGCCCCACAGTCCGGCCGCCGCCGCGGACTCGACTGGCGCATCAGGTTCGCGGCGCTCGCCCTGATCTGGGGCTTCAGCTTTCTGCTGATCAAGGTGGGTACGCATGGCTTCGCGCCGTTCCAGGTGACATTCGGCCGACTGTTCTTCGGTACGGCCGTACTGGCGGTGGCCATGGCGGTTCGGCGCGAGCACCTGCCGCGCGGGCTGCGCACCTGGGGCCATCTACTGGTCGCGGGCTTCTTCCTGAACGCCCTGCCGTTCTCGCTCTTCGCCTACGCGGAGCTGACGATTCCGTCCACGCTCGCCGGGATCTGCAATGCCACGTCCCCGCTCTGGGGCATGGCGCTGTCCTTGGTCGCGCTCTCGGAGGACCGTCCGACCCGGCGCAGGGTCGCCGGTCTCGGTATCGGTTTCATCGGCGTGCTGACCGTGCTCGGTGCCTGGCAGGGCTTCTCGGGACTCGACGCGACGGGCACCGCGCTGGCACTGCTCGCCTCCCTGAGCTATCCGGTCGGCTGGATATACGTGCGCAGGACACTCGCGGGATCGTCCCACTCGCACCTCTCGCTGACCGGCGCGCAGCTGCTGCTCGCCACGCTCCAACTGGGCGTGGTGACACCGCTTTTCACCGCCATGCCAACAGAGTTTCCCGTGATGCCACTACTCGCCGTCGTCGCCTTGGGCGCGCTCGGGACCGGCCTGGCCATGCTTCTTCAGTACGGTCTGGTCGCCGAGGTCGGACCGACGACCGCGACCATGGTCACGTACTTCATCCCGGTCATCGCGACCGCCGCGGGTGTGCTGCTCCTGGACGAGCGGCTCGGGTGGAACACTCCGGTCGGGGCGCTCGTCGTACTGGCAGGCGCGGCGCTCACCCAGAGCAGACGTCAGCCGTAGCTGCGCCGGGGCGCGGCCGCGGTCGCCGTGGCCACCGCCTCTGCGAGCGGCTCGATGTCCTCAGCGGTGAGCATGGACACGGTGAGCCTGATCCCCGGGGGCGCCGCCAGCCGGAAGCGCGCCCCGGGTGCCACCACCCACCCGGCATGCAGCATCCTGGCCACGGTGCCGGTCTCATCGGCGACCGGCACCCACACGTTCATCCCACTCCGTCCGCACGCCGCGATTCCCCGCCGCGCGAGCGCGGCGATCAGCGCGTCGCGCCGCTCCCCGTACGCCCGCTCAACGGCCGGAGGGTCGACGGCGCCCGAGGACCACAACTCCACCACGGCACGCTGCACGAGGCGGCTGACCCATCCGGGGCCGAGTTGCTGCCGGCCCCCCACCCGGTCGAGGGTGAGGGGGTCGCCCGTCATGAAGGCGAGCCGCAGATCGGGACCGTAGACCTTGGCGGCGGACCGGATGAGCACCCAGTGCCGTACCGTACCGGCGAGCGGGTGGAGTGGGTCGGGGACGATGGCGTAGCCGTGGTCGTCCTCGACGAGCAGCAGGTCCGGATGCGCGGCGATGACATCCCGCAGCTCCCCTGCCCGTGCGGCGGTGATCACGCTCCCGGTCGGGTTCTGGGCCCGGCAGGTGACGATCAGCGCCTTGGACCCCTTGGCGAGAGCGTCCCGGACCCCGTCGGGGCGGGGCCCGTCGTCGTCCACGGGGACCGGAACGGGCCGCATCCCGAGCGCCGCGAGCAGGTCGAACACCCGTCCCCAGCCGGGATCCTCGACGGCGACGGCGTCACCCGGGCGAAGGTGGGCGGCGAGCACCCGCTCGATGGCGTCAAGTGAGCCTGAGGTGACGGCGATCGAACCGTCCGGCACCCCGTCGGCGTCCAGCGCGGCCCTGGCAAGACGCGCCAAATCGGGATCCACGGGCGATGCGCCGTAGAGCATCGGACTGCGGTCCTGCTCGCGCGCGGCGGCGGCGAACGCGTCGTACAGCGGCGGCAGCAGAGCGGGGTCGGGGTTCCCATCAGCGACCTGCCGGGCACCGGGTGGGACTTCGAAGCCGAGCGAGTCGCGGATGGTGCTCGCCGGGCGTGAGCGCACCCGACTGCCCCGACGTCCCGCGGTCTCGATCACACCGCGCTCGCGCAGGGTGCGGTAGGCGGCGGCGACCGTATTGGGGTTGACCTCGAGAGCTGCGGCCAACTCGCGCATGGGTGGCAGAAGTCGACCCGGCGGGAGTGCGCCCGATCCGACTCCCTGCTCCACGCTCGCAGCGATCTCCGATGCACGACGCCCAACAATCCGATACTCTCCTAGCACAAAACCTATTTTGTACTAATGCAATGGAGATGTCAATCCATGGTCCCGCAGCCGCCGTCACCGCCCCAGGACGACTCCGCGCCCTACGCAACGACCGAGCGCAACCACCCCACACGTGGACGCGAGCGTGCCTCCTATGACCGGGCCGTGGTGCACTCGATCCTCGACGAGGCCTACGTCTGCCATCTCGGTTTCCTTCGCGACGGTGCGCCGGTGGTACTGCCGACGCTCTACGGCAGGATCGGCGAGCGCCTGTACGTCCACGGCTCGACGGGCTCCCGCCCGCTGCGCATGGCGGGGCGACCGGGCCCGAACGGCCCGGACGACGCCCCGGGACTGCGGGTCTGCCTGACGGTGACCCATGTCGACGGGCTCGTACTCGCCAGGTCGGCGTTCCACCACTCGATCAACTACCGCTCCGTCGTGGTCCACGGCACCGCCCACCAAGTGGTCGACCCCGAAGAGAAGCGAGTGGCGCTGGACGCACTCGTCGACCATGTCGTCCCCGGGCGATCCCGCGACTCCCGCCCGGCGAACGACAAGGAGCTCGCCGCCACCGCCGTACTCCGGCTCGACCTGGACGAGGCGTCGGCCAAGATCCGTACGGGCGGCCCCGATGACGAACCGGAGGACCTCGCCCTGCCGTACTGGACCGGAGTGATCCCGCTGGCGCCGCAGCACGGCGACCCGATCCCGGCCGACGACCTGGACCCGGCCGTCTCGCTGCCGGATTACCTGTCGGCTCTCTGACGGCCACCGTGGCGGCGCACGGGGGTCGCGGCCACGGGACAGGCGGGCTCGCGCTGCGAAGCGCGAGCCCGCCCCCGCGTCGGCGGGTGGGGCGCAGCCCCTCAGACAGTGGCCGATTCGGCTGCCTCGGGCGTTTCGGCTTCCTCCGGTGTTCCAACCGCCTCGGATGCTTCGACCGCCACGGGCGTTTCAGCGGTGTCGTCGGTTTCAGCGGTCAGGTCGTGCCGCGACACGGGCAGACGCGCTTCCTGCCAAGCCAGCGCGACGACCGCGGTGAGCAGCAGCAGGATCCCGGCCGCTGTCGCCGCGGACAACCGCTCGTCCAGCACGGTCACCGCGAGCACAGCCGCGCTGACCGGCTCCAGCAGCATGACCACGGACACGGTCGCGGCCCTGACGACCGCGGCCCCCGCGAAGTAGAGCGCGTAGGCGAGCGCTGTCGGCACCGCGGCGATGTAGAGCATCAGCCAGAACACACGAGCAGGCTCAGCCGTGTGCGGCAGCAGCCCTTCCACGAGTGCGATCGGCAGTAGCCCGGCAGCGCCCACGGCGAACGTCCAGGCAGTGGTGGCAAGCGCATCGCCGCCCGCGCCTTCCCTTCCCAGCCACCGGGTGAGGAGAGTGACCGCCGCGTATCCCGTGGCGGACAGCATCGCGAGGGCCACTCCGACGGGCCGGACGGTGCCGGCCCCGCCCCCGAGCACCAGCACGACCAGCCCGGCGAGCGCGCCGGCCACGGCTGCGGATCCGCCGCGCCCGAGCCTCTCGCCCATCGTGAGCCTGGCGCCGAGTGCGATGAGTACGGGGCCCGCGCCCAGTGTGACGACCGTTCCGACGGCGAGACCGGTCTGCTGGACCGCCGCGAAGTAGGCGCTCTGGAACACCGTCAGACAGATACCGGTGACGAGGACGTGCGATACACGGCGCGATGAAGATGCCGACGCGCTCGTGCGGACCCGGCGCGGGCGCAGCGCCAACACAGCGGCGAGCAGGACAAGGCCGCCCAGGCAGCGCCAGAAGGACAGGGCGAGCGGCCCGAGATCGGTGGCCGTGTAGACGAGGGACGCGGCGGCTCCCGCCGTCCCCCAGGCGACACCCGCCACGGCGAGATAGAAGAGGCTGCGTCCGGCGGTCAGGCCGAGGGCAGCGGCGGTTGAAGGGTTCGACACGTGACTTCTCCGTGCTGAATGTCCGGGGCGTAGCCCCGAGAGGCCCTCCCCCGGGTCACGGGGGGCGTGGAGGTCCACGAAGGGCCGACTGAAGACAGGACTGGTGGCCGCTGGGCTTCACGCGCAGGCAGCGACGAACCGCCCGGGGGGACACCACGCCCCGGGCCCGGTCTTCATCAGCGGTCGCCCGCCCGCGCTACGGCGCGGGCGGGGGAAGCACGGTGGAATGCACGGTCATCACCCTATGTCCGGGCCGCAGCCTGGGACAACCGTGTTCCGGCGACGGCGTCCTCGGGCTCCTCGACACCCCGGCTCCCCGGTACGCTCCCGGGAACTCCCGGGCCCGGCCCGCCCGCCACCGGCCCTGACGGGGCCTTCGGCGTGGAGGACTGCGCGATCAGCGCACCGGCGAGTACCACGGCACCGCCCACGATCTGCGGCGCCGACAGGTGCTCGCCCAGCAGAACCCACGCCAGGGCGGTGGCAATGACAGCTTCGAGACAAGCGACGACTCCGGCAACCTGAGGTGACAGCCGGCGGACCGAGACGACGCCGGTGACGTAGGCGACGACAGTGGCGATCAGTACGATCCAGCCGATGAGCAGCGCGGCCGGTACGGCGGCGCCGTCCATTCGGGCGTCGCCCGCGAGCACCGACCAGACCATGGTCCAGGGACGGGCGATGACGGTGAGCACCAGAGCGCCGATGAGGAGTCCGTACGCGATCACCCCCAGCGGATCGGGTGCGTCCTCGCCGTCGCTGCCCTGGTCGGAGAGGACGAAGTAGCCGACCTGGCAGCAGGCGGCGCAGAGCGCCAGCAGGATGCCGACCGCGCCGAAGCCGAGTCCGGCCCAGACCTCGACCACACAGGCGAGACCGCCGACTGCGAGCACCGCCCCCAGCGCCGCGGCCCGGGTGACGGGTCGCCGCTGGACGAATCGGACCCAGCCGAGTACCAGGGCGGGGGCGAGGTACTCGATGAGCAGGGCGACCCCGACCGGAATCCGGGAGAGCGCGGCGAAGTAGAACGCCTGGACACCCGCGACGGCGAGCAGTCCGAACCCGGCGAGCAGCGCCGGTTTGCGTATCAGCAGGTCACGATGGCGCCACATGAGGGGCAGCATCAGCAGCGCCGCGCCGGCCACACGGAGCCAGACCACATGCAGCGGATCGAGCCCCGCGTCGATCAGCGGCTTGGCCGCGACGCCCGAACCACCGAACGCGAACGCCGAGGCCAGGGCGAGGCCCAGGCCGGCGTTCTTTCCCTCTGACATGCGCATCGGCCCATCATGGCAGGGAATGTCAGGACCGTCATGGCGGTGACACCTGTTGAGACAGCTTCGCAATCCGCACGTCGAGCAGCCCGGTGTCAACGCCCGCGCGCCTGAGCACCTCGACGGCCCGACAGTCCCGGTCCGCCATGATCGCGGCGAACAAGTCGAGGCCGGTGGCCCGCGCCTCGCCGCGCCTTGCCGCACGCTCCAGAGCCCCGTCGAGGGCAGCGGACGCCGAGGGGGACCATCCCGCGGACTCGACATCTCGCAGCAGCGGCACAGCACCCGAGTCCTCGACGGACCCCTGCCAGCGCAGCCCGTATCCGATGCTCCGCTGGACGAGATAGCCGAGCACCCGGGCCGTCTGCCCCGCGTCCTCGAATGCGGCGCGCACACCGGCGTCTTCTTCCAGCAGGGAGTGCAGCAGGTGGGCGGTGTCGATCTGCCGGTCGCCGTCGCGCAGCGCACGCCGACGGGCGACCGCGACGACCGACGCCAGCCCCGCCGTGAGTCGCGCGTACGTCGACGCATGGAGCGGAGCAGGCTGGCGCGGCGGGCGAGGGACAGGAAGGTGCACCCTGCCACCCCATCAGTCCGGGGGCGCCTGAGTCATCGACACACGGAATCATCTCGGCATCCCGCGGAAGGTGGGCGAGGTCTCTCTCATCTCCTCCTTGGGGAGGAGATGAGAGCAGATCTGACTGTTCATCAGTATTGAATGTTCAAGGCTGCGCCACTACGTTCCGCGACACCGGTTTCCGACACGGAGGGGTGGCCCCATGGCCGAGGTCAGCGCACAGGCACGCATCGATGCGCCAGCCGGGAAGATCTGGGCCCAGCTGACGGACTTCCCCGCTTACGGCCGCTGGAATGCCACCCACACGAACTTCCCCCAGGGCGGGCCGGACACCTTGGAGACCGGAGCCACCTTCGCCGAGAGCATGAAGCTGATGGGCTTTCCGGCCGAGGTGATGTGGACGGTGGCCGAGCTCGAACCCGAACGGGTCCTCGCCATCACCGGCAAGGGCCCGATGGGAGTGACCGTCGGCACACGGTACGCGCTCATCCCCGACGGGGACGCCACGACCGTGCGCATCGAAGGTGAGTTCACCGGCGCCGCGGTGTCCCTGATGGCCGGCAAGCTCAAGGACTCCGCCACCGCCGCACTCAATGAATCACTCAGGAAGCTGGGCTCACTGGTCTCCTGACAAGCGCCGGGACCGGCGTACCCATGCAGGGCAGCCGGTACGCCGGTACGCGCCTCAGCCCTCGTCGGCCAGGATCAGATACAGCTTCTTACGGGCGTCGTTGATGACGGCGATCGCCTTCGTCCGCTGCTCGGCGGTTCCGGTCTTCCAGACCTGACCGAACGCCTCCATCAGCCCCATGCCGGCCGCTCGTATCTCGTGCATGGCATCCCAGTCGACACCGCGGCCCGCGCCCTCCCAGGGGGCGTCCGGGACCGATTCGGCCTCGGCACGTCCGGCGTCGGTGAGCGTGAACAGTTTCTTGCCCCCGTCACTCTCGCTCGTGATCAGCCCCTCGTCCTCCAGCAACTGGAGAGTGGGATAGACCGACCCCGGGCTGGGCTTCCACGCCCCGGCACTGCGCTCGCCGATCTCCTGGATCATCTCGTAACCGTGCATCGGCCGGTCCTTCAGCAGTGCCAGGATCGAGGCGCGCACATCGCCGCGCCGCGCCCTCCCCCGACCGCCACCGCGCCCTCGTCCACCCCACGACGGCCCCCCGAAGCCCGGCCCGAACGGCCCGAAGGCGGCACGCCGCCCCTCGAACTCACCCCGCTCCTGGTGGCCGGGTCCGTGATGGCCGGGCCCGCAATAGCCGTGCCCATGTCCATGTGAACGCATCGCTCTGCTCCTTCCATCGGTGATCCGCGCTCCCACGCGACACCATCGTTGCAATGTCGCGATGGCTCGACGATATATCGGAACACATCGCTTGACAAGTGCCGAGCACAGCAGTCCGCTGACCTGTGACGGCGAACGTTGATCGATTGCCGCTGAAGGACGGTCGATGGCTGTCTGTGTCAGTGAAGGGTGACGACTTGCGGATTCGTGTCAGCCAAGGTCGGCCATCGGTGGCTCTGTCGTTCCGCACTGACAGGTCTCGTTAGGATCTCCTGATCATGGATGTGATGACGGGCAACGAGATGATCGCCATCCCGCCGGGGCAGGTGACGCTGTCGGACCGGCGGACACAGCGCAGCTGGTCGGTCGAGCTTGCGCCCTACCAGCTCGCGGCATTCCCCGTCACCGGGGGGCTGTACGCACAGATCACAGGCCAGCGGCCGAGTACCACCCCCGGGGATCGATTCCCCGTCGAGTGCGTCTCCTGGTGGGACGCGGTGCGGTTCTGCAACGCCTTGTCCCAGTCCACCGGCCTCACACCGGCGTACCACTTCCGCGCCGAGACCGAAGACATCGAGTGGGACACGTCCTCCGACGGGTATCGACTGCCGACCGAAGCCGAGTGGGAGCACGCCTGCCGGGCCGGGACGACCGGGCCGCGCTACGGGGATCTCGACGGGATCGGCTGGTACCGCGGCAACTCGCACGAGCGCGTCCACGAGGTGGGCGGCAAACTCCCCAACTCGTGGGGACTCCACGACATGCTCGGCAACGTCTGGGACTGGTGCTGGGACGTCTACGACGCCGAGGTCTACGGCGCCTACCGGGTGCTCCGTGGCGGTGGTTGGTTCGATGAGCACTGGAGTTGCCGGGCCTCGGCGCGGCGCCGCAGCCACCCGACTTTCCAGGTCGACGACGTGGGATTCCGCGTAGCGCGTTCCGTCATGAGCTGATCCACCTCGTGATCACTGGCACAGGTCGCCGCCGGCTTGTCCCGGCGTACGCGGGCGAACGCAGGCACCGGCGCACTACGGTGGCCGGATGACAACGATCAAGCAGTTCCAAGTCACCTTCGACTGCGCTGACCCCGAGCGCGTCGCTCGTTTCTGGTGCGAGGTGCTGGGGTACGTCGTGCCGCCGCCCCCGGAGGGGTTCACCACTTGGGACGATTTCGACCGCTCGCTGCCGCCCGAGCGTCAGGGGTCGGCGTTCGCCTGCGTCGATCCCTCAGGTGTGGGCCCGCGACTGTTCTTCCAACGCGTTCCCGAGGGCAAGGCCGTCAAGAACCGGCTGCATCTCGATGTTCGGGTCGGCACAGGCCTGGTGGGTGAAGAGCGCCTCGCCGCACTCGAGGCCGAATGCGCACGACTGGTCGCGCTCGGTGCCGTCCACGTGCAAACGCTGTATGCCGATGGCTACGACGAGTCGTGCATCCCGATGCTCGACGTCGAGGGCAACGAGTTCTGCATCGACTGAGACGCCGCGGACGGACCGGCGGCAGCTCCGGCCCTCCCCTGGAAGCTGCCGGTCCACGGCATCCGGGAGGCCAAGGATCGATCCACCGTCATCGGATTGGCCTTGGCCCGCGGACTTGACCGGGCCCTACCGTCATCGGCATGCGGATACGAATCGTGGATGCTTTCGCCGACCGGTCGTTCACCGGCAACCCGGCCGGGGTGCTCGTGCTCGACACACCGACGTTCCCCGAGGACTCATGGCTTCAGAACGTGGCACGTGAGGTCAATCTGTCGGAGACCGCCTTCGCCCATCGGCTGCCGCCCGGCGGCCGTGCCGACTGGGCACTGCGCTGGCTCACGCCTTCGACCGAGGTCGACATGTGCGGCCATGCCACCCTCGCGACGGCGCATGTCCTGCACACCACCGGTGCCGCCACCGGCACGGTGCGTTTCCTGGCACGGTGCGGAATCCTCACGGCGACGGCGCACGACGACGGCACGATCACCCTCGACTTCCCGGTGGCCCCGCTCTCTCGCACCGAAGCACCGACCGGGCTCGCCACGGCTCTGGGCTCCGCGCCGCTGACAGTCGAGGACACCGGCGAGCAGATCGGCGATCTCCTCGTGGAACTCCAGGACGAGGCGTCAGTACGGAATCTGGCGCCCGATCTCGCGGAACTCGCCCGGTGCTCACAGCGCGGCGTCATCGTCACCGCCCTTGCCGACGACCCGGGCAGCGGCTACGACTTCGTGTCCAGGGGCTTCTTCCCGAACGTGGGAATCGACGAGGACCCCGTCACCGGCAGCGCCCACACCGCGCTCGCCCCGTACTGGTCCGCTCGCCTCGGCCGCAACGAACTCATCGGCTTCCAGGCCTCGGCCCGCTCCGGACTGGTGCACACGGCTCTTCGCGGTGACCGCGTCCTGCTCACCGGGCGGGCCGTGACCGTGATCGACGGAGAACTCCTCAGCACTCCCTGACGCACTCGCCGTCGGACGCCACTGGGAACACGAAGTGGTACGGCCGCCTCGGGCGCTCTGCCGACGAATCCCCGAGGCAGCCTTCGCTCGGCCTGACGCTCCGCCCCGGTCACCGCCCCGGAGTCGGCAGCCAGCTCACCCGACCGGCCAGCAGGGCGTATCCGACGAACGCCACGATGTCGAGCAGCGCGTGCGCGACCACCAGCGGTCCCACTCGGCCCCAGCGCCGGTACAGCAGCACGAAGACGGCACCCATGACCATGTTGCCGATGAACCCGCCGATCCCCTGGTAGAGGTGGTAGGAGCCGCGCAGCACGGAACTCGCCGCCAGCGCGGCCATGGGTGTCCATCCCAGTTGCCCCAGCCTGCGCAGCAGATAGCCGACCACGATCACTTCCTCCACCACGGAGTTCTGCACCGCGGAGAGGATCAGCACGGGAAGCTTCCACCACACGTCGGGCAGTGCCTCGGGCACCACGGTCAGGTTGAACCCCGCGGCCCTGGCGATGAGATAGAACGCAAGACCGGCGCTGCCGATCCCTGCCGCGACGAGTGCGCCCCGCCAGAGGTCGGGCCAGGGCCGCGTCCGGTCGAAACCGATGGCCCGCAGTCCCCCGGCGCCTTCCCGGAAGAGCAGATGGGCGACCAGCAGGACGGGCACCAGCGCGCTGGCGATACCGAAGAGCTGCCAGGCCAGATCGAGCCAGGGCCGCCCCGGGGCGTGGGAGCTGTTGAGCGTGGCGGCTTGGTCCCTCAGCCCACCCGGTTTGGTCAGCGAACCCACAAAGCTGATCAGCGAGGACAGAGCGCTGGCGCCGAGCGAGAGCGCGAGCACCAGCAGCGTTTCGGACCTCAGGGTCCTGGGCGACAGACTCCCCTCAGGGAGCGATCCGGGCACCCGTCCCGCCTCCGCCTGCACATGCGCCTCCCATTGCCTCGTCCAGCGGATCACAGCTTGCCCGACGAGGGCGCCTGACACGAAGGCGGGGCCCGAACAGCGGAGCAGGTCCGGTAGCCGGGGCGGTGACGGTGGCGGTCAGGTGGCGGGTACGGTGACGTCAGGCGGCCGACCAAGTGGGCCAGGTGTGTACGGGATCGCCCTGGTGCATCAGCTCGGTGTAGCTCCGTGTCACGGCGGCGAGCGCGGCTTCCCTGCCGAGCCCCGACTCCATCGCCCGGTGGAAGGCATCCACCTGCCAGGACGCGCCGTTGACCTTGCGGCGGCAGCGCCCTTCGATGATCCCGAGATAGAAGTCGCGGTCCACGGCTTCCACGTTCCACGCTTCGAGCCCGGCCGCGGCGAGCGGCAGCAGTTCGTCCCGTACGAGCTTGACGGCCGGCACCCGTGTCATTCCACCTCCGCGGCCCGGACGAGGCCACATCAACTCGACGTCGATGCCGTGGCGGCAGGCGGCGTCGAAATTCTCCGCGGCGACCTCGAACGGCATCCGGGTCCACACCGGACGGGACTCCTCGGCCAGCGCGCGCACCATCCCGTAGTAGAAGGCCGCGTTCGCCACCACGTCGTTGACGGTCGGTCCGGCCGGCAACACCCGGTTCTCGACGCGCAGGTGGGGTACGCCGTCGGCGAGTCCGTACACCGGACGGTTCCAGCGGTAGACGGTTCCGTTGTGCAACACGAGTTCCTGGAGCCGCGGGATGCCGCCGTCGTCCAACACTCGCAGCGGGTCCTCCTCGTCGCAGATAGGCAGCAACGCGGGGAAGAAGCGCAGGTTCTCCTCGAAGAGTTCGTACGCCGACTCCACCCAGCGCTCACCGAACCACGTGCGGGGCCTGACGCCCTGCGCCTGGAGTTCCGGCGGCCTGGTGTCCGTGGCCTGCTGGAACAGGGGAGGCCGTGACTCGCGCCAGAGCTCCTTGCCGAAGAGGAAGGGCGCGTTGGCACCGACCGCGATCTGGACGGGTGCGATGGCCTGCGCGGCGTTCCACACCTGGGCGAACCGGGCGGGCGTCACCTGGAGGTGCAGTTGCACCGAGGTGCAAGCGGCCTCGGGCGCGATCGACGTCGACGAACAGGTGAGATGCTCCACCCCGTCGATGTCGAGGGTGAAGTCCTCGCCCCGCGCGGCGACGATCTGGTCGTTCAGCAGGACATACCGGTCGACCTCCGAGAGATTCGCGGAGACCAGGTCATTGGGCTCTATGGTCGGGAGGATCCCGACCATCACGATTCCGGCATCAAGCTCGGCGGCCTTGCGGTGGGCATACCCCAGGCTGGTGTGCAGTTCCTCGGCGAGCTGGTCGAAGACGCGTCCCTCAAGCCGGTGCGGGGCTATGTTGACCTCCAGGTTGAACATTCCGAGTTCGGTCTGGAAATCACGGCTCGCTATCCGGTCGAGCACTTCACCGTTCCTCATGCGCGGCATACCGTCGGCACCCGCGAGATTCAGCTCGATCTCCAGTCCCATCAAGTTCTTCGGCCGGTCGAACCTCTGCTCCGCCAGGAGCCTCCCCAGCCCCGCGAGACACTGCTGGAGCTTCCTCCGGTACCTCTGGCGATCCGACAGGTCGAACGTGCCTGCAACGACCTTCTCCCCCATCGAAGCACCCTTCCTCGAGTGGGCGGCCTGCGGCACAGGCCGTTCGCGTCACGGACGATAATGCCCAGACCCACTGATCCATAACGCCCCGGGAGTGATGACGACGCGATAGTGTTGATGCGGCATTCACGGGGCACATTCCGTCGGCATGAAGCAACGCGCAGTTACTCTCATGCAGACGTACCGCGGGAGTCGCCCGGATGTGGTGAGAATCGCCGATGAGATCCGGCCGACCACTGCCGGGATCGCTCCCCAGGTGACACCTCAGCACTCACGAAAGAGCCAGGAAAACGTCCGGCGAAAAAGGTCCTGATTCGGCCTTGCCCGCAATATCGGGCAGAGCTAGCTGAAACACCGCGTGAACACGCGTCGTATAAACTCGGCAAACGAGGGCGAGAGTTGACGCCCGGGCATGGCCTTCCAGCCCCCTCTGCACCACGATCACAGTGCCGTCCGCATCTGCCCTCGCATCACCGTGTCTCTTGAGTGAGAGGCGACCCACCATGCCGCTGAATGCCCCCCCGGCCCCTCAGCCTGCCCTGCGCAGCGTCCTCACGGCTCTCGGTTCCCCCGCCGCGGTGCGCCAGGCTCCCACACCCACCCTCCGCTCCGTCCAGGGCGCGGTGAGTGCCGAACTCCCCCTGCCCGTGTACGTGTTGGAACAGGTCGTGCCCCGGCCCGGCCAGGCTCCCCGCACCAGGCTCGCCGGCTGGAGGTTTCTGATCCGCGCCGGCGAGAGATCCGTGGCCGCAGCTGACACGATGCTGACCCAGGATGGCTGGGCCTTCTCGCACTTCTTCGAAGGCCCCTACCTCGTCGCAACGGAACAGGCGCTGGTCCAGGCGGAAGCCCTGACCTCCGACTACCAGCCGCGGCTGCTGTCCGTACCGGAGCTCTACATGCTCACGCTGTGGCTGCACGGGGACATCACTGCCGACGCCTCGTCAGGCGCACCCGCGCCTGACGACCTGCTGGTGCCGCTCGCACCGGCCCCACCGGGCATCGCGGCCCACCGCCCCCACCGGGCCGCCGAGCTGCTTCCCGTCCTCACCCTGCGGGCGACACGCGCACCGCTCCTGGGCTCCCCTGCCTGAGGCTCTCGCACCGTGACAGCCCACGGCTGAACCTGCGACGGCACAGCGCACGACGCCCCGTGGCCCTCGGGCCACGGGGCATTGCCGCGTCGGATACCAGTCCGCCCGCATAGTCCCCGATGGCGGCCGAGGGCCCCGGCGAAGCCAGAAGAACTAGTCAGAGCGGTACCCACGAACCACCCGAAGGGATGGTGTGCTTCGGCTGAACCGTCCGCGCGGGTGATACGTCATTAAGTGGTAAGACGAGCTGCCGTGAAATCCCTGCGGATCGACGCCTGTGGGGCAACACTGGGATCGGATCGGACCGATGAATACGGGGGCGGTCATGAACACCGCATCAAGCCACAGCACACTCCTCACCACACCGCAGCGAAAGAACCCCTCCATGTGCCAGCACCAGCCACCCTGTCCCTCAGCCGACTCGCCCGACCGGGAGGCCGCCCGTCTCCTGGCGCACCACCCGGAGCAGGGCTGGAGCCTGCTGTGCAACGGCGTCCTGCTGTTCGAGGACACCGGTGAGCTGCTCCCGGACGGGCAGATCATCGCTCCGCACCGGCCGCAGACCGTGGCCACAGCCGCCTGAGCGGGCGAAACGGCTGAGGGCCGGCTCGGAGAAGTGCACGCTCCGAACCGGCCACTTTGCGCATCAGAGCGCAGCCGCCGCGATGTCAGGCGTCGTACTCGTCCAGCGGTGGGCAGGAGCAGACGAGGTTGCGGTCGCCGAAGGCACCGTCGATGCGGCGCACGGGTGGCCAGTACTTGTCCGCCGCCTGCACTCCGGCCGGGAAGACCGCGTCCTCACGGCTGTAGGGGTGGTCCCAATCGCCGCCGAGCGCGGCAGCGGTGTGCGGGGCGTTGCGCAGCGGGTTGTCGTCGGCAGGCCACTCGCCCGACGCCACCTTTTCGATCTCCGCACGGATGGCGATCATGGTGTCGCAGAACCGGTCGAGCTCGTTCAGGTCCTCGCTCTCGGTGGGCTCGATCATCAGCGTGCCGGCCACCGGGAACGACATGGTCGGGGCGTGGAAGCCGTAGTCGATGAGCCGCTTGGCGATGTCGTCCACACTGACGCCGGTTGCCTTGGCGAGCGGACGCAGGTCGACGATGCACTCGTGCGCGACGAGTCCCGCCGGGCCCGTGTACAGCACCGGGTAGTGCGGCTCAAGGCGCTTTGCGATGTAGTTCGCCGCGAGCACGGCGACCTGGGTCGCGCGCTTCAGCCCCTCACCGCCCATCAGCCGGACGTAGGACCAGGAGATCGGCAGGATGCCCGCGGAACCCCAGGGCGCGGCCGAGATCGGTCCGACGCCGGTCTCCGGTCCTGCGGCGGGCTGGAGGGGGTGGTTCGGCAGGTACGGAGCGAGGTGCTCACGGACCGCCACGGGACCGACACCCGGGCCACCGCCGCCGTGCGGGATGCAGAAGGTCTTGTGCAGGTTGAGGTGCGAGACGTCGCCGCCGAACCGGCCGGGCTTGGCGAGACCCACCAGCGCGTTGAGGTTGGCGCCGTCGACGTACACCTGGCCGCCGGCGTCATGCACCTGCGCGCAGATGTCGGCGACATGCTCCTCGAAGACACCGTGCGTCGACGGGTACGTGATCATCAGTACGGACAGCTCGTCGCGGTGCTGCTCGATCTTGGCGCGCAGGTCCTCGATGTCGATCTCACCGTCGTCGGCGGTCTTGACCACGACGACCTTCATGCCCGCCATGACCGCGCTGGCGGCGTTGGTGCCGTGCGCAGAGGAGGGGATGAGGCAGATCGTGCGCTGCTCGTCGCCGTTGGCGCGGTGGAAGGCGCGCACGGCGAGCAGGCCGGCGAGCTCACCCTGCGAGCCGGCGTTGGGCTGGATCGACACCTTGTCGTAGCCGGTGACCTCGGCGAGGCGCTCCTCGAGCTCGTGGATGAGCGTGAGGTAACCCTGCGCTTGGTCGACCGGGGCGAAGGGGTGGATCTGACCGAACTCCGGCCAGGTCACGGACTCCATCTCGGTGGTCGCGTTCAGCTTCATGGTGCAGGAGCCGAGCGGGATCATGCCGCGGTCGAGGGCGTAGTCGCGGTCGGCGAGACGGCGCAGGTAGCGCAGCATCGCGGTCTCGGAGCGGTGCTGGTGGAAGACGGGGTGGGTCAGGTAGTCGTCGGTGCGCAGCATCGCGGCCGGGAGGGTGTCCTCGGCGCTCGCGTCCAGAGCTTCGACGTCGGCTTCGACGCCGAAGGCGGCCCAGACCGCGGCGAGCTGGGCACGGCCGGTGGTCTCGTCACAGGAGATCGATACACGGTCGGCGTCGGCGAGGTGCAGGTTGACGCCGTTGGCACGGGCGGCGGCGGCGATTTCGGCGGCCTTGCCGGGGACCCGGACGGTGAGCGTGTCGAAGTAGGCGCCGTGGACGAGCTCCACTCCGCCCGCGCGCAGACCGGCGGCCAGGATCGTGGCGTAGCGGTGGGTGCGGCGCGCTATGGTCCGCAGGCCGTCAGGACCGTGGTAGACGGCGTACATCCCGGCCATCACCGCCAGCAGCACCTGCGCGGTGCAGATGTTGCTGGTGGCCTTCTCACGGCGGATGTGCTGCTCTCGTGTCTGGAGCGCCAGACGGTAGGCCCGGTTGCCGTCCGCGTCGACCGAGACACCGACGAGGCGGCCGGGCAGGCTGCGGGCGTGCTTGTCCTGGACCGCCATGTAACCGGCGTGCGGGCCGCCGAAGCCCATCGGGACACCGAAGCGCTGGGTGGTGCCGACGGCGATGTCCGCACCGAGCTCACCGGGCGAGGTGAGCAGGGTCAACGCCAGCAGGTCGGCCGCCACGGTGACGATCGCGCCGAGCCCGTGGGCCTGGTCGACGGTCGGCTTGAGGTCCCGGACGGCACCGGAGGCTCCCGGGTATTGCAGCAGCACGCCGAAGACGCCCCGCTCGGCGATCTCCGCCGGGATTCCGTCGCTGAGGTCGGCGACGACGACCTCGACACCGGTGGGCTCGGCTCGGGTCTCGATCACGGCGATGGTCTGCGGCAGAGCGTCGGCGTCGACCAGGAAGACACCGCCCTTGACCTTGCCGACCCGCCGGGACAGGGACATGGCTTCGGCTGCCGCGGTGCCCTCGTCCAGCAGCGAGGCGCCGGAGGTGGGCAGACCGGTGAGCTCGGCGACCATCGTCTGGAAGTTGAGCAGGGCTTCGAGCCGGCCCTGGGAGATCTCGGGCTGGTAGGGCGTGTAAGCCGTGTACCAGGCGGGGTTCTCCATGACGTTCCGCAGGATGACCGGCGGGGTGAAGGTGCCGTAGTAGCCGAGACCGATCATCGGGGCGAGGACCTCGTTGCGGTCGGCGAGGGTGCGCAGCTCGGCCAGGACCTCGGCCTCGGTGCGAGCCTCGGGCAATCCGAGTGCCTCGGCGCTCTTGATGACGTCGGGTACGGCGGCGTCGGTGAGTTCGTCGAGCGAGCCGAAGCCGACCTGCGCCAGCATCTTCGCCTGGGCCTCCGCGTCGGGCCCTATGTGACGCTGCTCGAAGGGGATGCCCCGCTCCAGTTGGACGAGCGGAATGCGGTTGGCGGTCATGTGAGGCCTCCTGGTCGATGCGACCTGCGAGGGGCACCACGGCGAGTGCCCGGACGGCCTCCCCCTCTGTCATCTGACCTGAGAGCTTCACCGGTCCGCCCGCTCACTGGCATTCCGGTTTTCACCGTCGGTGAGTGCGTATGCCGTGCGGCATCCGCCCTGCTTTCCAGAGTGACCTCACCCGTGCGGTACTTGGGCCTGAGAGATTCCGGGGAGGATTTGCTCCTTCGGCGGCTCCGGTACGCGTCATGCATGTCCGGGGCGCTCTCCCGCGCGGGGTCAACAGCCGTCTGCCAGCCTACCAGCGCGGTCTTCACCGGAAAGGTCGAGTGGCCGACCCCACAAAAGTGCACTTTCGTAGTACTTACGGAGCAGTGCGACCATGTGGAGGGACCGTGCAGACCGATATCGATCCGCGCAGCCTGATAGGCCGCAAGGCATTCGACCGCAACGGCACCAAGATCGGGACCGTGGACGAGGTGTACCTCGACGACGCGACCGGTGTCCCGGAGTGGGCAGCCGTGCGCACCGGCCTCTTCAGCAGGGACGCGTTCGTCCCACTGGAACCCAGCGAGCTGGCTACCGACGGACTGCACATCCCCTTCGAACGTGCTCTGATCAAGGATGCACCGGACTTCGGCGTCGGCCGGCATCTCTCCCCGGAGCAGGAACTCCAGCTGTACCACCACTACGGTCTCGACCTCCCCACGCCTTCGGAGAACCCGACACCTCCGCCGCCCGCGCCGAGCGGCGGTGGGTCACCGGCCCCCGGCGCTCCGGGCGACCGCGACTTCGGCCGGCTGGCCGGCAACGACGACCGGGAGGGCTGAGCACGCGCATCGCCCGGTGACGCTCCTTCCGCCGGAACAGCGGGGGGACTTCCGGGCATGACCAGGGGCAGCGGCTCCGACGGAGCCAGTTCGGGATCGTCCACGGCGAAGGTGCGCACCCGGCCCGGAGCGGTCGACCACGGTTCCTCGAAGCGGACCGTGACCCGTCCGAGGCCGCTGCCTTGCACCCAGCCGACACCGAAGCGGGCGTGTCGGACATCGTGCCCCGCTTGCCAGTGCCGCTCCGTCGGCGATTCGATCGGTGTCCGACCCGGATCGGCCTCCTCGTCGGCGGTGTCGCGCGGGACTCCCTCGTCCCCACCGGCCTGGCCGCCGGTGGCCTCGGCAGCGGCCTGGGCGAACAGATCCTCCTGGGTGTAGTCGGCGAGACCGCTCACACCCACCCCGAGCAGTCGCACCCCGCCCGTGGTGTCCACCGCGTCCAGCAGCCGGGCCGCCGCCTCCCGCACCACGGCCGCGTCGTCCGTCGGCCCGCGCAGGGTCTCCGACCTGGTCAGGGTGGAGAAGTCGAAACGGCGCACCTTCAGCACAATGGTCCGCCCCGAATGCCCGGAGGTCCGCAACCGCCGGACGCAGCGGTCGGCCAGGCGCTCCACTTCCAGCCTGATACGGACCCTGTCGTGCAGGTCGACGTCGAAGGTGTCCTCCACCGACACCGACTTCGCGTCACGCTCGGCCACCACGGGGCGATCATCGTGCCCCAGCGCCATCCTGAACAGCGATGCGCCATGGGCCTTCCCCAGCAGCCGCACGAGTTCGTCCTCGCCGGCTTCGGCGAGGTCGTCGACGGTGGTCATGCCGGCCCGCCTCAGATGCTCCCCGGTCGCCGGACCCACGCCGGGCAGGATGCGCACCGGCATGGGCGCCAGCAGCTCGCGTTCGGTGCCTGGTTCGATCAGCACCAAGCCGTCGGGTTTGGCCTGCTCCGATGCGATCTTCGCGAGCATCTTGGAACCGGCGAGGCCCACGGAGCCGGTCAGTCCCGTGACCGCGAGGATGTCCCTGCGCAGCCGTTCACCGGCCTCCCGCGCGGATCCGGAGCCATCGGCCGCACCACCCGCCTCCAGGTCCACGAACGCCTCGTCCAGGCTCAGCGGCTCCACCAGCGGTGACAGGCGGGCGAGCAATCCCATCACCTGGTCGCTCACCGAGCGGTAGAGCGAGAAGCGCGGGACGAGGTACGCGGCATTGGGGCAGCGGCGCCTCGCCTGCGCCATGGGCATCGCCGAGTGCACGCCGAAACTTCTCGCCTCGTACGACGCGGTGGCCACGACCCCACGGGGCCCGAGACCACCCACGACCACCGGTTTTCCGCGCAGGCTCGGCTTCGCCGCCTGCTCGGCGGCGGCGAAGAACGCATCCATGTCCAGATGCAGGATCAGCGGCGCGGATCTCACACCCCAGATGCTGCCCTACGCCACTGACAATCGCCCGCACAGGCGTACGAACGGGGTACGCGCGCCGACCGGTCAGCCGGCCCTGTCCCGACGACGTCTGGCCAGTTCGTCCGACGGATGGTGCCCGACCAGCGTCTCACCGGTGTCGACACGCTCACCGTGCAGCTCCGACAGCGCCGCTTCCACATCGCGCCACACCACACCCACGGCGATCCCGAAGATGCCCTGCCCGCCCTGGAGGAGGTCCACCACCTCATCGGGCGATGAGCACTCGTAGACGGTCGCGCCGTCGCTCATCAGGGTCAACCGCTCAAGGTCCGCGAAACCGCGTGCCCGCAGGTGCTGCACCGCCGCGCGGATGTTCTGCAGGGCGACCCCCGTGTCCAGGAAGCGCTTGACGATCTTGAGGACGACCACGTCGCGAAAGCTGTAGAGACGCTGGGTGCCCGAACCGTATGCCGCTCGGACACTCGGCTCCACCAGACCGGTACGCGCCCAGTAGTCGAGCTGCCGGTAGGTGATGCCTGCGGCGGCGCAGGCGGTCGGCCCCCGGTAGCCGACGGTCTCGGACGTGGCGTCATACGCCGCGTTCATGTGAAGCGGATACGGCCCACCGTGCCCCGGATTGACTCCGAGGGACCCCCCTGCCGCACCGTCGCCGCTGGTTCTCACGCCGACCTCCGTCCTTGACCTGCAAACTCGACGGTAGGCAGTCGCCCGGGGCGCGTCAACGATCGCCACACTCGGCACGCCGAGTGATAATCACCCGAAGAGTGGTTTTCGATGACCCCTCATCGGGAAGGAATCACCGGTTATGCGACCCCACTCGAACCGGTGACCGGCGTTGCCCGCTCACTGACTGCTGGAGCCGAAATCCTCGGGCGAGATCTGGTCGAGGAACTCGCGGAACTTCTCCACCTCGTCCTCCTGCTCGTCCGGGATCGCGATCCCCGCGTCGTCCAGCACACCGTCACTGCCGTAGATCGGCGTGCCGGTGCGCAGCGCGAGCGCTATGGCGTCGGACGGCCTCGCACTCACCTCCACCCCGCTGGCGAAGACCAGCTCGGCGTAGAACACACCCTCACGCAGGTCAGTGATGCGGACCTCGGTGAGTTCCTGCCCGACCGCCTCCAGTACGTCCTTGAAAAGGTCATGGGTCAGCGGCCTGGCGGGGGCCATGCCCTGCTGGGCGAAGGCGATCGCGGTCGCCTCGCCGGGGCCGATCCAAATGGGGAGGTAACGATCGCCTCCCACTTCGCGCAGGAGCACGATCGGCTGGTTGGAAGGCATTTCCACCCGGACACCCACAACATCGAGCTCGTTCACACAGCAACCCTAGGACGTGCCCGGCAGGTTTGGGTAGTCGGGTTCCCCCAAGATCAGCCCGAGCTCAGCGCAACCTGACACCCAGGGCCGTCTGCACCAAGGCGGCGTGCAGCCTGACGGAGAGGTCGGCGAGCTCCTTGGTGGTGGCCTCCGCATGCGCCCTGGTCTGGGGATTGCGATGCCGTCGCAACGGTGCGACCACTTGTTCGACCAATCCGGCCTCGCGGTCGGCGGCAGCCTTCATGGCCCGCAGGTGTCGGGGTTCCAGACCGAAACGACCCAGGTGCGCCACCAGTTTGGCCACCGTCACGGACTGCGCGTCATAAGCACCGTCCGCAGCGGAGGTGATCAGGCCGTACGACTCCCAGGTGGCCAGCTCGTCCTCGGTGATCTCAGCGGCGGCCAGCAGCTCCGACCTGCCCACCCGCGCCGCGGTCGGCCCCTCGCGCTCCGGGTCTTCCCCTGGCTGGTAGATGCCGTCCGGAGTGCTCTGGGATCGATGAGCGGGCGGGTCGCCTCGCTCCAGGGCATCGAGCTGCTCACGGATCACTTTGAGGGGCAGATAGTGATCCCGCTGCATCCGCAGGACCTGGGCGAGCCGCTCGACATCCTCCGGGCTGAACTTGCGATAGCCAGAAGCGGTGCGCCGCGGCTCGACCAGACCCTCGCTCTCCAGGAAGCGGATCTTGGAGATGGTGACTTCGGGGAACTCGTCCCGCAGCTGGTTCAGCACCGAGCCGATGCTGACCAGCCGGTCGCCACCGGCGGTGCCGCGCGCGGCACCGCCCGCCGGTTTTGTTCGCAGCATGGACCTTCCCTGAGGGGTCACACGCCCCGCTGGCTCGAGTAGAAGACCAGCCGGTACTTGCCGATCTGGACCTCGTCACCGTTCGACAGCAGGACCGAGTCGATCGGCTCCCGGTTGACATAGGTACCGTTCAGGCTGCCGACGTCGGTGACGGTGAAGCTGCCGTCAGGCGTCCTGCGGAACTCCACATGCCGCCGGGACACGGTGAAGTCGTCCAGGAAGATGTCGCTCTGCGGATGCCGGCCCGCCGTGGTGAGCTCACCGTCCAGCAGGAAGCGGCTACCGGAGTTCGGCCCACGCCGTACCACCAGCAGCGCCGAGCCCATGGGCAGCGCGTCGACCGCGGCCTGCGCCTCGGGCGACAGCGAGGGAACGGCGGTCTGGCCCGTCACCTCGGCGTCGTATGCCTCGAGACCCGAGATGGAGATGGTCGACGTGGTCTCCGCCGCGCGCTCCGCCTGAGCCCCGGCCCGCAGCGGTGCCCCGCAGTTCGAGCAGAAACGGCTGGTCTCGGCGTTGCGGTGCCCGCACCGCGTACATACCGGCATGGACGGATCCTCCTGCCGCGGCTGCCCCGCGGGGGCCTGTGAGGCGTACGGATCCGAGGGAAACCCTCCACCCGTACTTGAGGTTGACGGTTCTCCGAAACCTATGCGGCCGGGACCGGCAGGGTCAACACCAGACGCGCCTTGGCCGCCCGGAATGTCACCGGCTCCACCGGGGGCCTCGTCCCGGAACAGCGGACGCTCGCCCTCCTGCTCCGCCTCCTGGCCATGGCGCGGTGCACGATGACGGGCGGAGCCGCCGTCCTCGCGTGCGCTCTTGCCGAACAACTTCGCAAACAACTTCACGGGCGATTCCCCTTGACCGAAACAGACCCGCCCGTAAGGCAGGAATCCCGATTGACCACGCCTGCCGACCCGGACAACTTCACAACGTCCGTACCCTCCGGACAGTTTCCACCACTCAGCACCCTTACGATGCGCCGACCCCCCGCAACCTCATGCCCTTGTCCGGTCCCCTCATGCTCTCCCGTCTCATGAAGAGGACGACTGAGCGTAGTCAGGCCGTTCCACCGATCGCAAGGCGTCCACAACGATCTTCTCCGACCGGGTCACCGTAGCCGTGGCCTGCTCCTTTTCCAGGGTCTGAACCACGCCTCCGGGGATGTTCAACGCCGGTTCGAGGTCCTGCGGCTTGCCGATGACCCTGAACTCGTACGGAGCACTGATCTTCGTCCCGTCGATCCGGATGTCGCCACCGCTGCCGGAGAAGTAGGTGTCGGCGACCACCCGGACGTCGTTGATCTGGACAGCCTCGGCGCCCGCGGCGCGCAGCTCCTGGATGGCGTCCAGCAGCATGTCAGGCTCCACGGCTCCGGCATTGTCGATCGTCAGGGTGATGCCCGGGCCCTCAGCCTTCACCGTACCGGCGAGAATCCCCAGCTGACGCTCCTTTTCCTGGGTCTGACGACGCGCCTCCTCGGCCTGGTCCGAACTGGTCTCCAGCTCGGTCCGCTGGTCCTCGAGACGCTGCTTCTCATCTTCCAGACGCTTGGTTCGGTCATCGAGTTCATCGAGGATGCGAATGAGATCCTCCTGGCGCGCTCCCCGCAGGGCGCTGTTGTCACTCGTGGACTGGACCTGGATGGCCAGACCGAGCCCCAGGACGAACAGCAGCAGCGCGACCACCAGTTGCGCGCGCGTGACACGCGGCGGCCACAGGCCGGCGATCAGCCGCTGACGGCCGGTCATCTCTGCATCGGTGGGAGTGCCCGGCTCCTCCGCGGCCTCCGGACCATCGGCGCTCTCGGGCACATCAGCGGCCCGCGCCGGACTCACCGGCTCGTGGGCGCTCTCAGGCCCGGGCTGCCCAGCTCTCCCGGTGCTCGCTACGCGGTCGGCGCTCTCGGGGTGCTTGTGGCGCTCGCGGTTCCCAGGGTGCCCGTGGTTCTCGGGGTGCTCGGCGTTCCGCGCGGTCATCGGCTCGTGCTCCTGCATCGGTCTCACGCCCGGAAGACATGGCGGCGGATGGCAGCCGCGTTGGAGAAGATCCGGATACCCAGCACCACCACCACACCCGTCGACAGCTGGGCACCGACGCCCAGCTTGTCGCCGAGGAACACGATCAGGGCGGCGACCACGACGTTCGACAGGAAGGAGACCACGAAGACCTTGTCGACGAAGATCCCGTCGAGCATGGCGCGCAGACCGCCGAATACCGCGTCCAGGGCCGCGACCACGGCGATCGGCAGGTAGGGCTCGACCACCGCCGGTACTTCGGGGCGGAGCAACAGTCCCGCCACGACTCCCACGACGAGGCCCAGTACGGCGATCACGATGTGCCCTTCCCTGTCTCTGAGTCTTCCGTGCCCGGACGCGTGCCTGCCCGGGCATCAGCGGTCCTCGGCTGTGCGGTACGCACTATCAGGCTCGGCGCAGCCGGCAGGCGCACCTCTTCCTGGGGAGAGATGGTGCTTCGGATGCCGAAGTTCTCTTCCAGCGCGTGCAGATACTGTCCGTCGACGCTGTCCTGGAAGACCGTCCCCAGCTTCTTGGCGTTCCCGACGGCCAGGACCGTGTAGGGCGGCACCAGCGGCTTGTTGTCGACCAGTATGGCGTCACCCGCCGCCCGGATCGCGGACAGGGCGGTCAGCCGCTGGCCGTTGATGGCGACGGCCTCGGCACCCGACTCCCACAGGCCGTTCACGACGCGCTGCATGTCCCGGTCGCGTACTCGGCCCGTGTCGGAGAACCCGGAGCTCTCACGGGGCCCGCCGCCGTCGGCCTCGGTGCCCTTGGCGTCGTCCACGACGAGCTTGACCCCCGGACCGTGCACCTCCGTGTCGCCGGAAAGCAGACCGACCAGCTCGGCCCGGTCACCGCCGTGCTTCTCCAGCGCCTTGCGCTGCCGCTCCCCCACCTCGTCACGAAGGCGCTCCACATCGGCTTCGAGTGTGTCGGCGGCCGCCGTCTCGGCATCGATGCGGTCGATGAGCTCCTCACGCTCCTTCGCCACCACCGGTGCCGATATCCGCGCCTGAGCCGCGCCCAACGTCACCACAAGTGCGGCCAGCACCAGGCCCGCGGCAAGACCGAGCTTGGCCCGCAGCGGCTTCGACAGGACTGCGCCCTCCGCGTCCCTGCGAGCAGCCGCCTCCGCATAGCCGTCATCCAGGCTGTGGTCCATCACGTTGGTCAGCAGCGACATCGACGCATCAGGACGAGTTGGCGGGGCTGTGCTCCGAACGGGGGGCTGCTGCGGCATGCCGCACATCGTCGCACGTCGCCCCCGCTACCGCCGAATGGCCCCACCTGTGTGCCGGAAGGCGTTCCTCGCCGCCGCCTTCCGGCACACAGCTGCCTGCCTGGGGCTACGGCAGCGGCTTCAGTTCCCGGCGCTCTCCACGACACGCGACCACTCGTCGAGCAGCGCCTGAGCAGAGGCGTCATCAGGGCCCTCGGCCCACAGATGGGTGACGGCCTCAGCCGGGTCGGGCAGCACCATGACCCAGCGTCCGTCCGCCTCGACCACGCGCACTCCGTCGGTGGTGTCGACGGAACGGTCTCCCGCCGCCTCGACCACCCTGCGCATGACAAGCCCCTTGACCGCCCACGGGGTCGCCAGATCACGCTTCAGCACATGCGCCCGCGGAATCCGGGCGTCGATCTGGCTGAGTGTGAGCTGAGTACGTGCGACCAGCCCCAGCAGCCGGACAAAGGCCGCCGTGCCGTCGAAGACGCTGCTGAACTCCGGGATGATGAACCCGCCACGTCCGTCTCCGCCGAAGATCGTGGAGTCCTCCCGGCAGACCCGGGTCAGGTCGTCGGGCGATGTCGTGGTCCATTCGACCTGGGTCCCGTGGTAGGCGGCGACCTGCTCGGCGATACGCGTCGTGGTCACCGGCAGCGCGACCCGCCCGCTGCGCCGCTCCGCGGCGACGAGGTCGAGCATCACGAGCAGGGCCCGGTCGTCCTCCACGATCCGGCCACGCTCGTCGACGAGCGACAGCCGCTCACCCACCGTGTCGAAGCGCACTCCGAAGGCGGCCCGAGCCGATGCGACGATCTCCCCGAGCCTCACCAGGCCTCTCCTGCGCGCGTCAGTGGTCTCGGTGGGCCGTGATTCGTCCAGCCCCGGGTTGATCGTCAGCGCGTCCACGCCGAGCCGACCGAGAAGGCTGGGAAGGACGAGGCCCGCACTTCCGTTCGATGCGTCGACAACGACCTTGAGGCCGGCGTCGGAGATCCCCGTCGTGTCGAGCTGCCGCAGCAGGGTGCCCGTGTACGAGTCGAAGACGCTGGCCGGGAAGGAAAGGTCACCGATCTCACCGGGGAAGGCCCTACGGTACTCCTGGCGTGCGTAGACCCGGTCCAGCTTGCGCTGCCCGGCCTGGGACAGGTCAGCCCCTCGCTCGTCGAAGAACATGATGTCCACGGAGTCGGGCACCCCGGGCGATGTGCGGATCATGATTCCGCCGGCGCTGCCGCGCGCCGTCATCTGACGTGCCACGGGGAGCGGCACGTTCTCGAGGTCGCGTACGTCGATGGCGCTGGCCTGGAGCGCCGAGATGACAGCCCGCTTGAGTGCCCGCGCGCCACGGGAGTGGTCACGTGCCGTGGTGACGGTCGCGCCCTTCTTCAGGGTGGTGGCGTACGCGCCCGCGAGCCGCACGGCCAGTTCCGGGGTGATCTCCACGTTCAGGATCCCCGAGACTCCGCGGGCGCCGAACAGGTTCGCCTGGCCCCGCGACTCCCAGATCACGGAGGTGTTGACGAAGGCGCCCGCCTCGATCGTCTTGAACGGGTAGACCCGCACATTGCCCTGGACAATCGATTCCTCACCGATGAGGCACTCATCGCCGATCACAGCGCCGTCCTCGATGCGCGCGGCCCGCATGATGTCGGTGTTCTTCCCGATCACACAGCCGCGCAGGTTGCTGTGCTGCCCGATGTAGACGTTGTCGTGGATGACGGCTCTGTGGAGGAAAGCGCCGCTCTTGACCACGACGTTGGAGCCGACCACGGTATGCTCGCGGATTTCCACGTCCGCTTCCACCTTGGCGTAGTCGCCGACATACAAGGGCCCGCGGAGTACCGCGTCGGGGTGCACCTCGGCCCCCTCGGCGACCCATACGCCCGGGGAGATCTCGAAGCCATCGATATCCACGTCGACCTTGCCTTCGAGAACGTCGGCTTGCGCCTTGACATAGCTCTCGTGGGTGCCGACGTCCTCCCAGTAGCCGTCCGCGATATAGCCGTAAATCGGCTTGCCTTCCTTCATGAGCTGCGGAAAGACATCGCCTGACCAGTCCACGGACACATCGGCTTCGACATAGTCGAAGACCTCGGGCTCCATGACGTAGATACCGGTGTTCACGGTGTCGGAGAAGACCTGCCCCCAGGTGGGCTTCTCAAGAAACCTCTCAACCTTTCCGTGCTCGTCGACGATCGTGATGCCGAATTCCAACGGGTTCGGCACACGCGTCAGACACACCGTGACCATCGCGCCCTTTTCCTTGTGGAAGGCGATGAGGTCGGTCAGGTCGAAGTCGGTGAGAGCGTCTCCGGAGATGACGAGGAACGCGTCGTCCTTGAGTGCGTCCTCGGCGTTCTTCACGCTCCCGGCAGTGCCGAGCGGCTTCTCCTCATGGGCGTAGGTGAGCTCCATCCCCAGTTCTTCACCATCGTCGAAATAGTTCTTGACGAGGGATGCGAGGAACTGGACGGTTACGACGGTCTCAGTGAGCCCATGCCGCTTCAGCAGGCGCAGCACATGCTCCATGATCGGCCGGTTCACCACCGGCAGGAGCGGCTTGGGCATGCTCGAGGTCATGGGGCGAAGCCGTGTTCCTTCGCCACCAGCCATCACGACGGCCTTCATGTCGGAAGCGTCCTCCTTGAAGAGACGACGGTCTAGCCGACTTCACCCATCCGGGCAGGCCCCTGTAGGTCTTGTACGGGCCGGCGGGATTCTGCACGACTCCGGGCAGATGGCTCAATCGGCCATGCGATCCGCCTTGACGAGTCGGCGGACCTGGACCACGTAGAGGATCCCTGCCCACCAATACAGAGTTGTACCCCATCCAGCGAACGCCCATCCGAAAATCTGGGCAAGTGATGCAAGCCAGCTGTTTCCATCACTCAAGAGGAGCAATGGGAACGCGTACATCAGGTTGAAGGTTGCAGCTTTCCCGAGGAAGTTCACCTGCGGCGGGGGATACCCATGCCGGCGGAGGATTGCCACCATCACAAGCAGCATCACCTCTCTGGCCAGCAGGACCGCGGTAAGCCACAGCGGCAGGATCCCACGCCATGTGAGGCCCACGAGGGTGGAAAGAATGTAGAGACGGTCAGCAGCGGGATCGAGGATGCGCCCGAGGCTGCTGATCTGGTTCCAGCGACGGGCGAGCTTTCCGTCGAGGTAGTCGCTGATGCCGCTGAGCGCGAGCACGAGCAGTGCCCAGCCATCGGCCTTCGGCCCCCCGAACTCGGGCAGGAGGATCAGCCACAGGAACAGCGGCACGCCGAGGAGGCGCGCCATGCTGAGAATGTTGGGGATGGTGAGCACCCGGTCCGTCTGAACGCGAGTCTCCTGGACCTCCACCCGGGGGCCTCCTGTGGTGAACGTGTCGATGATGCCCCTGACCTTACCTTCAGGCCTGGCGTGCCCGTAAAGAGGGGTAATGCAAAAAAGCCGTGACCCCGGACTATGTCCGGGGTCACGGCTGAAGAATTGTTCGGCGGTGTCCTACTCTCCCACAGGGTCCCCCCTGCAGTACCATCGGCGCTGAAAGGCTTAGCTTCCGGGTTCGGAATGTAACCGGGCGTTTCCCTAACGCTATGACCACCGAAACACTATGAAGATATCCAACACAAACCAGCAAACGGCCTGTTCGTTACTTCAGAACTAACACAGTGGACGCGAGCAACTGAGGACAAGCCCTCGGCCTATTAGTACCGGTCAACTCCACACGTTACCGTGCTTCCATATCCGGCCTATCAACCCAGTCGTCTACTGGGAGCCTTACCCCATCAAGTGGGTGGGAGTCCTCATCTCGAAGCAGGCTTCCCGCTTAGATGCTTTCAGCGGTTATCCCTCCCGAACGTAGCCAACCAGCCATGCCCTTGGCAGGACAACTGGCACACCAGAGGTTCGTCCGTCCCGGTCCTCTCGTACTAGGGACAGCCCTTCTCAAGACTCCTACGCGCACAGCGGATAGGGACCGAACTGTCTCACGACGTTCTAAACCCAGCTCGCGTACCGCTTTAATGGGCGAACAGCCCAACCCTTGGGACCGACTCCAGCCCCAGGATGCGACGAGCCGACATCGAGGTGCCAAACCATCCCGTCGATATGGACTCTTGGGGAAGATCAGCCTGTTATCCCCGGGGTACCTTTTATCCGTTGAGCGACGGCGCTTCCACAAGCCACCGCCGGATCACTAGTCCCGACTTTCGTCCCTGCTCGACCCGTCGGTCTCACAGTCAAGCTCCCTTGTGCACTTACACTCAACACCTGATTGCCAACCAGGCTGAGGGAACCTTTGGGCGCCTCCGTTACCCTTTAGGAGGCAACCGCCCCAGTTAAACTACCCATCAGACACTGTCCCTGATCCGGATCACGGACCCAGGTTAGACATCCAGCACGACCAGAGTGGTATTTCAACGACGACTCCACAACCACTGGCGTGGCCGCTTCAAAGTCTCCCACCTATCCTACACAAGCCGAACCGAACACCAATATCAAACTGTAGTAAAGGTCCCGGGGTCTTTCCGTCCTGCTGCGCGAAACGAGCATCTTTACTCGTAGTGCAATTTCACCGGGCCTATGGTTGAGACAGTCGAGAAGTCGTTACGCCATTCGTGCAGGTCGGAACTTACCCGACAAGGAATTTCGCTACCTTAGGATGGTTATAGTTACCACCGCCGTTTACTGGCGCTTAAGTTCTCAGCTTCGCCCCACCGAAATGGAGCTAACCGGTCCCCTTAACGTTCCAGCACCGGGCAGGCGTCAGTCCGTATACATCGCCTTACGGCTTCGCACGGACCTGTGTTTTTAGTAAACAGTCGCTTCTCGCTGGTCTCTGCGACCACCCCCAGCTCACCGAGTAAATCGGATCACCAGACGTGGCCCCCCTTCTCCCGAAGTTACGGGGGCATTTTGCCGAGTTCCTTAACCATAGTTCACCCGAACGCCTCGGTATTCTCTACCTGACCACCTGAGTCGGTTTAGGGTACGGGCCGCCATGAAACTCGCTAGAGGCTTTTCTCGACAGCATAGGATCATCCACTTCACCACAATCGGCTCGGCATCAGGTCTCACCCTCGACAAGAGACGGATTTACCTATCTCTCGGGCTACACCCTTACCCCGGGACAACCACCGCCCGGGCTGGACTACCTTCCTGCGTCACCCCATCACTTACCTACTACCACCTTGGATCAGCGGCTCCACCACTCCGAGATTGTCCGAAGACGCACCCGGCGGCTTCACGGCCTTAGCATTAATGGATTCGATATTGGGCGCTTCAAAGCGGGTACCGGAATATCAACCGGTTGTCCATCGACTACGCCTGTCGGCCTCGCCTTAGGTCCCGACTTACCCTGGGCAGATCAGCTTGACCCAGGAACCCTTAGTCAATCGGCGCACACGTTTCCCACGTGTGTATCGCTACTCATGCCTGCATTCTCACTCGTGAACCGTCCACAACTCGCTTCCGCGGCTGCTTCACCCGGCACACGACGCTCCCCTACCCATCACAGTCCCCGTTAGGAGTACATACTGCAATGACACGACTTCGGCGGTACGCTTGAGCCCCGCTACATTGTCGGCGCGGAATCACTTGACCAGTGAGCTATTACGCACTCTTTCAAGGGTGGCTGCTTCTAAGCCAACCTCCTGGTTGTCTCTGCGACTCCACATCCTTTCCCACTTAGCGTACGCTTAGGGGCCTTAGTCGATGCTCTGGGCTGTTTCCCTCTCGACCATGGAGCTTATCCCCCACAGTCTCACTGCCGCGCTCTCACTTACCGGCATTCGGAGTTTGGCTAAGGTCAGTAACCCGGTAGGGCCCATCGCCTATCCAGTGCTCTACCTCCGGCAAGAAACACACGACGCTGCACCTAAATGCATTTCGGGGAGAACCAGCTATCACGGAGTTTGATTGGCCTTTCACCCCTAACCACAGGTCATCCCCCAGGTTTTCAACCCTGGTGGGTTCGGTCCTCCACGAAGTCTTACCTCCGCTTCAACCTGCCCATGGCTAGATCACTCCGCTTCGGGTCTTGAGCGTGCTACTCCAACGCCCTATTCGGACTCGCTTTCGCTACGGCTTCCCCACACGGGTTAACCTCGCAACACACCGCAAACTCGCAGGCTCATTCTTCAAAAGGCACGCAGTCACGAGAATGTGTAAACACACTCCGACGCTCCCACGGCTTGTAGGCACACGGTTTCAGGTACTATTTCACTCCGCTCCCGCGGTACTTTTCACCATTCCCTCACGGTACTATCCGCTATCGGTCACCAGGGAATATTTAGGCTTAGCGGGTGGTCCCGCCAGATTCACACGGGATTTCTCGGGCCCCGTGCTACTTGGGAATAACTCAAACGAGCCGCTGATGTTTCAGCTACGGGGGTCTTACCCTCTACGCCGGGCCTTTCGCATGCCCTTCGCCTACATCAACGGTTTCTGACTCGCCGACCAACCGGCAGATTGGTCAAAAGAAATCCCACAACCCCGCATGCGCAACCCCTGCCGGGTCTCACACACATACGGTTTGGCCTCATCCGGTTTCGCTCGCCACTACTCCCGGAATCACGGTTGTTTTCTCTTCCTGAGGGTACTGAGATGTTTCACTTCCCCTCGTTCCCTCCACACTGCCTATGTGTTCAGCAGCGGGTGACAGTCCATGACGACTGCCGGGTTTCCCCATTCGGACACCCCCGGATCAAAGCTCGGTTGACAGCTCCCCGGGGCCTATCGTGGCCTCCCACGTCCTTCATCGGTTCCTGGTGCCAAGGCATCCACCGTGCGCCCTTAAAAACTTGGCCACAGATGCTCGCGTCCACTGTGCAGTTCTCAAGCAACGACCAGCCACCCACCACCCCGCTGAGCAACAGCGAGTTCACTGGGGCCGGCAACCCGAAGGACGAGCAACGCTCGCACCCTCAGACACCCAACAGCGCGCCCGGCCCGACCCGATCGAGACCCTGCGTTCCACGCCGAAGCAGTACTAGCAGTCCCTCTACCTGATCGTGCCGAATAATCAACGTTCCACCCATGAGCAACCAGCATCGGACGTTCGCCGATGTTCTGGCCTCTGACCGACCGAAGCCGGTAAGAAATGCTCCTTAGAAAGGAGGTGATCCAGCCGCACCTTCCGGTACGGCTACCTTGTTACGACTTCGTCCCAATCGCCAGTCCCACCTTCGACAGCTCCCTCCCACAAGGGGTTGGGCCACCGGCTTCGGGTGTTACCGACTTTCGTGACGTGACGGGCGGTGTGTACAAGGCCCGGGAACGTATTCACCGCAGCAATGCTGATCTGCGATTACTAGCAACTCCGACTTCATGGGGTCGAGTTGCAGACCCCAATCCGAACTGAGACCGGCTTTTTGAGATTCGCTCCGCCTCGCGGCTTCGCAGCTCTTTGTACCGGCCATTGTAGCACGTGTGCAGCCCAAGACATAAGGGGCATGATGACTTGACGTCGTCCCCACCTTCCTCCGAGTTGACCCCGGCAGTCTCCTGTGAGTCCCCATCACCCCGAAGGGCATGCTGGCAACACAGAACAAGGGTTGCGCTCGTTGCGGGACTTAACCCAACATCTCACGACACGAGCTGACGACAGCCATGCACCACCTGTATACCGACCACAAGGGGGCGACCATCTCTGGCCGTTTCCGATATATGTCAAGCCTTGGTAAGGTTCTTCGCGTTGCGTCGAATTAAGCCACATGCTCCGCTGCTTGTGCGGGCCCCCGTCAATTCCTTTGAGTTTTAGCCTTGCGGCCGTACTCCCCAGGCGGGGAACTTAATGCGTTAGCTGCGGCACCGACGACGTGGAATGTCGCCAACACCTAGTTCCCAACGTTTACGGCGTGGACTACCAGGGTATCTAATCCTGTTCGCTCCCCACGCTTTCGCTCCTCAGCGTCAGTAATGGCCCAGAGATCCGCCTTCGCCACCGGTGTTCCTCCTGATATCTGCGCATTTCACCGCTACACCAGGAATTCCGATCTCCCCTACCACACTCTAGCCTGCCCGTATCGAATGCAGACCCGGAGTTAAGCCCCGGGCTTTCACATCCGACGCGACAAGCCGCCTACGAGCTCTTTACGCCCAATAATTCCGGACAACGCTCGCGCCCTACGTATTACCGCGGCTGCTGGCACGTAGTTAGCCGGCGCTTCTTCTGCAGGTACCGTCACTCTCGCTTCTTCCCTGCTGAAAGAGGTTTACAACCCGAAGGCCGTCATCCCTCACGCGGCGTCGCTGCATCAGGCTTTCGCCCATTGTGCAATATTCCCCACTGCTGCCTCCCGTAGGAGTCTGGGCCGTGTCTCAGTCCCAGTGTGGCCGGTCGCCCTCTCAGGCCGGCTACCCGTCGTCGCCTTGGTAGGCCATCACCCCACCAACAAGCTGATAGGCCGCGGGCTCATCCTGCACCGCCGGAGCTTTCAACCCTCCCCCATGCGGAGGAGAGTGGTATCCGGTATTAGACCCCGTTTCCAGGGCTTGTCCCAGAGTGCAGGGCAGATTGCCCACGTGTTACTCACCCGTTCGCCACTAATCCACCCCGAAAGGCTTCATCGTTCGACTTGCATGTGTTAAGCACGCCGCCAGCGTTCGTCCTGAGCCAGGATCAAACTCTCCGTGAATGCTTCCCCGTAATCGGGGCGAACACCACGAGAGCGGTGCGACCAGGAGGAATAGTCCCGATCGCACACAGCGTCCTCGCTGTGTTTTTTCAAAGGAACCTCGACCATCCGAACCGGATGGACGGGGTATCAACTAATCTGGCGTTGATTTTTGGCACGCTGTTGAGTTCTCAAGGAACGGACGCTTCCTTCGTACTCACCCACGGAACATTCTCCGAGGCTTTCCTCCAGGCGCTTCCCTTCGGTGTTTCCAGCTTAGCAGATCCGATTTCCGTTTCCGCCACCCGCTGGAGCGGGCTGCCGGACCGTTCTTTCGCTTTCGCGATTTCCCTTTCCGGCGGTCAAACCATATCAGCCTTTTCCCTGCTCTCTGACCGATCCACTTTCGTCAGCGTGTGAGCACACAAAACTGTGCCCTGCTTGAGATCAGTGGTTTCGATCAGTGATGAGGATCAAGCTTCAAAGGTGCTGCCCACCTGCGGGCTCATAGTGGCGCTCGCGGCCAGGCAGATCTACGACAGTACATGCCACCCACGAGTGAGGCAAATCGGCCCCGTCATGCGAGCCGTACCGTCAACTACCGGCGCTCAGGCGGAACCTGAACTTCCGGTGGCATACGCTCGAAGGCAGCACGCCGTCCATCCTGGGAGGCTCCCCATGACAGTCGTGACGTCGCCGCTGCCCGGCCGTGTGATCGGTTTGGCTGCCGTGCCAGATCCGGTGTTCTCCGGAGCGATGGTCGGTCCAGGAATGGCGATCGACCCCCCACGTGAGCTTTCCGAGGCCGTGTCACCCGTGGACGGCATCGTCGTCTCTCTTCATCCGCACGCCTTCGTCGTCGTGGACCGCGAAGGGCACGGCGTGCTGATCCATCTGGGCATCGACACCGTCCAGCTCAACGGGGCAGGCTTCGAGCTGCTCATCAACAAGGGAGACACGGTGGCCCGGGGCCAGGCCGTCATCCGCTGGAACCCGCAGGCGGTCGAAGAGGCAGGCAAGTCGCCCATCTGCCCCGTGGTGGCGCTCGAGGGTGCTGCCGGGTCTCTGGACGGGCTCCGCGAAGATGGGGATGTGAAGATCGGCGACGAGTTGTTCAGCTGGAGCTGAGATGAAGACAACGCTGCGGGGCCTCGGCGTGAGCCATGGGGTGGCGATCGGGCAGGTACGGCACATGGGGACCGCCTTGCTGGAGCCGCCGGCGAAGCAGATTCCGGTGGCGGAGGCGCAGCGGGAGCAGGGACGGGCTCGCCAGGCCGTCAAAGCGGTGGCTGCCGATCTGAACGCGCGTGGGCATCTGGCGGGGGGCGAGGCCCAGCATGTCCTGGAGGCACAGGCCCTGATGGCGCAGGATCCCGAACTGATGGCCGATGTGGAGCGTCGGATCGCGGTCGGAAGTACGGCCGAACGTGCGGTCTACGACGCGCTCTCCGCGTACCGGGCACTGCTTTCGGGCGCCGGGGAGTACCTGGCCGGGCGGGTCGCCGACCTGGATGACGTACGCAATCGGATCGTCGCGCGGCTGCTCGGTGTGCCCATGCCGGGTGTGCCGGACAGCGACGAGCCGTATGTGCTGATCGCCCGGGATCTCGCGCCGGCCGACACGGCATTGCTCGATCCCGGCCTGGTGCTGGGATTCGTCACCGAGGAAGGTGGCCCGACGAGTCACAGCGCGATTCTGGCGCGGGCACTGGGGGTGCCGGCGGTGGTGGCGCTGACCGGGGCCTGCGAGCTGGGCGAGGGCACGGTCATCGCGGTCGACGGCAGCACGGGCGAGGTGTTCGTGGAACCCGGTGCCGATGAGCGTGCGGAGCTGGCGCGGGTGGCTGCGGAGCGTAAGGCCGCGCTGGGTGCGGCAACGGGTCCGGGCGCGACCTCCGACGGACACAAGGTGCCGCTGCTGGCCAACATCGGCGGACCGGCCGACGTGCCGGCTGCTGTCGCGGCCGGGGCCGAAGGGGTCGGGCTGTTCCGGACCGAGTTCCTGTTCCTGGACGACAGCACCGCGGCGCCGTCGGAGGCGAGGCAGGTCGAGGTGTACCGCGAGGTGCTGGAGGCGTTCCCCGAGCGTCGGGTGGTCGTGCGGGTACTGGACGCCGGTGCGGACAAGCCGCTTGACTTCCTGACGCCGTCCGACGAACCGAATCCGGCGCTGGGCGTGCGCGGGCTGCGCGCGTTGCTTGATCACCCCGAGGTGCTGAGGACGCAGCTGAGGGCGTTGTCGAAGGCTGCCGAGGGCCTGCCGGTGTACCTGGAGGTGATGGCGCCGATGGTGGCGGACCGCGCCGATGCCAGGGCGTTCGCGCGGGCATGCCGTGAGGTGGGGTTGGAGGCGAAGTTCGGCGTGATGGTCGAGATCCCCTCGGCCGCCTTGCGGGCGCGTTCGGTGCTCAAGGAAGTGGAGTTCCTGTCCTTGGGCACCAATGACCTGGCGCAGTACACGTTCGCAGCCGACCGGCAGGTGGGTGCGGTGTCGCGGCTCCACGATCCGTGGCAGCCCGCGCTGCTCGATCTGGTCTCTGTGGCGGCGGAGGCGGCGCGGGCCGGGGGGAAGGGCTGCGGTGTGTGTGGCGAGGCGGCTTCGGACCCGCTGCTCGCGTGTGTGCTTGCGGGCCTCGGGGTTTCCTCTCTGTCGATGGGTGCGGCGTCGATCCCCTATGTGCGTGCGGCACTGGCGAAGTACACGTTGGCGCAGTGTGAGCGGGCCGCATCGGCCGCCCGGGCCGCCGATGGTGCAGCTGAGGCCAGGGCAGCGGCCCAAGGAGTGCTCTCCGGGGAGTAGCCGGGCCGCTCGGGGTTTCCAGGGGGCTGCCCGCGCCGACGGGGAGCCCCCGGTGTCGTTGCCTCCGGTTCAGTCGTGTGGGCTGCTGCCAGGTGGGTCGCCGAGGTCGAAGCCGGCTCGGTATTCGGCATGCGGATCCGGGGAGATCGGCTCCCCGGTGTCGGCGTCCGTGCAGTAGGCGCTGAAGACCTCGCCCTCTGTCAGCGGAAACAGCCCGCCGTTTCGGAGGCGCCAGCCCCGCAGCTGGTCAGGCGCGTCGTCGGTGCAGGTCCTCAGCACCAGTCCCCCGGGGCCTTCGAGTGCGAGGCCCGCGGCGAGCACGGCGACGAACTCCGCTCCTCGGGAGGAGTCGAATACGGCCGGGCTCGCCCGATCGGACACGACGTCGAGGGCGGCCAAGAGCTGTTCGCCGTCGGCGGGCACACTGCACACCAGGTGGTGTGTTCCGGGGCCCGCGTACGCGAGCAGTCGCAGCAGCAGCTCCGAGGCCTGGTCGAAGGCGGCGCGTCCGATGTCATCGCCGCAGCCGGCGCAGGCTCCCAGATCGTTCAGCAGGGAGGTCGCGTACTCCCAGGTGGCCTGCCGGGCAGAGTGGTCGATGAGCAGGGGCACGAGGTGCTGGATGGGCTGGCCGGTGTAGGCGACGGTGGGGCCCGGGCAGCGACTTCCGCCGTGAAGCGGCTGCGGCTGGCGGAGCTGTCCGGGTCGAGACCGGTCTCGGTGCAGTAGTGGGCGAATTCCTCCGGGTCGAAAAGCGCCACGGCGGTGTGGCCGCCCTGTTCGGAGAGCGCTCTGAGCAGGCCCTCGACGTGGTGCAGATAGTCGGCATGGTCGGCGAAGGTGAAGCTGCGGTAGTTCCGCATGGCGGTGAAGTCCCGCTCGTCCACGAGCAGGCCCACGGTGGTCGGCACGTCGCGCCGCAGGGCGCGGCGCGGTGATGGCTTCGGTGAGCGCGCTTCGGCCGTGTCGCGGGCGCGGCGCTTGTGCGTGCGGTGGTGTCCGGTGCTGGTCATGGTTCCCCTGGTCCCCGTGAGCCCTGCTGATCAGTGCTCACTCACCGTAACCGTGAGCACTGACAAACAGGGCGGGACCGGGGCGAACCGTGGTCAGGCGCGGGTACGAGCCAGATCCTCGTAGAACCGGAGCAGGTCGATGTCGTCGACCGATCCGGGATTGACCGCCTTGGCGAGGGGTGTGCCCTGGAGGAGGCGCTTGACGGGGACTTCGATCCGCTTGCCGGTCAGGGTGTGCGGGATGGCGGGGACTTCGATGATGTCGTCGGGGACGTGACGCGGGGACAGCTGTTCGCGGATGGTGCGCTTGACGCGCTCGCGGAGGTCGTCGTCGAGGGTGGCGCCGGGGGCGAGATGGACGAAGAGCGGCATCCAGTAGCCGCCGTTCGGTTCTTCGAGGCCGATGACGAGGGACTCGCGGATCTCGGGGAGCCGTTCGACGGCTTCGTAGATGTCGGCGGAGCCCATGCGGACGCCTTGGCGGTTGAGTGTGGAGTCGGAGCGGCCGTGGATGACGACCGAACCGTGGTCGGTGATGGTGATCCAGTCGCCGTGCCGCCAGACACCCGGGTATGTCTCGAAGTAGCTGTCCCGGTAGCGGCTGCCGTCCGGGTCGTTCCAGAAGTGGATCGGCATGGAGGGCATGGGGTTGGTGACGACGAGCTCGCCGACTTCGCCGGTGACGGCCTTGCCCTGCGGGTCCCAGGCCTGGAGGTCGGTGCCGAGGCAGGCGGCCTGGAGTTCGCCGATGTGGACCGGAAGGGTGGGTACGGCTCCGGCGAAGCAGCTGCACACGTCGGTGCCGCCGCTGACGGACGCGATCCACAGGTCTTCACGGACCTCGTCGTGTAGCCAGCGGAAGCCGTCGGGTGGCAGGGGGGAGCCGGTGGTCGCGACGCACTGGACGCGGGAGAGGTCGTGGTCGCGCCCTGGGTGCAGTCCGGCTTTGCGGCAGGCCATCACATAGGCGGCCGACGTACCGAAGAGAGTGGCGCCGGTGCGTTCGGCGATGGCCCACTGAGCGCCGGTGCCGGGGTAGCCGGGACTGCCGTCGTACAGGATGACGGTGGTGCCGGTGAGCAGGCCGGAGACGAGGAAGTTCCACATCATCCAGCCGGTGGAGGTGTACCAGAAGAAGCGGTCACCGGGGCCGAGGTCGCAGTGCAGGCCGAGCTGCTTGAAGTGTTCGAGCAGGATGCCGCCCTGGGACTGGACGATGGCCTTGGGGAGGCCGGTGGTACCGGATGAGTACAGGACCCACAGCGGGTGGTCGAACGGGACCTGCTCGAAGACCGGTTCGGCTGACCGGTCGGCCTCGGAGTCCGCGGAGACCAGGTCGGCCCAGGACAGGGCGCCGTCGGGGGCGGGGCTGCCGAGCAGGGGGATGTGGACGACGGCGCGCAGGGTGGGCAGTTCGCGGCGCAGTTCGGCGACCGTCTCGCGGCGATCGTGTTCCTTGCCGCCGTAGCGGTAGCCGTCGACGGTGAACAGGACGACCGGTTCGACCTGCTGGAAGCGGTCCAGGACGCTGCGGGCCCCGAAGTCGGGGGCGCAGGAGGTCCAGACCGCGCCGACGGCGGCGGCGGCGAGGAGAGCGGTCACCGCCTCCGGGATGTTGGGTAGGTAGCCGCTGACCCGATCGCCCGGGCGTACGCCGAGGGCGCGCAGCTCCGCGGCGAGCGCACCGACCTGGCGGCGCAGCTCGGACCAGCTGATCGGGGACATCTCCTGGGTCTCGTCCACATGGATCAGCGCCGGCTCATGGGCACGAGCGGGGTCTTCGGCGGCGCGCAGTGCATGCTCGGCGTAGTTGAGGGTGGCGCCGGTGAACCATCGGGCTCCGGGCATGGAGCGGTCACCGATGACCTGCTCGTACGGGGTGGAGAACCGTACGTCGAACCAGTCGGCGACCGCCCGCCAGAAGGTCTCCAGTTCGTCCACGGACCAGCGGTGCAGTGCCGCGTAGCCTCCGCCGGCCGGGGCTCCGTACCGCTCCGCGGCCCAGGTCTGGAACCGGGTGATCCGGGCTGCCGCGACGCGGTCGGCGTCGGGCTGCCAGAGCGGGGCAGGGCTTGCGGTCATGGGGCGTCTCCCGGCGGCTGTGTCTGTCGTGCGTGTACGCGTGTGGGCGTGTGTCCCGCACACGGGCATGGGTGTGCGCGTGACGCGGCTGCTGCTGACAGGGACGATGCCATGTGATCGTCTTGCGCGCCAGGGTTCCCCGCTCGTGGTGGGCCGGTGGCGGACGGGGCACGGTGCGCCTGCCCCGCTCTCCTGGCGTGGGTGAACGGGAGTTGAACCGTCCTCGCCGTCGCCCCGGCGGATGGCAGGGTGAGCGGCATGGACGGTCGGGAGCTGGTGCGCTCGGTGAAGGTGTTCGGGGCGGTGCGGGGCCTGCGGGCGGTGCGTTCGGCATGGCGCCGCAGACGTACGGACGCCTGGGGTCTGCCGCCGCGAGGTGCCGAGCGGGCACGGGTGCCGGGTACGGGCGTCGGTGCCGAGCCTTTGCCGGGCGGCGGGGTGGTGCGCTTCGCGCGCTCCCGGCTGAGGGTGCGGGTGGCGGTGGACGGCAGTGTTTTCTGGGGCTGGGACGGCGCGGAGCCCGAGCCCTCGTACGCGTTGGCGGGTCCTCCGCCGGCCGTGGATCCGCGCGCCGAGCTGGAGCCGGACAAGGACGGCGGCTGGCGGGTCGTTTCCCAGCGGGTGACTGTGGCGGTGTCGCGCCACGGGGCTGTGGAGGTCCGCACTCCGGGTGGGGTGGTGCTGCGCAGGGACCTGCCGCCGCGCTGGTGGGAACCGGTGGCAGGGGGCTCGGCGCGCTGGTCGCAGCGCGCCGAGGTGGGTGCGGACGCTCGGTTCTTCGGGCTGGGCGGGCGCTCGGCGGGGCCACGGCTGCGGGACGGCACGTACCGGATGTGGAACACGGACCCCGGGGGTGGTTTCGGGCCGGGTGACGATCCGCTGTACATCACCATGCCCGTGCAGGTGGTGGTCGCGGACGCGGGCACTCATCTGGCGTTCTACGACAACACCTGGGACGGCAGCATCGTGCTGCGCGAGGGGGAGGAGGGTGCGGGCTCGGGTCATGACCTGCCGGGCACGCTGGAGGTCCGGGCGAGCGGTGGTCCGCTCCGCTGCTGGGTGGTGGTGGGGACGCCGACGCGTCTGCTGCGCACCTGGACGGGCCTCACCGGCGCCCCCGCGGTGCCCCCGTCGTGGGCGCTGGGCCCGCAGCACGCCCGCTGGGGTTTCGGAAGTGCCAGGGAGGTACGCCGGGTGGTGGCGGGCTACCGGGACCACGGGCTTCCGCTGTCCGCGCTGCATCTCGACATCGACCACTACGACGGTCATCGGGTGTTCACCGTCGACCGGGAGCGCTTCCCCGATCTGCCGGGGCTCGCGCGGGACCTGGACGAGGATGGCGTGAAACTGGTGTCGATCGTCGATCCGGCGGTCAAGGAGGAGCCGGGGAACGCGGTATACGAGAGCGGTTCGGCGGCCGACGCCTTCGTGCGGGACACCCGGGGCAGGCGGGTGCGGGGGGTGGTGTGGCCGGGTGAGTGCGTCTATCCGGACTTCACGGACCCCCGGGTGCGCGACTGGTGGGGCGGGCTCTACGCGGAGCGTCTGGCACAGGGCTTCGCGGGGGTGTGGCATGACATGAACGAGCCCGTCTCCTTCGCGGCCTTCGGCGATACGACGCTGCCCTGCTCGGCCCGGCACTCCATGGAGGGGCGTGGCGGCGACCATCGCGAGGGCCACAATGTGTACGGACTGGCGATGGCGCGTGCGGGCTACGAGGGACTGCGACGGCTGCGGCCCGAAGAACGGCCCTTCCTGTTCTCGCGCTCCGGCTGGGCGGGGATGCAGCGGTACGGCGGGACCTGGTCCGGGGATGTGTCGACCGGGTGGCCGGGGCTGCGGGCCGCGCTGTCCCTGGTGATCGGACTGGGGCTGTGCGGGGTGCCGTATTCGGGTCCTGACGTGGGCGGTTTCGATGGGAGCCCATCGCCTGAGCTGTATCTGCGCTGGTTCCAGCTGGGCGCGTACCTGCCGCTGTTCCGGACGCATTCGGCGATCGACGCGGGCCGCAGGGAGCCGTGGGAGTTCGGTCCTGAGGTACTCGGTCATGCGCGGGCGGCGCTGCTGGAACGGGAGCGGCTGCGCCCGTACTTCGTCACCCTGGCTCATCTGGCACGGCTGACAGGCGCGCCGTATGTGCGCCCTGTGTGGTGGAACGCGCCGCGGGACCGTGCGCTGCGGGACTGCGAGGACGCCTTTCTGCTGGGCGACGCGCTGCTGGTCGCGCCGGTGCTGGAACCGGGGGCGGACCGGCGGGCGGTGCGGCTGCCGCGCGGGCGCTGGTACGACACGGTGACGGGGAGGGCGCACGAGGGGCCGGGACAGGTGCTGCTGGACGCGCCGCTGTCGCGGATTCCGGTGCTGGCACGGGCGGGTGCGGTGCTTCCGGTGCGCGGTGCGGACGGCGGTGTCGAGCTGGAGGTATGGGCGCCGGTGGCGGGGCGCCCCGGCGGCGGGCCTGTGGCCGGGGACTGCGGCGGTGTGTCCGCACGGGCCGAGGCCGGACGTCCTCAGGGCGAGCGGCCTGAGGCGGAGCGGCTCGACGTGGAGCGGTACACCTCGCGGCTGGCCGGTGAACGGGTGGTGGTGGAGCTCGTGACGGCGCACGGAGTGGTGGAGGCGAGTCGGCCGGTGCGGCTGAGGGGGCAGACCCGGTAGTGCTTTGCCAGATCGGATCAGCGAGCGGTTCCAGGACGCGCGGGCCCGGGTCCGGGCGAGATCCAAGCGAAGGACCTACGGCTGCCGCTAGGCGTAGTCGCCTGCGAACCAGCGGCGTACGGCGAGCGTGTGCAGTGGGAAGGCGAGCTCGGCGGGCTTGTGGAGCAGGTGCCAGCCCTCGGTCTCGTCGGTCGGCGCGGAGTGCGGGAGCCGGTCCGCGCGGCACTCCGGGAGCAGCCCGAACAGCAGCAGGTGGCCGCCGGGGGAGCTCAGCGCGTCGGCCAGCCGGACGTCCCGGTCGTCGGCTTCGATGCCGGTCTCTTCGCGCAGCTCGCGGACGACGGCGCGCTGCCACTCCTCGGCGTGGTCGATGAAACCGCCCGGCAGCGCGATCTCGCCGCACCGGGGCTCGATGGTCCGTGTGATGACGACGAGTCCGGTGCCGTGTGCCGTGGTGGCCGGGAGGAGGGCGACGGCGACCGGGAGAGGGTTGCGGTAGATGGTGTCGCCGCAGTGGACGCAGAGACGGGGCCAACCCGTGATGTCCTGCGGATAGCGGGTCCCACAGCTCGAACAGTGGGAGTCCCGGACGGGCACGGCGCTGCCCGTGCGGGACACGGCTGCCTGAGGCTCGCGAGGCTCGGTCACATGCCGGACTGTAACGCGGGACCGGGCTCTCAGGGCCGGATCGGCGAGATCCAGCACACCGGGAAGTCGTGGTCGGTGTCAGGGAACCGTTCCGCTGCGAGGGTGAAACGCCACGATTCCTCGCGGAGGTTGACGATTCCCACCGCTGGGAGGGCTGGTGCCACGTCAGGCAAGGTCCACCCCGTCGCGACTCCCCCAGAGCTTCGCCTGCGAGAACCCGGGGAGACCCCGTGCGCCGGACGCCGCTCCCTCACGCGCAAACGTCGCCTGACGCGGCACCAGGTCCTGTCTGTCCGCAGGCGTCTTTTCATGGCAGAATTCTGACACTCCATCAGAAATGAAATGAGAGAAGGACGTTCACGGGAAGGAGTCGGACCGTGGCACGCACACGCACACCGGTGGTGGCTGGATGGTTCACCGACGCCGGCGCCGACGGCAGTGCGGACGAGGAGGCCGCCCGGCGCTCGTTCCGGCTGCTCGGCACCCGATGCACCGCCTGCTCCTCGGTGTTCTTCCCACGCGAGGACACGGCGTGCCGCAATCCGGACTGCCGGGGCGGAGACTTGACGGAGGTGCCGTTGTCCAAAAGCGGACTGGTCTGGTCCTGCACGGACGGGCGATACCGCCCACCCGCGCCGTATGTCTCCGATGCCTCGGAGGAGTGGCGGCCGTACACACTCGTCGCGGTCGAACTCGCCGAGGAGCGGATGGTCGTACTCGGCCAGGCCGCTCCCGGGGTGACGATCGCCGATCTCGCCGTCGGAACGGAGGTCGAGGTGGTGCCCGGGATCCTGAACGAGGACGAGCGGACCGTATGGACGACCTGGTGGTGGCGTCCGGTGGGTACCCGATGACGGGCGATGTCGCGGTCCTCGGAGCCGGAATGCATCCCTGGGGCAAATGGGGCCGGAGTTTCGTGGAGTACGGCAGTGTCGCGGCCAGGGCAGCCCTGGCGGACGCGGGTGTCGACTGGCGGCAGGTCCGGTCTGTGGTCGGAGCGGACACCGTGCGAGCCGGCTATCCGGGCTACGTCGCCGGTGCCACGTTCGCACAGGCACTGGGCTGGCAGGGCGCCAGGGTGACCAGTGTGTACGCGGCGTGCGCCTCCGGGGCCCAGGCCATCGGCACGGCCCGCGCCCAGATCCTGTCGGGACTCGCGGATGTGGTCCTGGTCGTGGGGGCCGACTCCGCTCCCAAGGGGTTCTTCGCCCCTGCCGGGGGCGACCGCCCGGACGATCCGGACTGGCTGCGCTTCCGTGTGCTTGGCGCGACCAATCCGGCGTACTTCGGCCTCTTCGCCCGCCGCCGCATGGCGGTGTACGGCGACACTCCGGAGGACTTCGCACAGGTCAAGGTGAAGAACGCGGCCGCGGGAGCGCTCAATCCGCTGGCCAGGTACCGGACCGCGGTGAGCGCCGAGGAAGTCGCGGCGTCGGCCGTCGTCGCCGACCCGCTGCGGTTGCTGGACATCTGCGCCACATCGGACGGAGGAGCGGCACTCGTCCTGTCGAGCCTCGACTACGCCCGTCGGCACGGGGTCCCCGATCCGGTGCGGATCCGCGCCGTCTCGACCGTGACACCGGTGTATCCCCGGACCGTGATCGATCTGCCCGACATCGCCACCGACTCGGCCGCCGCGGTCGCTCCACCGGCACTCGGCTTCCGTGCCTCGATCGCCCGCGCCGCCTACGAGGAGGCGGGAATCGGGCCCGAGGAGCTTGCACTGGCCGAGGTGTACGACCTGTCCACCGCTCTGGAGCTGGAGTGGTACGAGGACATCGGGCTGTGCGCGGAAGGGGAGGGTGCCAAGCTGGTGCGAGAGGGCGCCACGGCCATCGGCGGGCGCATCCCGGTGAACCCGAGCGGCGGCCTCGCGTCCTTCGGTGAGGCGGTGCCGGCTCAGGCGATCGCCCAGGTCTGCGAGCTGACCTGGCAGTTGCGCGGCGCGGCGGGTGACCGGCAAGTGGCCGGTGCCCGGGCCGGTATCACCGCGAACCAAGGGCTGTTCGGGCACGGTTCGGCAGTCGTCGCCGTGCGCTGACCCTCCGCGCCACGGGCCCGTACCTCCGGCGGCAGCGGGATACGGGCCCGTGACACTCAGGTAGTGGCTGCCTCGTGCCGGCGCGTGGACCAGACCAGGGCGTGCTCGACCACCGACACCAACACCGACTTGACCGACTCACGGTCACGTGCGTCGCACATCATCAGCGGCACCTCGGGATCGAGGTCGAGCGCCGCCCGTACGGTCTCCGTGGAGAAGCGGTCGGCGTCCTCGAAGCAGTTGACGCCGATGGTGAACGGAATCCCCCGGCGCTCGAAGTAGTCGATGGCCGCGAACGAGTCCTCAAGCCGGCGGGTGTCCACGAGCACGACGGCCCCGAGCGCGCCATGCGCCAGTTCGTCCCAGAGGAACCAGAAGCGGTCCTGGCCCGGTGTGCCGAAGAGGTAGAGCACCAGGTCATCGCGCAGGGTGATCCGGCCGAAGTCCATGGCGACGGTGGTGGTTCTCTTCGACTCCACCCCGTCCAGATCGTCGACGGGACGTCCCGCCTCGCTGAGGGTCTCCTCGGTGCGCAACGGTTTGATCTCGCTGACCGCACCGACGAGAGTCGTCTTGCCGACCCCGAAGCCGCCCGCCACCAGGAGCTTGAGAGTCACCGGTTCGACCGGCAGCGGCATCTCTTCACGGCTAGAGCGCCCGAAGACCATCGATCACCTCACGGAGAATGCTTACGTCCGGCAGCTCGGCCGGTGGAACGGGACGGGTTACATGGACCAGTGCGCCCTCGACAAGGTCGCCGACGAGGACCCTGACCACGCCCACGGGCAGGTCAAGACCCGCCGCGAGCTCGGCGATCGACTGGGGAATGATGCTGCAGCGGTCGATGATATCGACGTGCTCGGGCGACAGCGTCTGGTCCGTGCCCGGATCGTTCGCACCCGCCTCGGGGACGACGAGTGCGATCAGATCGAGCCGCTGCCTGGTCGTGCTGCTGGTGCGGCCCCGGGTCATCGCGTACGGACGCACCACTGGTCCGGCTTCGTCGTCGAACCAGTGGTGTCGCTGCCGCGCTTCCGGGGTTTCGGCGCCCGGCTCGGTCGGTCTGGGCCTCCCGAGCCCCTGGATGTGCTGTCCGGCGTCGTTCATCTCATTTGCACTCACCCTCCGGAAGTCAGCCCGCTCCTGGGTGCCGTGGCAAGGTGGGCGCCCACCTTCTTCACCATCAGCGTCATCTCGTAGGCGACCTGTCCGACATCGGAATCGGCGTCGGACAGCACGGCGAGGCAGCTTCCGTCACCCGCCGCCGTGACGAAGAGGAAGGCATCGTCGAGTTCGACGACGGTCTGCCGGACCGCTCCGGCGTCGAAGTGCCGGCCGACGCCCTTGGCGAGGCTGTGGAACCCGGAGGCGACCGCCGCCAGGTGCTCGCTGTCCTCACGCGTGAGGTCCCTGGACGAACCGGTCGCGAGGCCGTCGCCGGAGAGCACGAGCGCCTTGCGGATGGATCCGACCCGGTCGACCAGCTCGTCAAGGAGCCAGTCGAGCCCGCTGCCCCTGGTGATGTCGTTCGCTGCGGCGTTCGGTGCGGTCATCGACCGTTCCCCTCCGATGTGGTTCCCTGCGCCGGCCCGCCGGTGGCGGCGTCCTCGGCGTTCTGGCGACGTCCGCGCTGCCAGCCGCGTTGCAACGAGGCCATGCGATCGCGTACTTCTTCGGCGTCCCGTTCGACATCCGGCGCACCTCCGGACGGTCCGGTACTGAGGTCCCCGCTCTCTGTGCCACCAGACGGGTCCGCTTCCCGGCGCAGTTGCGGAGCGAGGCTTGCCTGCCGTACCCGACGGGGCAGCCCGCCGAGCGACACCGCCTCTTGGCCCGTGATCGGGGACGGCGGACGCCGGGTGGCCGGGGAGGCGGGCTGCTGCCGCTGTTCCCTGACCGGGTCCGGGTGGGGTGCCCGGTCAGCCGCCGAACCGTTCGCCGTCGGATCCGCGGGGCGCCCCAGCGGCGGGTGGCCCCGGCCCGGCTCGTCCACCCTGCGTCCATGGTCGGTGACGAGTGTCGGTGGCTTGCGCCGTGGCAGCGGCGTCGGCCCTGTGAGACGCCGACCCTGAGCGCGATGGCGCTGCGGAAGCTGGTCCGCGGCCTGCTGGTGCTGTTCGCCGGTGGACGGCCGCAGGAAGCCACGGGCACGGAACAGCCCGCCGCGCTCGCTCTCGGTGTCCTCGATGTCGCCGTTTCCGATACCGGTGTCGTTCACGGTGCCGGTGTTCACCCCGGTGCCCGACTTCGCGTCGTCGCCTGTGCGGATCGGTCGGTCCTCGTCGCCCAAGGTGCCCACCGGGGCTTCGAGTTCGACGGGTCCGTCGAGCACCACGGGGCCGATGCGACCCGCGGTGCCACGCGAGAGTGCTGTGACCTTGCCGTCGTCCGTTCGGCGGCGTGCGTGGTCCCGGCCCGGGCCGACGGGCTGGCGATCGTTCCTGCGGTCCAGGCGGAAGCCGGTGCCCTCGGTGTCCGGGGCATCGGTGAGCAGGGCGGCCGAGATGAAGACCACTGCCGTGGTCCCGCCGTACGGGGACGGTTGGAGGGACACCCGCACATTCTGCCGCTGAGCGAGCCGACTCACCACGAACAGACCGAGGCGGTCGGTGTCGGAGAGCTCGAACTCCGGGGTCTCAGCGAGCCGTAGGTTCGCGTCCAGGAGTGCTTCAGGGGTCATACCGAGGCCCCGGTCGTGGATCTCCAGGGTGAAGCCGTTGGCGACGCGCTCGCCGTGCACCTGGACGCCGGTGTGCGGTGGTGAGAAGACGGTGGCGTTCTCCAGCAGTTCGGCGATCAGATGGGTGAGGTCGGCAACGGCCGGGCCTGCCACGCCGATCCGGGGCAGCCTGCGCACCTCCACTCGCTCGTAGTCCTCGACCTCGGAGACCGCGGCCCTGACCACGTCCATGAGCTGGATGGGCTTGCGCCACTGGCGGGAGGGCGCGGCGCCGGAAAGGATCACCAGGCCCTCGGCGTGCCGGCGCATACGGGTCGTGAGGTGGTCGAGGCGGAAGAGCTCCGCGAGTTCCTCGGTGTCCTCCGTGCGCCGTTCCATGGTGTCGAGGAGGGTCAGCTGGCGGTGCAACAGCACCTGGTTGCGGCGGGCGAGGTTGACGAAGACCTCGGAGACGCCGCGGCGCATGTCGGCCTGCTTGACCGCGGCTTCGACGGCGGCCCGCTGAAGGGTGTTCAGAGCCTGCGCGACCTGACGGATCTCGTCCCTGGCACCCTTGGCGCCCTGCTCGTCGATGCCCTGCTCAAGGCGCGGTGCCTCGGTCTCGACGTCCACGCTCTCGCCCGCGGCAAGCCGGCGCATCACGCTGGGCAGTCGGACTCCGGAGACCTCGTGCGCTTCCTTGCGGAGCCTGGACAGCGAGCGCACCAGGTCGCGGCCGATCCGGACGGACACGACGACGGAGATCAGCAGGGCGAGGAAGCCCGCCACGCCGGCGACGCCCGCCTTGAGCAACACGCCGTAGGCGACGGGCTCGAACCGCTGTTGGTATCGATCGCCCGCATCCGTGTTCAGCCGGGCCAGATCGCTCAGCACGGCACCGCTCAGCTCCTCCCAGCTCTGCGCGTCGACGGCCCGGGGGTTCTTGGCGGGCCCGTCGGCTATGAGCCGTTCCTCGGCTTCGCGCAGGGACTGGGCGTTCGGGTCACTCCAGTACCGTGCGAGGCCCTCACGCTGGGATGGAGGGAGGAGTTCAAGACTGATCTCGTAGAGCAGAGTGCGGTTGGCGACCATGTCGGTGACAGCGCGGATCTCGTCGGCGGTGATCTTGCGGGTGATCAGTGCAGAGGTCAGCAGCGCGTCCTCGCGGGACAGCAGTTCGCGGGCGCGGGAGACACCGACGAGGGCACGGCCCTGCTTCTCGAGTTCCACGTCCTCCAGCGCGTGGAGCGAGGTGAGGAAGGTGTAGCAGGGATCGACGACTCCGTCGTAGTAGTCGAGCGCGTCGAACCGGGTGATGGAGTTCTGCTCGACATGGACGCGCAGCGAGTCGAGACCGTCGAACGCACCGAGCAGCGAGTCCAGTCGCTGCGCCACGTCCGGGCGCATCACGTCGCGCGAGTCGGCCTGGCGCGCGCGCTCGCGCAGCGACGAGACCGCGGCATCGGTCGCCGCGCGTTGGCGGCGCAGTGTCACCAGGCTGTCGGAAGCGCGCGGGTCGGCCAGATAGACCAGTGTCAGACGGCGTTCGTGCTGGATGGCTCGGACGGTGGCTTCGACCGGGGTGTCGAGATCGTCGATGAGGCGGCTCATGTCCATGAGCTGCCGGGCTTCCTGGCCGGTGATGACGGTCGCGAATCCCCAGAGCGCGGTGAGCGACAAGAGCGGCACCAGCAGCAAGGCCACGATCTTCCTGCGGATGGACGTCCCGCGAAAGCGCATGGCCTCCCCCAGATCGGCGCCCACGAGGGGGCGGGTGGTGGTTCCGCTCGTGTCCGCGCACGGTTGTGTACGTCTACATTCGGCTGTGTACGCCGACATGCTTGTCCGTGCGCGGCGGTGTGCTCACGCAGGTCCGCGCGTCTCCGCGACATGAACCGAGCGCGTGCCTGGCACGAGTGTCTGTGTCACGAAACGGCGCGAGCCTACTACCGACAGAGTGACAACTCGAAGATGCGTCCGGACCTTTTTCGGCCGCGTGACGATGTGTTGATCATGGCTTGTCCTGGTATTCGAGGAGTTGGGCTTCCCGGATGTGGCCTAGGACACCAGGTAGAACGCAATGTTCCGCTACTTGGCGGATGACTCGAATCCTCCCCTCTGTGGGGAATCTTTCCGGCGCGTCGTACGTCTTTCCGTATGGGGAACAGGAGTTACGGGGGATTTCCGAGCAGGAAGTGTTCCGGTGCACGGGCCTGAGTGCCCCTGCCTAACCGGGCCGGATCCGGGCAGCCACCCTCTAGTCCGACAGCGGTGGGGAGTGAGCGCGAACGATGAATACAGGCAACGGGTCGGGTGCGCCGCGGAGCATCTGGGTCGAGGATCCGCTGGCGCGCAGGCGGATGCCGGATCCGGTGCGGACCGCGGCGGTGCGCGCCATGATCGTGACAGCGGTGACGCTGACCCAGGCGGTGATGGCGTTCCTGTTCAGTGTCACGGGCTCATGGCTGGCGTTCCCGCTGGTGCTGAGCAGCGTGGGCAGTACCGTCGTGGCGACCTGGGCCGTGCTGGATGTCTGGGTGACACGGCAGGTGTGGCACCAGCGGTACGGAGTGGTCTCCGTACCGAGCAGCACGGCACGGCAGTTGCGGCGTGAGCGCCGCCAGGCCAAGCGGACGGCACGCACCGCAGCCCGTGCCGCCGCACGGATACGGCGGCGCGGGCGCGCGGGCGGCAGGCTGTCTCAGGCCTGACTTGCGTCCGGCCCCCCCCTCGGGGCGGTCCGCTTCCGTCGGCTGGTCGGCGACGCCCTGCCGTTGCCGGTCCACGGCCCGGCGCGACTGGTCGGCGGCGTCTGCCCGTTGTTCCGGTGCGCGCCGGAACATACGGGTGGCTGTGATCTCGCCGTGCACGGCCTCGCCGTCGGCACGCTGCTGCGGCAGTCCGGGCCGCAGGTGTTCCTCGACGCTGATGTACTTCAGCCCCGCCCGCAGGTCCGCGTCATTACGCAGCCGGATCACCAGAGGGAACTCCGCGAGGGCCGTCGTGTCGAACAGACCCGTGGTGTAGAGCAGCTGCACGCCGAGGGCATCCGAGACGGCACGCTGGAGCTCCAGCAGGTAGGTGGCGTTGGCACGGCCGATGGGGTTGTCCAGGAACAGCGTGCCGGCGTGCCGGTGCTTGTCCCGGCCGCGGTCGTTGCTGCGCAGCGCCGCCATGGTGCAGTACAGCGCGATCGCCGCGGTGAGCAGTTGCCCGCCCGAGAACACGTCTCCCATCTGCCCGACCGGCACGCGCTCGGCGCGCAGCACCGCGTCCGGCTTGAGGATCTCCACGGCGACGCCCTTCGGCTGCAGCGCGGCCTGGACACCCCGCAGCAGCAGCGACATCCCGTCACGGCGCAGATCGGAGTTCTTCTTGAGCGCCGCCCTGGTGGCTTCGTCGATGACCTCGCCGAGCCGTTCGACAAGAGTCGCCTGGTCGGGCTCATCGAAGCGGATACGGAGGAACTCCTGCCCTGACCACTCCCCGAGCCCTTCCGGCAGCCGGGACAGCCGCTGGGCCGAGCGGAGTGTGGTCAGAGCGGACTCCACCAGACCGCGCAGCCGATCCACGATGGAGTCCCGATTGCGCTCCAGCTGGGCGAGCTCGTCGGTGAGCACCCGCAGCCGCGGCGCGAACGCGTCCGCCCACTTGGCCGCGTGCTCGGGCAGGGCCGAAGCCGGTAGTTCCCGAATCTGCTGGCGTGCGGGCGTGCGGACCGCCTCGTAGCGGGAGGAGTTTGCATGCCGTACCAGCACGTCGCTCGCCTCACGTACGGCGGACTCGGCGGCCGTCAGATCGGATGAGCAGCCGCGCAGCGAACGACGTGCCTCGGCGGCCGACTGCCGGGCCTCGTCCAGGCCGCCGGGGTAGGGCTCGGGCTCGTCGTGCTCCTCGTCCGCGTGGTCCCGGAGCAGATCGCGCAGCAGCGCCGCCGTCTCGTCGAAGCCGCCCGCGGCGTCCTCGGCGGCGCGGTGGGAACGCAGCAGCTCGCTGTGCCGTTCGCGTGCGGTGTCCAGCGCCTCCGTGCGGACGGCGAGTTCGGAGGTCGCGGATCGCAGCAGCGCCTGGGCCTGCTCGGCGTCGGCGGGCACCAGCTCTTCGGGCAGCTCGGTGTGAGCGTCACCGTCGACCGGGGCCAGGCGTTCGGCCTCGCCGCGCAGCCTGCCGAGCTTCTCGCTCGCCTCCGAGGCTCGGGTCTCCAGCATCTGCACCAGAGCCTCGGCGCGGGCGGCCGCGGCCAGCCGGGATGGTCCGTCGGCGCCGTCGGTGCCTTCCAGGAGCTGGGCGGCCCTGGTGCGGACCTTGTTGGTGAGGCGGTCCAGCTCGCCGAGAGCCGCGCTCTCGTCGCTCTCGGCGCGGGCCTGTTCGGCCCGCAGATCGGCGCCGACGCCGACCTTCTCGTACAGCTGGGACGCGGCTCGGTAGGCCTCGCGCAACGCGGGCAGCGGGACACGCGGGGCGTCGGGGTCCGCGTCGGGTAGCTGCTCGGGCGCACCGGCGATCTCAGCACGCTCGGCGCGCAGCACCCGGGCGGTGCGGTGGGCGTCGTCGGCGGCGCGCTGCGCGGCTCTGCGGTCCTCGTCCGCGGCTCGGGCCCGCTCCAGACAGGTGGCGGCCCGCGCATCGGATTCGGCGGCGTCGTCGGCGAGTTCCCGCAGTTTCGACTGCCAACCGGCCCGCTCCCTCAGCCGGAACGCCAGCCCGGCCAGGGCATCGGCGGCACGGCGGGCACGCTGTGCCGCCTCCTGGAGCTCATCGCGTACGGTCGCGGCCTCACCGGCGGACTCGTCAGCCTCGGCCCGCGCCGCCCGGGCCTCGGTCAGCGCCTGCTCGGCAGCCTCGGCGGCCTGCCCGGCGCGCCGGGCGGCTTCGGCGAGATCGGCGAGCATCCCGGTCGGGCAGTCAACGCGCCAGGACGCGAGGCGCGCGGCGAGCGCCCGGTCCTCCGCGAGGCGCGCCGCCAGCTCGCGGATCTCCTCGTCGCGCGTGGTCGCCCGGGCACGCAGCGCCTGGCGCTCCTCGTCGGCGGCGTGCTCGTCGTGCATGGCCGGGTTCGGTGGTACGAGGAACACCTGATTGTCCGTTCCCGTGCTCGGCCCGGGTACGGGCGCGAGCAGGGCGGCCGCGGTGCCGACGGCGACGGCGGAACGCGGCAGCAGAGCCGCTGCGGAGAGCGTCTCGCGCGCCCGTGCGTGCGAGAGGGGGTCGGTGATCACGACGCCGTCGACCAGTTCGGGGCGTGCGTCGAGCACCGTCGAGTGGTCGGCGGGATCGACGGCCTGGGCGAGGTACCGCCAACCCGGCAGGGCCGGGATGCCGTGCTCGCCGAGGAGCTCAACGGTCGCCAGCACGTCCGGGCCGGGAGGGAGCAGACCTCCGTCACCGAGCGCGCCGAGGATTCGGGCGTCGTCGGCGGCGGCCGTCCTGAGGTCGAAGAGCTGGCGCTCGGCCGTGGCGACGCTCTGTTCGAGCAGCGCGCTCAGTTCGTCCGCGTACCGGTCCAGCTCCTCGGCGCTGAGCGGCCCTTCGGCGGACCGCGTCGGGCCCCGCCGGGTGCCACGTCCTGCGGGGGCGGCCCCGTCCGCCGCCCCGGGGTGTCGGTCCGTGGACGCGCCCTGGCCTGGCACGCGCACCCGGTGTGCCCAGCCGTCCGGGTCGCCCGCGTCGTCCCGGGCGGACAAGCTCCCGGCGGACCGGACCGAGTCCGTGGTGGTGTCGGCGTCGTCGAGGGTGTGCCCGGCATCCCCCTCGCCGTCCGGAACCCCCTCGCCCGGAAGGGCACCGGCAGCGGAATCGGCGGACCCTGATCCCGCGGGCGTCTCGGCGGGGTCGCCGGGCGTGCCGTCGGCGCGCCGGGGGCCTGGGACGGGGGCCGGCACGGGCGCCGCGGGCAGGCTGAGCAGGTCCGAGAGTCGTTCCGACTCGGCGATGGACGCGGCGGCGCGGCGCTCGGCGGCGTGGGCGCGCTCGGCGGCCTGGGCCGCGTCCGCCGCGCGGGCGGCGGCCAGCTCCGCACGGGCTTCGGAGGCCGCGGCATCGCGGGCGCCGTCGGCAGCGATCCTGGCCGCGTCGCGGGCCGTATCCCACGCGGCGACCGCCGTCTTCTCCGCATCGCTCGCGGCAAGGGCGGCGCGGGCGGGGTCGGCGTCAGGGGCCGTGTCGTCCAGCCAGCCCGCGCGGACGGCCTCCGCCATCTCCTGCTCGACCTCGACGAGGCGCTGGCGAAGATGGCCTGCCTCGCTGCGCGCACGCTGGGCCTCGGTGGCGGCCGCGGTGGCGTCGCGGTGGGCGGATTCGCCGGCTGCCTGGAGGGTGGCGGAGCGCGCCTCCTCTTCGTCGGCGAGGCGTTCGCCGTCCGCGGCGGCGGTGTGCAGGGCGCGGACCAGGTCGGCGGCGGCCTTGCCGCGGGCGGCCAGCGCGGGCGCGGCGTCCCGCTCCGCCTCACGGATGGCGGCGGCCACCCGCGCGGAGCGGTCCGCGGCGGCCCGGTGCCTCAATACGGCCTCGGCCGCCTGCCAGGCGGAGTGCAGGGTGCGGGCATCGGTCAGCTCGCGGCGCTGCGCGGCGGCGCCCTTCTCGGCGGCGGTGAGTGCCAGCGAAGCGTGCCGGTAGGCCAGTTCGGCCGCGATCATGGCGCTGCGGGCACGCTCCTGCTCGGCCCCGGTGACGGTGTGGCCGGCGGCGGTGACCTGGCGGGCGAGCTCGGCTGTGCGGGCGCGCTCGGTGCCCGCGCGGGCGGAGAGCCTGCGGGCGAGCGTGCGGGTGCGGCGCTCGGCGCCGGCGTGGATGTCCCGCGCCCTGGCCCGTGTCTCGGCCGCCTCCACGATCCGTCCGAGCAGGTCGACGGAGCCCGCCGTGAAGTCGCGCTCCGCGGTCAGTTCGGCGCGCCGCCCCAGCTTGTTGCCGAAACCGCTGACCAGGTCGGCGAGCCCGTCGGTGTCGCGGGTGTCGGTGACGGCACGGAGCAGCAGGTCCGTGAAGTCGGAGTCCTTCTTGACGGCGAAGAGACCTGCCGCCTCGCCTTCGTCGGCGTTCATCTCGCGCTGGTAGCGGAAGAGCTCGGGGTCGAGCCCGATGTCCCCGAGGTGCTCGTTCCAGCGGTCGTGGATCTCCTCCCAGTACACGTCGAGGTGCGGGTACGCCTTTCCGGCGTCGGTGATCGCGTCCCGGAAGCCCTTCATGGTGCGGCGGCGGCCCCGGGCGCCGGAGGCTCCCTCGGCCGCCGGGCGGACCGTGCCGGCCTCGGCCACGGGCAGGGAGTCCAGGCTGAGTCCGGCACCGGGCCGGAAGGAGTACCAGGCCTCGGCGAACTTGCGGGGGTCGTTGGAGACCTGGCGTCCGCGCCACTCGCTGACCTTGCCGACGACGACCAGCTCACCGGTGAGGGTGTGCTGCCATTCCAGGGCGACGTGGCCGCAGTCGTCGGCCAGCAGGAACTTGCGCAGCACGCCGGAGCTGGCGCCGCCCAGGGTGTTGCGGTGGCCGGGCAGCATCACCGAGAAGATCAGCTTGAGCAGTACGGACTTGCCGCCGCCGTTCTCCAGGAAGAGGACGCCGGCGGGAGCGGGCCGGCGCGGCGGGCCGAGCGGCTCCTCCTCGAAGAACTCGGCCTGGGTGGGGGCCGGGTCGGGCACCGGCCCGCCCACCCCGCGCAGGTCCAGCACGGTGTCGGCGTAGCGAGCACCGGCAGGCCCGATGGAGTAGAGGCGTACCCGGGACAGCTCGTACATGGCGGAGGGCTCTCGTCGTTTCTCTGAATGCTCGGAGTGCTCAGGAAGTCGGTCGGGCGCCCGGAGGCGCCGGTGTTGCGTCGGTCAGGCGTGGAAGGGCAGGCCGGCGTCGGCGGCGAGATCCAGATCGTCGGCGTCGGGCGCGGGCACGAGCGTGGCGACGCCGTCGGTGACGGGGACCACGCCGAGGTCCAGCAGCTCGGCCATGGCGGCGCTGCCCGCCATGTCTCGGACCTGGAGCTGGTAGCGGGCGGTGGTGCGGTAGGTGCCGCCGGCGTCGTCACCGGTGCGCTGCAGGAAGCCGGAGTCGGTGAGGAAGGCGACGGCCTTGCCGATGATGCCGGTGGTGGACCCGGCGAGCCGTCGAGCGTCCTTGGTCGCCCCGGTGGCGCTGCGGCGGGCGTAGATCCGCCAGGCTGCTTCCAGCCCCGGGGCGTCCGACGCGGGGTCGGTGTTCTCGCCCTGCTCCTCGGCGCGCTCCTCCAACCGGCGGCACGCCTGGCGGACGAAGGCGTCGACGCCGTTGACGGTGATCCTGCCGATGTAGCCGTCGTCGGCGAGGTCTTCGGGGCGTGGGAACGCCATGGCCGCGACCGCGAGGTGGGCGAGGCCGTGCAGGAAACGGTCGGCGGAGTCGGTTGAGGCGCGTCGGGCGTAGTCGCCCATGCGGACGGCGAAGACCGACTCCTCGCCCGCGGTCACGGCCATCCCGGCGCGCGGGGACACTTCGAGCACGACGAGCCCGAGTCCGGTGGCGACGGCGTCGGCGAGGCGTCCGAAGGCGGGTTCTTCACGGTACCGGCGCAGCAGGTCGGCGTATTCGGCGTCGCGTGCGGGCAGCAGTTTGGGCTGGAGCCCGAAGGAGACGAGCCGTGCGGCGTCCGCCGCGTCCGCGGGCGTGACTCCGGACGGCACCGGCATCGGCCCGGCCGGCGGGCCCTGCGGCGCTGCTCCCGGCTCGCTCCACGCGGTGGTGTGCCCCGCGTGCTGGTCGCTCACGACTGCTGCTCCTCGCTGCTCTCGCGTGTGGTGATGTGGTGTCGGCGCTCGGCGTGGACCGGCCCGGTCGGTGTTCCGGAACCTGCGTGGGCCGGCGGCAGTACGGGACCCGCCGGGCGGACGGCGGCTCTCATGCCGCCTCCGAGCGGTCCGCGGCCATTCCGGCCGCGTCCAGCAGGGCCGTGCCCACGATCAGGTCGGCTCCGCCGAATTCGGGGTCGTCCAGCTCCGTGCCGTCGTCGACGGCGAACAGCAGCCGCTGCTCGCCCTGGCGGTAGGCGGTGCCCACCGGAGGGCTCGCCGCGTGAACGGCGAGAAGAGCGACCAGATAGGGGAGGTCCGGATCGCGGCGGCGTGCCTCCGCCAGCAGACCGGAGAGCCTGCGGGGCGCGTCGTGCTCCAGGTCGAGCAGTTCCATCGCTCGGGCGAGCTGTTCCTCGCTGAAGCGGCTGTCGTCGGGGGTGGCGATCAGATCGGGTTCGGGCATCTCCGCGCCGAGGTGCTCGCGCTCCACCGGAGGGGTGAGGAGCATCTCGACAAGGTCGCCGAGGCGCACCGACGCCGGGGTGCGCAGTCCGGTGCCATGGGTGAAGAACGTGTCGGTGACCCGGGTCGCCTGCTCGACAGGCAACGGGAGCAGGGGCGCGACCAGATGTCCGTACAGATCGACGCCCGCTCGCGCGGCCGGGGCCGCGAAGGCCTGGCGGTCCTGCTCGGCGCGGAACAACGGCCCCGCTTCCAGCAGCCGGGACTGGAGTTGGGTGTGGCGTCGGATGCAGTCCTTGACGATGTCGACGAGCTCGGCCGCCCGGCGCTTGTGCTCGGAATCCTCGGCTTCGTCCCGCGCCTTGCGGATGTTCGTCAGGATCGCGTTCTCATGGCGATACCGGTCGGCGACATGGTCGAGCGCCTCGGCGATCATGTCCGGGACGTCGTTGAGCCAGTCGACCGCGCGCACATTGCGCCGGGTCGCCTCGAGTGTCCTTCGGAGCGTCTCGGCGTACTGCACCGTGCGGTAGCGGGCTTGCTCGGCCGCGAGCTGGGCGTCGGCGAGACGGCCCCTGCTGATCAGGACCTCCAGCTTCACCTCGGCCGCGATCTGGGCGCTGGTCACGTCCGTGTCCAGGGCACCGACGAGCACGTTGACCGCTTCGTCGGTCGTACGGAGGTAGACGCTGCCGCCGTACCCGGGGACTTCCTCGACGAGCTTGAAGTCGTAGTCCCGCCTGACATAGACGCCGTCAGGGCCGAAAGTGCCGTAGACGGCGCGGAAGCCGCGGTCGACGCTGCCGACGTTGACCAGGTTCTCCAGCACCCAGCGCGCGACTCGTTCGTGCTCCGCCTGCGGGCGCCTCGGGGCCTGTGCGGCGATACGCGGGAGCAGCCTGGCCACTATCTGCTCGTGGTCGGCCCCGGTGTCGAAGTCCATGTGGAGGGTGACGAGATCGATGGCGGCGAGGGCCACTTCGGCCATCGCGTAGACCGAGTACTCCCCCGCCAGATTCGCCTTGCGGACGTCCAGGTCGTGCAGCGGCGCGGTGCACGCGAGCGCACGGAGACGCCGCGCCAGCCCTTCGTCGGCGGCCGGGCCCTGCGCGGGCCGCGGCCCCGCGCTGAGCTGGGGCGGAACGAATTCCGACGAGACAGGCGAAGTCACGGTGCACAGACTAGGTCCTCACCCTGACAACGGTCGAAACCGCGCGGAAACCGCCCGTCGGCCGAGGCCGGGAACAAGGCCACCGCCCGCTGTCGTAGGCCCCCCGGGGGTGGAGGCGGTGGACGAGCGGCCAGGGCTCGTTCGACAATCCCCACGCCGCCGCCATTTCCCCACCGCGAGGAACGAAGACCAACGAATGATTACCATACGCATATCAGGCATATATCGGGCATGCTCATGACCCGGGCCGCTATCGATCTGAACGCCGACTTGGGCGAGGGTTTCGGCCACTGGCGGCTCACCGAGGACGAGCAGCTGCTCTCCGTCGTCACCAGCGCCAACGTGGCCTGCGGCTTCCACGCCGGGGACGCGGCCACCATGCGGCGGGTCTGCGCGCTGGCCGTCGAGCGCGGGGTACGGATCGGCGCCCAGGTCTCCTATCGCGACCTGGCCGGGTTCGGCCGCCGCTCGATGGATGTACCCGCCGATGAACTCACCGCCGAGATCGCCTACCAGATAGGCGCATTGCAAGTGTTCGCACGGGCGGCCGGCGGGTGCGTCTCGTACGTCAAGCCGCACGGCGCGCTCTACAACCGCGTCGTGCACGACCAGGACCAGGCCGAGGCGGTCGTGGCCGGTGTGCTGCTCACCGGCGGGCGGCTGCCCGTGCTGGGGCTTCCCGGATCCCGCCTGCACACCGCGGCCGAACGGTCCGGACTCCCGGTGGTCACCGAGGCGTTCGCGGACAGGGCGTACACGGCCGACGGCACCCTTGTGCCACGAGGTCGGGAGGGTGCCGTGCTGACCGACCCGGACGTGGTAATGGAGCGATCGGTCGCGATCGCCGGGTCGGGGGTCGTCACCTCGCTGTGCGGAGCAACGGTCGGAGTCCGCGCCAAGTCCCTGTGCCTGCACGGCGACACGCCCGGGGCGGTCGCCCTGGCCCGGCGGGTCCGCGCGGCGCTTGAGGCATCCGGGGTCCATGTGGAGGCCTTCGTATGAGGCTGCTGCCCGTGGGCGATCGAGCCCTGTTGGTGGAGTTGGACGACGGTGCCGAGGCGGCGGCTCTGCACGCGGAACTGCTGCGGCGGCGAGCTGACGGCGCTCTGCCCCCGGTACGGGAGATCGTGCCCGCGGCTCGGACGGTGCTCATCGACGGGATCGGCGCAAGCGACGGCGCCGCCCGTGTCGGAGGCGACGCGCGGGACCGGCTGGCCGCCGAGCTGCCCCGGTGGACCATCGCACCGCTCGCACCTGGCTCCGGCGCCGTGGTCGAGATCCCGGTGCGCTACGACGGGCCCGACCTGGCCGAGGTCGCGGCGGCGTGGGGTGTGGGGGTGCGCGAGGTGGCAGGGATCCACTCGGGGACCGAGTTCCACGTGGCGTTCTGCGGCTTCGCACCGGGCTTCGGCTATCTGACCGGTCTCGGCGACCGGTTCGCGGTGCCGCGCAGGACGACGCCCCGGACGTCGGTGCCCGCCGGCTCGGTGGCGTTGGCCGGGACGTACACCGGGGTGTATCCGCGCTCCTCACCCGGTGGCTGGCGGATCGTGGGGACGACCGGGCTCACCCTCTGGGACCCGGAGCGTGAGCCCGCGGCGCTGCTGTCCCCGGGGGCTCGCGTGCGGTTCGTACCCGTTTCCGGCGGAGCGGCGGGATGAGCGGCAGGGCGCTCACGGTCGTACGGGCCGGCGCCCTGACCACCGTGCAGGACCTGGGGCGGCCCGGGTACGCGCATCTCGGGGTGCCACGCTCGGGGGCACTCGACCGGGACACGCTGCGACTGGTGAACCGTCTGGTCGGCAATCCGGAGGAGTCGGCGGCCCTGGAGACCACGCTCACAGGGTGCACCGTGCGTCCGAGCTGTGCGGTGACCGTGGCCGTCGGCGGAGCGCCCTGCCCGGTGCGCGTCGACGGACGGGCGGTGGCCTGGGGCACTCCGGTACGGGTCGGGGCGGGTGCGCTGCTTGAGGCCGGCTCGGCGGCACGCGGTGTGCGCGGCTATGTGGCGTTCGCCGGGGGTGTCGCGGTGCCTGCGGTGCTGGGCAGCCGCGCGACCGATCTGCTGTCGGGCCTTGGTCCGGCGCCACTGGCGGACGGCGTGGTGCTGCCTCTGGGAGATCCCGCCGGGCCGCCGGGCCGGGTGGACGCCGCCCCGTGGCGCTGCCCGCCTTCGGAGCTGGTGCTGCGGGTGCGGTTCGGGCCCCGTGACGACTGGTTCGCCCCGTCTGCGCTGCGTACGCTGACGAGCTCCGTCTACCGCGTTTCGGCCTCGAGCAACCGGATCGGGCTGCGTACGGACGGCCCTCCGCTCGACCGGGCCGGCGCGGGCGAACTGCCCAGCGAAGGCATGGTCCTGGGTGCGGTGCAGGTTCCGCCGGACGGACGTCCTGTGGTGTTCCTCGCCGATCATCCGACGACCGGTGGCTATCCGGTGGTCGCAGTGGTCCATGAGGCGGATCTGGGCGCGGTGGCGCAGGCCCTGCCGGGCACACCGGTCCGCTTCGTCGCCTCCACCGCGCCTGCCACGCCCGTCGCCCCTGCCGGACCCGCCGCGTCCATCGCCCGGTATCCGGTCGGTCAGGGCTCCCCGTAGCCGCCGCCTCCCGGTGTGCGCACCACCAGCACGTCACCGGCTCCGACCTCCACCGAGTCGACTCCGCCCAGCTCTTCCACGGTGCCGTCGGCGCGCTCCACGGCGTTCGCGCCCAGCTCGCCCGGTTCGCCGCCCGCCATCCCGTACGGCGCGACACGGCGATGGCCGGTCAGTAGCGTCACCGTCATCGGCTCAAGGAAGCGGATGCGCCGCACGACTCCGCAGCCGCCGTGCCGGCGCCCCGCGCCGCCGCTGCCCGCACGCACCGCGAAGGCGTCGACTCGCACCGGGTAGCGCCATTCCAGCACCTCCGGGTCGGTGAGACGGGAGTTGGTCATATGGGTCTGCACGGCGTCGGCTCCGTCGAAGTCGGCGCCCGCCCCTGAACCACTCGCGACGGTCTCGTAGTACTGCACGCGGTCGTTGCCGAAGGTGACGTTGTTCATGGTTCCCGAGCCCTCCGCCTGCACTCCGAGTGCGGCGTAGAGCGCTCCGGTGACGGCCTGCGAGGTCTCGACGTTGCCCGCCACGGTCGCCGCCGGGAACACCGGCGCGAGCATCGAGCCCTCGGGGACCCGCACGTCGAGTGGTTCGAGACAGCCGCTGTTCAACGGGATGTCGTCGGCGACGAGGGTGCGGAACACATACAGCACCGCGGCCATCACCACGGACGTCGGGGCGTTGAAGTTCCCTGGCTGCTGCGGTGAGGTGCCGGTGAAGTCGACGACCGCGCTGCGGGCCCTGCGGTCCACGGTCAGCGCGACCTCGATGACCGCTCCCCCGTCGGTCTCGTAGCGATACGAGCCGTCGCTCAGCCCGGCGACGACGGCGCGCACCGACTCCTCGGCGTTGTCCCGCACGTGCCGCATATACGCCTGGACCACGTCGAGTCCGAACTCGGCCACCATACGGCCGAGTTCGCTGATGCCCTTTTCGTTGGCGGCGATCTGGGCCCGTAGGTCGGCGAGGTTGGTGTCCGGGTCACGGGAAGGATGGGCTGCGCCGGTGAGCAGTGCCCTGGTCTCGGTCTCGCGCAGCCTTCCGTCGCGTACGAGGAGCCAGTTGTCGAAGAGGACGCCCTCTTCGGCGATCGTGCGGCTGAAGGCGGGCATGGAGCCGGGGCTGATCCCGCCGATCTCGGCGTGGTGGCCCCGGGACGCCACCAGGAAGAGCAGCCGGGGCGGCCGCTGCCCACCGAGAGCGCCGCCGTCCGAGAACACCGGTGTCACGACCGTCACGTCAGGCAGATGGGTGCCCCCGTGATACGGGTCGTTGATCGCGTATACGTCGCCCGGTGCGAGCGTGCCCTCGTTGCGCCGCAGCACCTCCTTGATGGACTCCCCCATCGAGCCCAGATGGACCGGGATGTGCGGGGCGTTGGCAATGAGGTTGCCATCGGCGTCGAAGAGCGCGCAGGAGAAGTCGAGGCGCTCCTTGATGTTGACGGAGTGGGCGGTGTTCTCCAGTCGGACACCCATCTGTTCGGCGATGGCCATGAAGAGGTTGCTGAAGACTTCGAGCAGCACCGGGTCCACATCGGTGCCGACCGCGGTGCGGGCAGGCCGGGGCCGTACACGGGTGAGCAGCAGATGCCCCAGCTCTCCCACGGCCGTCTGCCAGCCGGGGTCGACGACCGTGGTGGCATCGGATTCCGCGATGATCGCGGGCCCTTCGACGGTGTCACCGGGAGACAGGTCCTCCCTGCGGTACAGGGGGGTGCCGGTGGGTCCGCCGGCCACGAACATGCGCACAGTGGCCCGGGGTTCCGCTCCGGTACCGGCGGCCTCGCCGGCGAGCACCCGGCCAGGGGGGCCCACGGTGCCCACCGCCTCCACCGACACCGCCTCAACGACGAGCGGCTTGTCCATGGTGAAGGCGTAACGCGCCCGGTGCTCCGCCTCGAACGCCTCGCGCATGGTGTCGCTCGTATCGAGCGGCACCGGCAGTGCCGCGTCCGTTCCGGCGTAGCGGACGAGCACACGGGCCCGGGTGGTGATCGCGTCGTCCGGGACGGCGTCGGCGCGCAGTTCCGCCCTTGTCCGGTCGGCGAGTTCCCCGCACAGCCGGGTGACTCGGACGGTGGTCGGGTCGTCCAGCGCGGCTTCGACGGACTGCTCACGCATGGCGGTCGCGTCGGCGAGGCCGATGCCGTACGCGGACAGCACCCCGGCGAGCGGGGGCACGATCACCGTGTCCATGCCCAGGGCGTCGGCGACAGCGCAGGCGTGCTGTCCGCCGGCGCCGCCGAAGCTGGTGAGCACGTAGCGGGTGATGTCGTGCCCGCGCTGCACGGAGATCTTCTTGACGGCGTTCGCCATGTTGAGCACGGCGATCTCCAGGAAACCGGCGGCGACCTCCTCGGGGGTCCGCTCGGTGCCGGTGGCCGCGCCCACCTCCGCCGCGAGGGCGGTGAAGCGTGCCCGTACCGCCCGCTCGTCCAGCGGAAGGTCGCCGCCCGGGCCGAACACGGCGGGGAAGTGGGCGGGCTGGATACGGCCGAGCAGCACGTTGGCGTCGGTGATGGTGAGCGGTCCGCCCCGCCGGTAGCAGGCGGGGCCGGGCACGGCGCCCGCCGAGTCGGGGCCGACGCGGTAGCGCCTGCCGTCGAAGTGGAGGACCGAGCCGCCGCCCGCCGCCACCGTGTGGATGCTCATCATCGGCGACCGCATCCGCACCCCGGCGACCTGGGTGCCGAACTCGCGCTCGAACTCCCCCGCGTAGTGCGACACATCGGTGGACGTACCGCCCATGTCGAAGCCGATGACCCTCCCGAATCCGGCCTGTTCGGAGGTACGCGCCATGCCGACGACCCCGCCCGCGGGCCCGGACAGCACGGCGTCCTTGCCACGGAAGCGCGCCGCCTGGCGCAGTCCGCCGTTGGACTGCATGAACATCAGGCGGACATCGCGCAGTTCGGTGGCGACCTCCTCGACATGGCGCCGCAGGATCGGCGAGAGGTAGGCGTCGACGACGGTGGTGTCACCGCGCGGCACCAGTTTGATGAGCGGGCTCACCTCGTGGGAGCAGCTGACCTGGGTGAAGCCGATACGGTGGGCGGCATCGGCCACCGCGGACTCGTGGGCGGAGTTGCGGTAGCCGTGCATCAGGACCACGGCGGCACTGGTGAATCCGTCGCGGCGAGCCGCTTCGAGCTCCCGGACGACCGGGGCCAGGCTCAGCGGTGCCACGACGGTGCCGTGTGCGTCGATCCGTTCGGGGACCTCGATGACACGGTCGTACACCGCTTCGGGGAGCCGGATGCGGCGGTCGAAGATCCGCGGGCGGTTCTGGTAGGCGATCCGCAGCGCGTCCCGGAAGCCCTGGGTGATGAGGAGCACGGTCGGCTCACCGCGCCGCTCCAGCAGGGCGTTGGTGGCGACGGTGGTGCCCATCCTGACGGCGTCGACGCGGTCGGCCGGTACGGGGTCGCCGGGTGCTAGCCCGAGGAGCATCCGGATGCCCGCCACGGCGGCGTCGCGGTACTGCCCGGGGTTGTGGGAGAGCAGTTTGCGTGTGACGAGACACCCGTCGGGGCGCTTGCCGACGATGTCGGTGAACGTCCCGCCGCGGTCGACCCAGAACTCCCAGCGCCCACTCACTCCCCCATTCTGGCAAGCGGCGGGGCCGGGGAGAGGGAGGCGAGAGCCGAGCTCAGGGCCGTTTCCGCGACCTGGTCGAGCCGGACGCTGGTGCCACGGGCCCAGTGGCGCACCTCCGCACCGGCGAGTCCCAGGAGCTGGGGCAGCAGGTCGGTGCACCGGCGCGCCACCCACGCGGTGCCCGCTGTGGCGAGCCACAGGGCCTTGGCGGCAGGGCCGGGGGCGGGCTGCTCGGGCTCGGCTCCCGGCGGGGAGCCGAGTACGAGCCCCTCGGCCGTCAGCAGTTCGTGGAAGCGGCGGGCGATCATCCGGTGTCCGCGTTCGCCGGGGTGTATCCGGTCCGCGCTCCACAGAGTGCGGTCCTCGACCCAGGCGGTGTCGGCCATATGGAGGTGGACGGCGCCGTAGCGGTCCGAGAGGGCGTGCACCACGGCGTTCACCGCACGCTGGCGCCGGGCGAGCGGGCGAGCGAGGGGCAGCGGCAGTGCGAGCATCGTTCCGGGATCCGGCAGACAGGCCGTGAGGATCCGGGCGCCGTGTGCGCTGATCGCGGCGCACACCCTGTCGTAGCGCATGGCGATGTCATGGATGTCGAAGGTCTGGCGCAGGGTGTCGTTGACTCCGACGACGACGGCGGCGATGTCCGGCGCACAGGCGAGAGCCACGGGTGTCTGGTGTTCGTCGACATCGCTGGTCAGGGCACCGCTGACGGCGAAGTTGTGGAACTCGGCGGATCGGCCGGGCTCCCCGAGTCCCTGGGCCAGCAGTGCGGCCCAGCCCCGCCAGGCACCGTCGACCCGGTCTCCGACGCCCTCGGTGAGAGAGTCCCCGAGGGCGGCGAACCGGATCGGGCGCGGCGGCTGCCTGGTCATACCGCCGCCTCCGGAAATCCGGGTGTGCGTGTGGTGCGGGCGCCGTGGGCCGCCAGGAAAGCGGCCACCGCGCGATCCCAGCCGAAGAGTTCCGCCCGGGCGCGGGCCGCCTCGCGACGTGCCGGCTCCGGGCGCGACAGCAGCTCCCCCACCGCGCCGGCGAAGGCCCGGGCCGTGCCGGGCGCCGCCTTGCCCGCGTCGCCGATGACCTCGGGCAGGGCGGACGACGCCCCGGCGACCACCGGTGTCCCGCAGGCCAGGGCCTCCAGGGCGGACAGACCGAAGGTCTCCGCCGGACCGGGGGCCAGGCAGATGTCCGCGGCCGCCTGGAGATCGGCCAGCGCCTCCGGGTCGGAGACATGTCCCAGGAAGCTCACCGGAAGCCGCGACTCATCGGCCCGTCGGGTGAGACTGCCGCGCAACGGCCCCTCCCCCGCCACGGCCAGTGCCGCCCGCACTCCGCGTCCCCGCAGCACGGCCAGGGTGTCCAGTGCCAGCCCCGGGCGCTTCTCGACGGACAGCCGGGAGCACATCAGCAGCAGGACGTCGGCGCCCTCCGCGTAGCGTGCGCGCAGCACCTTGCTGCGGCGGCCCGGGCGGCAGCGGTCCAGGTCCACACCGAGCGGTGCGCGCACCACATTGCGCGCACCGATGCGGACGAACTCCCGTTCCGCCCACTCGGTCGTGCACACGATCCGCGCGTACGACCAGGCGCTGCGGCGGTTGAGCCGGTCCGCGGCACGCAAGGCGAACGCACGCGGCACGCCCCAGGTGCGCAGCACACCGTCGGCGGTCTCGTGCGAGACCATCACCGACGGGATACGGCGGCGGCGCGCCCACTCCCCGGTCCACCGCAGGGTGGTCCGGTCGGAGACCTCGAGCCGGTCGGGGGCCAGCTCCTCCAGGAGCGCGCCGAGCCGGGCGCGGCCCGCCAGTACGCGATAGCCGCCGGTGCCGGGCAGTTCGGGGCCGGGAAGCGTGATGACGCGGCCCTGCGAGGTCATGGTGTCGCTCGGCGCGGCGCCGGGTATGACGAGCACGGGCTCGTGCCCGGCCGCCAGATAGCCCCTGCCGAGCTCACGGAGCGCGGTCCGCAGTCCGCCCGACGCGGGGGTGACGAAGTTCGCCAGCCGGACGATGCGCAGGCCGTCGGCTGTGACTCCGCCGCCGCTCATGCCGCCACCGCCGTCCGCAGGCGCAGCACCTCGTCGTAGTGTCCGATGAGCTGGTCACCCACCGCGGCCCAGGTACGGCCTTCGACAGTGGCCCGGCCGCTGCTCCCGTAGGCCTCGCGCCGCGCGGGCTCGGTGGCGAGTGCCGCCACCGCCCGGGTCATCGCCTCCGTGTCGCGGGGCGGCACGAGCAGTCCGGTGCGGCCGTGGTCGACCAGGTCGAGTGGTCCTCCGGCGGCCGGGGCGATCACCGGCACCCCGCTGGCCATGGCCTCCTGCACGGTCTGGCAGAACGTCTCGTACGGTCCCGTGTGCGCGAACACGTCGAGGGAGGCGAAGATGCGCGCCAGGTCGGCTCCGGTGCGCCGGCCCATGAACAGGGCTCCCGGGAGCGCTTCGCGCAGTGGAGGCCCGCTCGGGCCGTCACCGACCACCACGACGCGCACTCCCGGCAGCCCGCAGGCGCCTGCGAGCAGTTCGACGCACTTCTCGGGGGCGAGACGGCCGACGTATCCGACGATGGTCTCGCCGTTCGGGGCGATTTGCCGGCGCAGTGCCTCGTCGCGCAGCTCGGGCCTGAACCGCTCGGTGTCCACGCCACGCGGCCACAGCCGTACGCGGGGCACTCCGTGCTCTTCCAGGTCGCGCAGCGCGGCCGTGGACGGGGCGAGGGTCCGGTCGGCGGCGGTGTGGACGGTTCGGATGCGCCGCCACGCGGTGTTCTCGCCGGCACCCATGTAGGTGCGCGCATAGCCTGCGAGGTCGGTCTGGTAGACCGCGACCGCGGGCAGTCCGAGCCTCGCCGCCGCGCCCATGCCGCGGACTCCGAGCACGAAGGGGCTGGCGAGATGGACGACATCGGCCCGATGCGCGGTGAGGGCGGCGGCCAGGCGCCGGCTGGGCAGGGCCACGCGGACCTGCGGATAGCCGGGCAGGGGCAGGGAGGGCACACGCACCACGGGGCACGGTGCGTCGGTGTCGGGCCCGGCGACGGCCGGGGCGATGACGAGGGGGGCATGACCGCGGTCGGCGAGGTGCCGTGCGGTCTGCAGGGCGCAGTGCGCCACACCGTTGACGTCGGGCGGGAAGGATTCGGTCACGATGACGACACGCATAAGGGTGTTGTCGTCGCACCGGGGGTGGTGCGGCCAACGTGGATCTGGCCGTGCGGGGAACGTCCTGTGAGCGTTTGTGCCACGCCCGGGACACCGGCCGTCCATGGGCCGCGACCGAACCGCGCCCGACCGAACCGCGATGGCCCTGTCCGGTGGGCCTCCTGCCCGGCCGGGACCCTCGCGCCCGGTGCCCGTCGTGGCCTGCGGCCGCTACAGCGGTGGGGTGTCCCCGATCCGGCTGCGGACCGCGGTCTGCACTTCGGCTTCCTCGGCGGGATCGGCGGCGAGCCGGCGCAGGCGCTCGGCGACCCGGGCGTCGCCGGTCTCGGCGTGCAAGGCGGCGATCTCCCTGGTGGTCTCCTCGCAGTCCCAGAGGCATTCGACGGCGAAGCCGGTGGCGAAGGAGGGGTCGGTCGCCGCGAGGGCGCGTGCCGTCTGGCCGCGCAGGTGGGATGAGGCGGTCTCGCGGTAGACATGGCGCAGCACGGGGGCCGCGGCGTCGATGCCCAGCCGTCCCGCGCCGTCGACGAGCGTCCAGAGCAGGCGCGCGTCGGGCCCCTGCGCGCGGACGGTTTCACGGAGTGCGCCGAGGACGAGCCCGGCGTCCTGGGCGCCGCCGCGGCAGGCCAGCACGCCGGCCGCCGTGCCGCCGAGGGCATCGGGGCGCTGGACCCAGCGTCGCGCGCGGTCGACCGCCGCATCGCCGCACATCCGCTCGAAGGCGTGCAGGGCGGCGTCGGCGACGGTACGGGACGGATCGGCGGCCGCGACCTCGACCAGGTCCAGCACGACGGGGTCCCGTGACTCGGCCAGGTAGTGCAGTGCGGTGCAGCGTGCACCGTCGGGTCCGCTGCGCGCCGCCTCGATGATCACATCGCGGTCGTCGGAGCCGGCGACCGCACCGAGACAGCGGGACGCGGGCAGGAACAGCTCGACGCCGCGTTCCAGGCCCTCTTCGGCGTAGTCGAAGACGGCTTGCACGCTCCAGCCGGGGCGCGGTCCTGTGGGCCTGAGCTGGCGCTGCCAGCGGTCGAAGGAGCCACGTTCCCGCGCGGCCCGCACCCGGGAGCCGACGGCTTCCCGCGTGTCCTCCGCCCACAACCGCCATGGCCTGGGCTCGAAGGCGTCCCGCACGGCGGCTGCCAGTTCGGCCTCACCCTCGGCAGTGGCGGGGAAGCGAGCCAGGACCGGAAGGGCGAGCGAGTGCAGTCCGCTGTCGTCGTCGCGCAGGGCCAGTTCGTCGAGCGCCCAGGCCCAGTTGGAACCCGACACGGCGTAGCGCCGGAGCAGGTGCAGCGCGTCGTCTCGGCCGTACGAGGCAAGGTGCCCGAGCACCGCGAGCGCCAGCCCGGTCCTCGTCTCGTCCGTGTCGAGGTGGTCGTCCGCCTGGAACAGGTGGGCCTCGATCGCTTCGAGACCACCGTCCAGGTCCAGATAGAGGCGCGCGTAGTAGAGAGAGCGGTTCTCCACCTGCCAGTCGTGGCGGGGGTCGCTCAGCACACAGTGATCGAGGGCCTCGACGGCCTCGGCGCGGGGCGCGGCGAGGGCGTGCAGTGTGCCGTCGCCGCGACCTCTCTGGAGCAGGCCGAGGAGGGTGCCGCTCGGCGCTATGACTGGTTCGAACATGGGAAAGTGCCTCACATCAAGCTGTCGACGCAACCGGGGGTGTGTTCGCCTAGGCCGCGCGGCAACATGATCGGCTACCCGTCGTCTTCCGCTTGATGAAGTCCATCTTCCTCTGCCTCTCGTCGGTGGCCCCTCGCGGGCCCGACGTCATGATGACCCAGCCGTTCCGCCACCGCGACCACATTTACGGCAACGCTCCCACCTGGGGTTACGTAGCTGTTCACCGGGCGGAGAACAGTTCTGGTGAGGCTCTCTTCCCCAACTTCCGCGCGGTAACCGCGACGAGTGGAGTTCCTTCCTCCGGATCGGCTCGTACGGGTGAATCGCCAGGGTACTGCCCGTGGCGCGGCATGACTGCACTGCCGCACGGCAAAGATCAACAGGCTTCGGGCAACGATCCCACGTACGCCACTCGGGTGAAATAAGCCCCCTTTCACCCGTTTGCAGCTTTTATCACATACATACTTGCTGTGAGGCTGGAAGAACTCATGGTGACCGTCCCCTCATCCAGGAGAGCACCTCATGATCCTGTCCATCTCTGGCGTCGTACTGCTGGGAATCATCGTCTTCCTCTTCTTCAAGAAGGACGGGCTGAAGGCGTCCCACATGCTGGTTTCCGCACTCTTCGGCTTCTATCTCGCGGGCACGGCCATCGCGCCGAGCATCACTGCAGGTGGCGCCAGCCTCGCCAGCCTGCTGGGCGGGATCAAGTTCTGACACCCCCGCACGACCGCACCCACAGCTCAAGAAGCAGGAGAACCACGTGGCCCGGCGACCACTCCCCCGCATCCCACTCGGCGGCGCCGACCGGATCGCCCGCAGTCGAGAGTTCGCGCGGACAGCCGCCGACAACGCCACCGACGTGCTCCACCCCCTCATCACGATCAGCCGTGGTCTGCGGCTGTTGGCCGTCGCCGGGCGGCGCAAGTGGGCCGGCACGCCCAAGGACCGGCGTGGTCCCACCCTGTTCCTGGCGGCGGCCTGCCTCCTCGTGGTGGTGCTCCTCCCGTACGGACTGCTGCTCGGTCTGATCACGGTGATGGGCGTGGCGGGGTGGACCGGGCGTCGGCGCACCCCGGTGAAGACGGGTCCGGACGAGGCGGAGCTGGGGCGCCTGAAGGCGCTCTACGAGGCGCTCGTGCCGTACTTCGCGGTCCCGGAGGATCCCAGCCCACTGTTCGCCCACGGCGGTGAGTGGTCGAAGGCCTTCGGCGACCACTCCTTCGACGACAGCGGCCGACTGACCAGGCTGAAGGTGCGCTACCCGGCCTACTTCCCCGATGGCGAACCGGCGGCGCGCGAGCGCATCGAGCAGCTGCTGCACGCCAAGTCGGGGCGGGGTCGCGAGTACCACTTCGCCTGGGACGAGGAGAACAACCACCTCGTGATGAGCGTGCTGCCACCCCTCCCCACCACCATCGCCGCCCAGGCCTTCGTCACCGCCCCGGGCGAGACGGTGCTGGGCTTCACCGACCCGGGCGCCGTGCCGCGGACGGTGCCGGTGCTGGACGCGGGTGCCGAACCCGGCGCCGACGGCGAAGGGCGCAGGGACGCACCGCCGGTGGTGTGGCGTACCGGCCCGCGCTCGACGGAACCCCACCTCCTGGCTGTCGGCCTGCCGGGCAGCGGCACATCCACCCTGCTGCGGTCCATCGCACTCCAGGCGCTGTCTTGCGGCGATGTGCTGATCGTCGACGGCAGCGGCACCGGCGAGTACACCTGCCTTGCCGGACGCAGGGGCGTGCTGGCCGTCGAATGCGGGCTGGCGGGCGCGCTGGCGAGTCTCGAGTGGGCCGCTCACGAGACGGAGCGCCGGCTCATCTCCGCGAACCGCGCCCGCCAGTCGGGGCACCCGGCCCCCGATGACACCCGCAGGCCGCTGTGGATCCTGGTCGACCGACCGGGCGCCTTCGGGCATCTCGCGGCGGCAGACGGGCGGCCGGACCCCCAGCTCCTCCTCGACGTGCCACTGCGGCACGGGCGGGCGGCTTCGGTGACGGTGGTGGTGGCCGAGCAGTGCGACGGCGGCCTCGGCGCCCTGTCGGAATCGGTGCTGGGTCACACCAGGGCCCGGGTGGCCCTGGGCCCCATGGCACCCGAACTGATCGAGTCCGTTCTGGGCGCTCCTCCGCACACGACGCCGACCGGCTCGGTTCCACCGGGTCGGGGCTACGCCCGGCTGGGCACGGGCGGAGTACTGCGCCTTCAGGTGCCGGCGACGCCGGATCCGTTCGACGAGTCCGCGGGAGAGGCGGAGCGGAACGCTGTGCGCGCGCTGCTGCCGGAGCGCGAGGACTCCGCGTCCGAGGTCCCCGAGCCCGCCGGGGTTGCCGTTCCGGCAGTGGAGACCGCGGACCGCTAGGGCGTGTTGCGAAAGTAGCTCCGTCCGCCCGCAGGGCGGGGCCTGCGGCGTCTGGTGCGTGCGATCGCAAGGCGGAGGATCACCCTCGTACTGGACGTACTTGGATGACTCCGACAACGCAGCGAGCGTGCGTGCGTGCCAGGCGTCGCGGGTCAGAAGGGACTTTCGCAACACGCCCTAGGTGTTCCGTCCCGGAGCGCGAGGAGTGGAGTCGGCCGGCGAAGAACGGTACCGGCGCCGCGCCCGCTGGACTCACCGCGCGACGACCGTCTCGATGGCCCGTCAGGCCACGAACGTCCTCGGCGTCTCCGTTCCGGTCGAGGCGCCTGTCGCGACCAGGCGGGCGGCTGCGGCCAGGCGGGCCGCAGCCTCGTCGGCCACGGGTCCCGCGACCGTGAAGGGGAGACGGACATAGCCCTCGAACGCGCCGTCGACGCCGAAGCGCGGACCTGAAGGCACTCGGATGCCCACGCGTTCACCCACCTCGGCGAGCCGTGAGCCGGACAGACCGCCCGCGCGCGCCCAGAGGGTCAGTCCGCCCCTGGGGACCTCGAACTCCCAGTCCGGCAGTTCCCGCCGTACCGCTTCGACCAGCGCGTCCCGGTTCTGCCTCGCCTGGGCCCGGCGGATCGCCACCGCCGACTCCCAGCCGCCGGTCCACATCAGCCAGTTGACCCCGAGCTGCTCCAGGACCGGGGTGCCGAGGTCGGCGTATGCGCGCGCCGCCACCAGCGAGCGGATGACCTCGGGGGCCGCCCTGACCCAGCCGATACGCATCCCCGCCCAGAAGGCCTTGCTGGCCGAGCCCACCGTGATCACCGTGGAGCCCGCCGCGTCGAAGGCGCAGACCGGCCTCGGCAGCTCGATCTCGGCGTCGAGGCGGAGCTCGGCCATGGTCTCGTCGACGACCAGCACCGTGCCCGCCGAGCGCGCCGCGTCCACGAGTCGGCGCCGCTGGTCCTCGTCGGCCAGGGCCCCCGTCGGGTTGTGGAAGTCGGCGACCACATAGGCGAGTCGCGGCGCCGCGTCCCGCAGCACCTGGCGCCAGCGGGCCATGTCCCAGCCCGCAAGACCTTCACCCATGGCGACCGGCACCAGGCGGGAACCCGCCTCGCGCATCAGCTGGAGGATGTTGGCGTAGGAAGGGGACTCGACGGCGACCCGCTCCCCACGGCCCGCGAACAGATGGCAGATCGCGTCCATGGCGCCCATCGCACCCGTGGTGACCATGATCTGCTCGGGCATCGTCGGGATACCGCGTGCGGTGTAGCGGTCCGCGATGGTCTGGCGCAGCACGGGCAGCCCCGCCGGGTAGTCGCCGTGGGTGTGCGCGTACGGCGGCAGTTCCTCCAGCGCCCCCTGGACGCTCCGGGTGAGCCAGGGCTCCGGGGCGGGCAGCGCGGCGCATCCCAGGTCGATCATCGACCCGAGCGCCTCGGGCGGCAGTGGCTCCAGGCCTCGTGCGGGCAGCGGGTTGCCCGCGGGAACGGCCGTCCAGCTGCCCGCGCCCCTGCGGGATTCGAGGAACCCCTGGGTCCGCAGCTCCTCGTACGCCGCCGCCACCGTGGTACGACTCACGGCGAGAGACAGCGCGAGCTCGCGTTCGGCGGGGAGCCGGGCCGCCACCGGCACCCGGCCTTCGAGGACCAGCAGCCGGATGCCGTCGGCGAGCGCGCGATACGCGGGGGGCTTGCGGGTGCCGGGTCCCGCCGGGCGCGACTGCTGTGCGTTGAGCTGGCGAGCGAGCTGCGCCACGCCGACTGCTGAAGTCCACTGCGCCATGGAAGTCAGTCCACCTTCCGTCGATTGGCCATGGATGGCCTGCGTTTCCCAGCCACAGAGTGTCATGGGTCAGTCCACTCACACCACCCAGGGGGAAGCGATGCAGACCAGCAGCACGAACACCGGAGGCCAAGCGCGCCCCGGAGGCCGGCGCGTTCCGCGACGGCTCCTCCAGCTCTACACCGGGCTCACGCTCTTCGGCGTGAGCTCCGCGCTCCTGGTCCGGAGCGGCTTGGGGCTGGAGCCCTGGGGTGTGCTGCACCAAGGCGTTGCGGAGCGGACGGGGTTGACCATCGGGGTCGTCTCGATCATCCTCGGGGCCGTTGTGCTGCTGCTGTGGATCCCGATGCGGCAGAAGCCCGGACTCGGCACGGTGTCCAACGTCTTCGTCGTCGGGATCGCCATGGACGCCACCCTGGCGGTCGTCCCCGACGCGCACGGGGTCGCGGTGCGGGTCCCGGTGATGGCCGTCGCGATCGTCCTGAACGGTGCGGCGACCGGGCTCTACATCTCCGCCCGCTTCGGGCCCGGGCCACGCGACGGGCTGATGACCGGTCTGCATCGGCTCACCGGCCGGTCGATCCGCCTCGTCCGCACGGCCATCGAGATCGCGGTCGTCGCCACCGGCTTCCTGCTCGGCGGCACTGTCGGCATCGGCACCCTGGCCTACGCCCTGGCCATCGGACCCCTCGCCCAGTTCTTCCTGCGGGTGTTCGCGGTACCGGTCGCGGGAGACGGCGGCCGGGCAGGCCGTGTAGTGGCCAAGACGACATCGGCGGACGTCGCTGAGCAGGTCATACTGCCCGGGTGACACGCGTACAGCAGCCCAGGCACCCGTATCTGGACCACCCGTCCCCCATTCCGTTCGCGCATCGCGGTGGAACCGCCGACGGGCTCGAGAACACCGCCGCCGCGTTCCGCCGGGCGGCCGCGACCGGCTACCGCTACTTCGAGACGGATGTGCACACGACCGTCGACGGCAGGCTGGTGGCCTTCCACGACGCGACGCTGGACCGCGTCACGGACGCCCGGGGCCGGATCGCGGAGCTGCCCTGGAGCGAGGTGAGCCGGGCCAGGGTCGCGAGCACGGAGCCGCTGCCGCTCTTCGAGGAGCTGCTGGACGAGTTCCCCGACGCCCGCTGGAACGTGGACATCAAAGCCGCGGGGGCCCTGGAACCGCTGGTCGGACTGATCCGCCGCAGGGACCTCTGGGGCCGGGTCTGCGTCGGTTCGTTCTCGGAGCGCCGCGTGGCACTGGCGTACCGGCTCGCCGGCCCGAAGCTCGCGACGTCGTTCGGGGTGCGAGGGGTGCTCGGCCTGCGGCTGCGCTCCCTGGGGATCCCGGCCGCGGTCCGTGCGGGCGCGGTCTGCGTCCAGGTGCCCGAAGTCCAGAGCGGCATAAGGATCGTGGACCGACGCTTCGTCGCGGAAGCCCACGCCCGCGGACTTCAGGTGCACGTCTGGACGGTCAACGAAGCCGACCGGATGGCCGCCCTTCTGGACACAGGAGTGGATGGCATCATGACCGACGATCTGGAGACCCTGCGTACGGTGCTCAGCGACCGAGGAGTCTGGCACTGAGCGGCCGTGGGCCGTGGCGCATCTCCATCGGCACAAGCATGGAGGCGCCCAGTGGCCCTTGAGACAGAGGACCCGACCGCCGGGAGAGGCAACGGCGACCGTCGGCGCGAGCAGCGCGGGTGGTACTTCTACGACTTCGCCTGCTCCGTCTATTCGACGAGCGTGGTGACGGTCTTCCTGGGCCCCTACCTCACGGCCGTGGCCAAGGCGGCGGCGGACGCGGACGGCCGTGTCCACCCGCTGGGCGTCCCGGTCCCGGCCGGGTCTCTCTTCGCCTACGCCATATCGGCTTCCGTGGTGATCTCGGTGCTGCTCATGCCGCTGGTCGGCGCGCTCGCCGACCGCACGGGACGCAAGAAGCCGCTGCTCGCCGCCTGCGCGTACATAGGCGCGACGGCCACGGCGGCGATGTTCTTCCTGGACGGCGACCGCTATCTCCTGGGCACCGTCCTGCTGATCGTGGCCAACTCCTCGCTGTCGGTCTCGATGGTGCTCTACAACGCCTATCTGCCGCAGATCGCCGAGCCGGATGAGCGTGACGCGGTGTCATCCCGCGGCTGGGCCTTCGGATACACGTCCGGTGCGCTCGTGCTGGTCGCCGACCTGGCTCTGTTCACGGGGCACGAGTCGTTCGGCCTCTCCGAGTCGGAGGCCGTTCGCGTCTGCCTCGCCACGGCGGGACTGTGGTGGGGCGCGTTCACCCTCATTCCGCTGCGCCGGCTGCGCGACCGGGCGCTGGCGCCGTCCGACGGGGAGGCCCCGGCCGAAGGCGCGGTGGGAGCCGGATGGCGGCAGCTGATCGCGACCCTGCGCGACATGCGCCGGCATCCGCTGACACTGGCCTTCCTGCTCGCGTACCTCCTCTACAACGACGGTGTGCAGACCGTGATCTCCCAGGCGTCGATCTACGGTTCCGAGGAACTGCGCCTGGACCAGACGACGCTGATCACGGCGGTACTGCTGGTGCAGGTGCTGGCGGTGGTCGGGGCACTGGGCATGGGGCGGCTCGCCGCCACGCACGGGGCCAAGCGCACCATCCTCGCCTCGCTGGTGGTCTGGGCACTGATCCTGGGGCTCGGCTACTTCCTGCCGGCGCGCACCCCCGGCTGGTTCTATGTGCTCGGGGCGGCGATCGGTTTGGTGCTCGGCGGCACACAGGCGCTGTCGCGCTCGCTGTTCTCGCACCTGGTGCCGCGCGGCAAGGAGGCCGAGTACTTCTCGGCGTACGAGATGAGCGACCGGGGGCTGAGCTGGCTGGGACCGCTGGTGTTCGGCCTGACGTTCCAGATGACGGGGAGCTACCGGGACTCGATCATCTCGTTGGTGATCTTCTTCGCGCTCGGATTCATCGTGCTCGCGCGAGTGCCGATGCGCCGCGCCGTGGCAGAAGCGGGGAACCCGGTTCCGAAGCGGATTTAGACGTTGAAGTGAAAGGCCGGTAGTGTACGCCTTTGGCCTGCCAGGCGGACCGTTACTGCGCGCTGAATTCCCCAGAACGCTGGGTGACACTTTCTGCCAGATGTGACAAACCGGGCACTGGTGGGTACAACAAGGGGCGGCACGACGGGCAACGACGCATGGACCGGAACGGACATGCGCGGGAATCTTTACCGCCGACCGGACGTTGACCGGATGACGACGACAGCGACACCTGTCCTGTGGGCGACAAGCCCGGGAGGCACGATTCATGAGTGAGCGAGCTCTTCGCGGCACGCGCCTCGTGGTGACCAGCTACGAGACCGACCGCGGCATCGATCTGGCCCCGCGCCAGGCGGTGGAGTACGCATGCCAGAACGGACATCGTTTCGAGATGCCGTTCTCGGTTGAGGCGGAGATTCCGCCGGAGTGGGAGTGCAAGGCGTGCGGCGCCCAGGCACTCCTGGTGGACGGGGAAGGCCCCGAAGAGAAGAAGGGCAAGCCCGCGCGTACACACTGGGACATGCTCATGGAGCGGCGTACGCGTGAGGAGCTGGAGGAGGTACTGGCCGAGCGGCTGGCCGTCCTGCGCTCCGGGGCCATGAACATCGCGGTGCACCCGCGTGACAGCCGGAAGTCCGCGTAAGGACCAGGCGCACGCGTCACGCATCACCACGTACGGGGCAGGTACGAACCGAAGCCGCGGGCTGCCGCACACGACATGTGTGCCGCAGCCCGCGGCTTTTTGTCCTGCACCTCCGGCTCGGCCCGGCGCGCTCGGGGTGCGGCGTCCGCTTACGACGGACGGCCGCACGTGTGACGGCACGCCCCGACGGCGGGGGTCACACCAGCGGCCTGAGTCTCGGAGCAGCGGCCTCCAGGGCTCCGGGTGGCTTTCGGCCACCCGGAGCCCTGGGGGCACATACGGCGCCTTACGGCGCCAACGGCGGGTGCTGGCCCGTGCCCGGCTGCGGCGGGGTGGGAGAGGCGTCCTCACGGACGACCTCGCCCTGGACGACCTTGCCGTCCGGCTGGTGGATACGGGCCTGCCTCAGCGCATCCTCGAGTGAACCGGGCGCGGCCTGCCGCATCCGGCGCTCCAGGGACTTCCCCGCGTAGCGCCCGACGCCCTGGCGTACCGGCGGCAGAAGCAGCAGCAGACCGGCCGCGTCGGAGATCAGCCCGGGTAGCATCAGCAGCAGTCCCCCCAGCATCAGCAGGCCATTGCCCTCGGTCTGCCGTTCGCCCGACGCCGCCGTCGGGGCCGCGCCGGGCTGCTGCTGGAAGGCCTGGGTGAGATTGCGGAAGGCCCGACGACCCGCCCTCTTGATCACCACGCCACCGAGCACCGCGCCCGCCACGAGGAGGGCGAACACGGTGAACCCGCCGGCCGCTCCGGCCACCAGCGTGAGCAGCCAGATCTCCAGCAGCAGCCAGGCTGCGACAGCGAGGGGCAGGAAGGTGCGGGCGCGGGAGCGCTGCGGGGCGGTCGGAGTGCGTACACCGGTCGTCATGCCCCCAGTGTGCCTGGCCGGCCGCTCGGACGGCGTAAGGAACGCAGCCGGTCAGGGAGCCGGCCGGGAGGGCTTCGCCGGGCGGCGGCCGATGAGGCGGTTCGCCCGGGCGCTCACACCCCAGGCGGTGACCCGCCAGAGCGCCTCGACGAGGATGTCCCGGCTCATCTTGGAGTCGCCGCGCTCGCGCTCGACGAAGGTGATCGGGACCTCCACCACATGGAATCCGGCGGCGACCGCGCGGCGCGCCAGGTCGACCTGGAAGCAGTAGCCGGCCGATGCGACGTCCTCCAGGCCGAGGCCCTCAAGAGTCTCCGTGCGAAAGGCGCGGAAGCCGCCGGTGACGTCGCGGATCGGGACGTCGAGCAGAACGCGCGAGTAGAGGCTGCCGCCGCGGGAGATGAACTCGCGGGACTTCGGCCAGTTGACGATCCGCCCGCCCGGCACCCAGCGGGAGCCCAGGACGAGATCGGCGCCCTTGAGCGCGGTGAGCAGCCGGGGCAGTTCCTCGGGCTGGTGGGACCCGTCGGCGTCCATCTCCACGAGGACTCCGTAGCCGTGCTCGATCCCCCAACGGAAGCCCGCGAGATAGGCGGCGCCGAGGCCCTCCTTGCCCTTGCGATGCAGGACGTGCACCTGGGCGTCCTCGCCGGAGAGCTCGTCGGCGATCTTTCCGGTCCCGTCAGGGCTGTTGTCGTCGGCGACCAGGATGTCCGCATCCGGCACCGCGGCACGCACCCTGGAGACGATCGGCTCGATGTTCTCGGCCTCGTTGTAGGTGGGGATGATCACCAAGGCTTTGCCGAGCGGGCCGTACCGCCTCTGACCACCGTCGTTCACTAATGCCCCTTTGACGTCACTACGCAGAGCCCCACCATAGCGACCACTGGCGACACAGCCACCTCGGCACGGGTCCGAAGGCCCCCACGGCGGGGCCGTGGGGGCCTTCGGACCACCGAGACGCACCGAAAAATCCGGCAGGGTCCGTCATGACCGATATGCGGACCACAGCACGGCAACCACCGCTGAAGGACAAGGGAGGACCCACCAGGGCACGGCACCCGACGGCTGAAAGACACAGCGCCTGCCACGGCGGACGGCAGCGGATCGGAACCCGGCGTCCTTCGGGCCGGCCTGGGACCCGCTGGCTGCGGGTCGCCCGAATGCCGTTGTCTACTGAACGCCGGGTCCCACCCGGATCGCACCTTCCCCCGAGCTCCTGCGGTACAGGCCGGACAGAGGAGACCCCAACCGGGCGCGGCCTCCCCTCGCCCCCGAGGCGCGGGCGCTGAACCTGGCTCCCAGTGGCGGCGTGCCGTTGCGGCGCACCACCCCCATGATCCAGCGGCGTTCGACGACTGCGTGGAAGTTCCGGCCGGTTGGACGTCCTGTGGTGGACTCGGCCGAACCTACCCGCCTCACTCCGCACTCTGTCAACAGGCGTGTCATCTGCGACGTTTGCTTGATTCCGCAGGTCAGGCGGGCAGACCCGCAGGTAGTGCCCGAGCCGCCCGGCCGATGGGTCGCAGTACGACTAATTCCGATCTCACTCGTTAGGCCGCACATGGATCGTCTGTCCGGATACCACCGTGCGCAGGCATACCGGGAGGTCCGTGCCGGGGGTGAGATCCGGCAGGCCAGGCGTACCGGAGCGAGGGTCGGTGGACCAACGGGCGACCCGGTCGTCGGGAGCCTGGACAACGAGTTCACCCGTGCGCCAGATCGCGTAGTCGGCGGGCGCGCCGGGCACGAGGATGCCCGCGTCGTCCCGCCCGATCGCCCGCCAGCCGCCCCGGGTGTGGGCGGTGAAGGCGGCTCGGACGGAGATCCGGTGCTCCGGGGTGCGGTGGAAGGCGGCAGCACGGACCGTCCCCCAGGGGTCGAGTGGAGTGACGGGGCTGTCCGAGCCGAAGGCCAGCGGCACCCCGGCGCGCAGCAGTGCGGCGTACGGGTTCAGGGCACGCGCCCGCTCCACGCCGAGACGCTGGGCGTACATGCCCGTGTCGCCTCCCCACGCCGCGTCGAAGGCAGGCTGGACGGAAGCCGTGAGACCGAGTTCGGCGAAGGCGGCGATGGTCTCGGGGTCGAGCATCTCAGCGTGCTCCACTCGGTGCCGGGCAGCACGCACCCGGGCGAGACCGAGCGCGTCGGCGGCGGCCCGGACGCCTTCGAGCACATTGCCGACGGCCCGGTCGCCGATCGCGTGGAATCCAGCCTGGATCCCGGCCTCGGTACACGCGCCGACATGGGCCGCGACGGCAGCCGCGTCGAGGTGGGCCACACCGGAGTGCGCCACGTCCGCGTATGCCTCGCGGAGGCAGGCCGTATGCGAACCGAGCGAGCCGTCGGCGAACAGGTCACCGGCCGCTCCCGCCGCTCCGAGCGCGCGGGCCCGCTCCACGTCCGTGTCCGCCCAGTAGCCGACGACCCGGGGGCCGTGCCCCTCGGCCGCCGTCTTCAGCAGGGCGGTGAAGTCGTCCTCGGACGAGATCTCCGGCCCCGCGCACTCATGGACGGTGCCGATGCCGAGCGAGGCTGCGTGCCGCAGCGCCAGACGCTGGGCCTCGGCGCGCTGCTCGGGGGACACGGCGGCGTAGGCGGCGGAACGCACCGCGTGGTGGGCGTCCCCGGTGAGCGGTTCGCCTTCGCGGAAACCGCTCATGGCGCGGATCCCGGGCACCGAGTCGAGAAGGGCGCTGGTGACCACTGCGGAATGGACGTCGATCCGGGTGAGGTAGAGCGGCCTGCCACCGGTGAGCTCGTCGAGCTCCGCCCGCCGGGGCGGGCGCTGCTCGGGCCAGCGCGCCGCGTCCCAGCCGTGTCCGATCAGGATGCGGTCGTCGGGACGCGCTGCGGCGTAGGCGCGGACGCGGTCGGCCGCGTCGGCGAGCGAGCGGGCGTGCGAGAGGTCGAGTCCGGAGAGTGCGAGACCGGTCGCGGTGGTGTGCACATGGGCGTCCACGAACGCCGGGGTGACCAGGGCGCCTTCCAGGTCCACGACCTCGTCCACGCCGGACGCGAAGGCGTCGGCCGCGCCTTCCGACCCCACCCAGGCGATATGGCCCCGCTCGACCACCATGGCCGTGGCGAACGGATCGGCGGGGCTGTGTACGTCTCCGCCGCGCAGCAGCACGGTGCGGTGTTCGCCCGGGGGCACGCTCTCACTCATGGGCACCAGCCTAGATTCGCGGCGGCCGTGCCTCGTACGGGGTGGACAGGACCACGGTGGTGCGTGTGGAGACACCTGCCAGTGAGCGGATCTGGCTGAGCAGTTCCTCCAGCTCGATCGGGCTTCCGACGCGGACCTTCAGGATGTAGTTCTCGTCCCCGGCCACGCTGTGGCACGCCTCGATCTCGGGCACGCAGGCGAGCCGGTCGGCGATGTCGTCCGGGGCGCTCGGATCGAACGGTTTCACCGAGATGAAGGCCGTCAGCGGCAGGCCGACCTCCTCCGGGTCCACGACAGCGGCGTATCCGCGGATGACACCGCGTTGTTCGAGTCTCCGCACGCGCTGGTGCACCGCCGATGTGGACAGGCCGGTGGCCTTGCCCAGGTCGGTGTAGCTCATGCGCCCGTCCTTGACGAGCAACTCGACGATCTGACGATCCAGCTCCTCCATGAGGATCAACCTATTGCCCCGGGCCACCCCGGGCACAGCGGGCTGCTTCGTATGGAGGCTCGGACAAGGGACGGGTGGAGGCTCGGACAAGGGACGGGAGGCGCGAGATGGAGCCCCGCAGGGACGCGCGACCCGCGGCATGTGACCAACACCACAAGGTCGTGGCCGTGTCCCTCGACGCCACGCGGTTATCCAGGCAGTCGCGAGGGAAGTGCTTGGTGTGGTCGAGGCCGCATATGCCTGGTCGGCCCACCCGAGGGGGAGATTCTCCATGCACAGTGTGAAGCGCACCGGACGTACCGAACCGGAGCCTCTTGATTCCACCGTCCCCGATGACGACATCGCGGACGACGAGCGGGGTGGCTACGACACCTTCGAGATGTACCGGGTGATCTGCCCGGACTGCGCCCAGCCGATCGCACTGCTCGCCGACGAGGTGGCCCTCCCCGAGCACGCCCTGTGCCCGACGCCGTGGAACCCCTTCGTGCTGTCCGTGTGCGCGGGCACGGGCCGGTCGGCCGCGGACGCAAGCCCCGCTGACGAATCGCTGGAAATCCAGGAACAGGACACCGCGCTGCTGCTGACGCTCCCCCAGGGCCTCGATTGGCGGACGCAGCCCTTCTCACACGTCGGCGGGCCGGGCTCGCACCCGATCAAGGCTCCTTCGATGCGCCGGGCCGCCTGATCGACCCGTACGTCCCCCTGCTCCTGCGCCACGGCGACGGGATCAGCGTCGGCCGCCCCCGCCCCGTGGCGGGGGACAGCACGAACTGGCTCTCGTATCGGCCGGACGGTGACCCCGCGGTGCCCGGTGGCGTTTTTCGGGCATGACCCCGTACCCGCAGCACACCACAGGCGGCACCGGCCGTCGGCGTCTGATGACACCGCACACGGAAGAATCGGTTCCGCGGTCGGTGGACCCGCCCATCTACCGTGACCTGATGCGCAATTGGGCACAGGCAGGGCGGACCCTGCCGGGCCGCCGCGACCAGGAATGGAACAGGCTGACTGCGGCCCCGGCATGGGCGCCGCGGACCGGATGGGTCAGCGGGACTCTGGCCCAGCGAGGTGACGGGCGATGACCATCCGCTGGATCTGGTTGGTGCCCTCGACGATCTGGAGCACCTTGGCCTCGCGCATCAGCCGCTCGGCCGGGAAGTCGGCGGTGTAGCCGTAGCCGCCCAGTATCTGCACCGCGTCGGTGGTCACCTGCATGGCCGCGTCCGTGCAGAACAGCTTGGCCATGGCCGCCTGCCGTGAGTACGGCTTGCCCGCGTCCCGAAGCCGGGCGGCGGACAGGTACAGCGAGCGGCCCGCCTCGACCTTGGTGGCCATGTCGGCGAGCATGAAGCGCAGGCCCTGGAAGTCCGCGATGGGGCGGCCGAACTGCTGCCGGCCCGCGGCGTACGTGAGGGCCTCGTCAAGCGCCGCCTGGGCCACGCCGATACCGCAGGCCGCGATGCCGAGACGCCCGGCGTCCAGCGCCGCCAGCGCGATCGCGAACCCCTGGCCCTCCTCACCGATACGGCGCGCGTCGGGGACGCGTACACCGTCGAAGTGGAGTTGCGCGGTCGGGGAGCCCTTCATGCCCATCTTCTTCTCGGGCGCGGCCGCGCTCAGCCCCTCGGCGTCTCCGGGCACGAGGTAGGCGGTGATCCCGCGCGGCCCTTCGCCTCCGGAGCGGGCGAGAAGGGTGTAGAAGTCGGCGACGCCGCCGTGTGTGATCCACGCCTTGGTGCCGTTGATGACCCAGTCGTCCCCGTCCCGCACTGCCTTGGTGCGCAACGAGGCGGCGTCCGAGCCGGACGACGGCTCGGAGAGGCAGTAGGCGCCGAGCAGCCCGCCGCCCAGCATCGCCGGCAGCTGGTCGGCCTGCTGTTCCTTCGTGCCGTAGTTGGCCAGGGCGTGGCAGGACAAGGAGTGCACGCTCACACCGAGCCCGACGGTGAGCCGGGCGGCGGCGAGCTCCTCCAGGACCTGGAGGTAGACCTCGTACGGCTGGTCACCGCCGCCGAACTCGGAGTCGTACGGCAGTCCGAGCAGTCCGGACTCGGAGAGCAGAGTGAAGACGTCCCGCGGGAAGACGCCCGCTTCCTCTTCCTCGGCCGCGCGGGGGGCGATCTCCCGCTGGACGAGCTCACGGACCAGGGCGATGAGATCCCTGGACTCCTCGGTGGGCAGTATCCGGTCCACCGGCTGCGGGGCGCGGTCGGGCATTGCGGCGCTCTCCTCCCTGTCGGGCGCTGCGGCGGTCGCCCGCGGGGTGTACGGGCGCCGCCGGATGTTTCACCTGATGCGCCGATGCTGCCCTCCCGGATCACGGAAGGGGCCGACCAGCGGCTGTGGCGGGTCGAGTATGCCCGATCGGAGGGCGTCCGTCACTCGCGGGCAGGCCGTCTGCCTGCGGCTGAGCGAAGTGGTGGAGCGTTCAGAGCAGCCCGGTCTGGGTGACGAACATGGCGATGACGACCACGAGGGTCCAGCCCAGGATGTGTTCGAGGATCTTGGGTCCGTTGTCCTCGGGGCCTCCGGTACGGGCACGGGTACCGGCTGCGGTGGTCGCGCTCATGGTGTCTCGCTCGGTCGTCGTCGCGGTCGTGGCGGTCCCCCCGGCTTCACCCGACCAGAGTGCCAGCCGGGCCGCCGGGGAGCAGTGACCGCTGTCACTGCCCCCGCTCGGGACAGGCCGCGTCAGTGGACCCCCAGTGCGGCGAGGGCTCCGCGCTGGGCCGAGGTCGGCGACTCGGGCCAGTAGAGGCAGCAGACGCCGCCCGTGCCGGAGACCACCTTCCCTGCGGCGTTGCGGCGCTTGGTGCGCAGCCAGATGTTCTCCCATTCGCGCCGCCGGTAGACCCTGCGGACTGCCGGGTTGCTGGGGGACGCGGGGTCGTTCGCGATCACATCGCCCGCGGCGGTGAAACCGATGACGGTCATCAGATGCCCGGCGGTGCCGTATCCGGCGCCGGTCAGCTCCCCCTTGAGGAACGACTGCGAGGTGATGGCCGGGATGCCCGCACGTACGAGGCTCTCCAGCTCGGTGAGCGACTGGAGGCGGGTGACCACTCCGTTCATGCCCCGATAAGTGGCGGCGTATGCGGCGTTGAAGGGCCAGTTGCCACAGCCCTCGTACTGGTGGTCGTAGGTGTGGCGAGCCGCGTGGCAGACCTGCGGGTCGGTGTAGGCGGGATCGACCCAGGCGAGGTCCTGCGCGGTGGGTCTCCGGCCCCAGTACTCGATGATCATCTGCGAGGAAGTGGGGCTGCACCAGGCCTCGCCGCCGTTGTCGTACTGGGGATACCGGCCGATGTGGATGTTCTGGGAGTAGCGCGGCACCTTCAACTCGCGCACGAGTCCGGGAGCGGACGCGGGCACGGTGAACCGGTCCGGGACGGCCGACGCCATCGCGCCGACCCGCCAGACGGTCGGGGTGCGGGTGGTACCCGGGGTACGGAAGACGGTGAGCCGCAGCCGGTAGGAGGCGATCCGCAGACCGCTCGCAGGGGCGTCCACGGAGAGGGTGTCGGTCGAGACGGAGGTCCTGCCGTCGCCCTGGCCGTCCACGGAGGTGCGGCGGATGTCGCCGTCGCCGGACGCCCAGCGCCCCATGACGTACCAGGGCATCGCGCCGCCGTCCGAATAGATGCCCGTCAGCTCCACCTGCATCCAGGTACCGGCCGGGGTGTGGGCGTTCCAGGAGACGACGATCTCGGTCGCCGGAGCGCCGGGGCGGTGCGAGGGCGAGGTCCAGCTCCCGCACTCCCAGGGGCTGGTGCGCCCGGTGTGCGGGTCACGGTAGGTCGTACGGCGTACGGACGAGCCGATGGCCACCCCGGGGCGGGTGCCGGTGACGAGGCGGACGCCCGCGGTGGCTCCCCTGGACCAGTCGCCCTGGGTCGCCCAGAAGTGGTTGTCCACCGTGCGGGCGGCGGCAGCGGCTCCCTGCGCGGCCGACGGGGCCGCCCCGCCCGCTCCGGCCGCGGCCGCGAGTGCGGCGGAAAGGACGGTTCTGCGCGAAGCGGTTCCGGTCATGGGATCTCCGTCTCGTGGGCAGGACAGCCGGGGTGGTCGGGATCCCACTATCCCCGGTATCCGGATGCTTCCGTCCGGGTGTGTCCGGGACGCGCACGACGCCACCCGAACGACGGGATGCGCGCCGGCGCAGTCCGGGAGGAGCCGAATGCCGGACGGACGCGGGCGCGCCGTAGGGTGGCTGCTGTGAACTCCGGCGTCCGTCTCGATTTCGGCCGTGCCGCAGCGGCACTGCGCGCTCTCGGACCGTCCTGCGGCCCGGTGAGGCTGGTCGCGGTCGACGGTCATGCCGGTTCGGGAAAGAGCACCTTCACCGCGCTCCTCGCCGAGGCACTCGGGGACGCGCCCGTGCTGCATCTCGACGACATCGCCACGCACGACGAACTCTTCGCCTGGACAGGCCGTTTGCAGACCCAGGTCATCGAGCCGCTGTCCCGGGGGCGGACCGCGCTCTACCGGCCCTACGACTGGGCTCCTCGCCGCTTCGCTCCCCCGTGTCCGCTCGACCCGGCTCCGGTCGTACTCATCGAGGGCGTCGGAGCTGGCCGGAAGGTGTTGCGTCCCCATCTCGCGCGGCTTTTCTGGATGGACCGGGGAGCAGAGGACTCCTGGGCACGCGGCCGCCACCGCGACGGTCCCGCACTCAGGGAGTTCTGGGACGCGTGGACCGTGGCGGAGACACGTCACTTCACCGATGACCCTTCGCGCCCCTTCGCCGACACTGTGGTGCGGGAGAGTTCCACGGGGTACACGTGGCTGCCGGGGCCAGGGACAACAGCGAACACGAGTCAATTCATCACGGAAAGTGATCGGCTTTCGCCGCCGTACTGAGCAGTCGGAAATCGACCGTTCGAGTGCCTCAACTCTGCTTGACCCAAGGGCCAGACAGGTCTTACGTTCTGAATGTGCGGCTTTTCGGAGTCGCCCGTACACGAAGCCCCCGGTTGTTCCCCCGTGATCGGGGGCTTCGTTCTGCCCACCTCTCCGCGCCCTCGCGCACCTTCCGAACCCCTGCAGTCACCCTGGGTCACCGCCCGGCCGTCGGCACAGCACCCTTATTCACCTGCGCCTGCGCAGGTACGATGCATCTCGGTGCGGTCAATTCCCGTCCGCGGCACGGTGGTTCAGCACGCTCCGACGGGCGCCCGCCCGGCGGGAGGTCACGGGGGCACATATGTGGGGGACCGGATGGACATCGCCACGCAGGGCTCGACTGCCCCGGCCGACCTCGCTTGGGTGCGCGGTGTGGACGCCTACACCATGGGCGCGTACCCGCAGGCGGAAGAGGAGTTCAGAGCAGCGGTCCGGCTCGACCCGGAAATGGCGGATGCCTGGCTCGGCCTGCACGCCTTACGCGTCGACACCACGACGGCGCTGCTGCGGATGTACCGCCATCGGGAGCGCTTCGGCGAGCAGCGTGCCCGGCACCGGCGCACCCTGAACTCCTGGTACTGGCTGGGCTGGTGGGTGCAGCCGGTGCTGGAGAGCCCGCGCGATCTGCTGCTTGCGCACGCCTCGCACTGGCTGGACGGCCGCCATGTCCCCGAGCTGGACCGGGCACTCGCGGGGCTGCCGCCCATCGACGCCGACCCCCAGGTGCGGTTCCTCCACGCCTGCCGCGCGTATCTCGTCAAGGACTGGGAGCAACTGGTCAGGCACACGGCACCGCTGGTCGACGACCCCCTGCTGGGCATCGAGGCGGGGCTTTTCGGGGGCATGGCGCGGGTGCGTCTGGAGATGTACGGGCAGGCCGAGCCGCTTCTGTCGGCGGCGCTGATGCGCTGCCGCAGCGAGCAGCCGCAGCGCAAGGAGCTGCGCTACTGGCTGGCCCGCGCCCACGAGGGCACCGGGCGGTCCGCCGCCGCGCTGCCGCTGTACCGGGCGGTGCACCGGGTCGATCCGGCCTTCATGGACACGTCGGCACGGCTGGCCGCCATCGCCGAATACGACGACGGCGGCGGATTCGACGGGTTGAACGGCTTCGAGGGACCGGGGGGATCCGCCGGGCTGGCCGCGGTGTCGCTCGCGGGTTCCGGCTACTGCCAGGACACGATCGACGGCGTACCTCCGGAACCGGAGGTTCCGCTCCCTCCCGAGACACGGTTCGGCGGGGAGCAGCAGCCTCAGCTCGGCGCACCGGCCCCGGCGGCACCCGTGCCCGGAGTACGGGAGAAGTCGGGTGTGCCCGCCCAGTCGGCACCGCCGTCGTACCCATCCGGTCCCACCGACCCGGTGCTGCTCGCCGAAGCACTGGCCGAACTGGAGCGGATGGTCGGGCTTGAGCCGGTGAAGCGGCAGGTGAAGGCGCTGTCCGCGCAGTTGGAGATGGCCCGGCTGCGGGCGGGGCAGGGGCTGCCGGTCCAGCCGCCCAAGCGCCACTTCGTCTTCTCCGGGCCGTCCGGAACCGGCAAGACCACCGTGGCGCGCATCCTGGGCCGGGTGTTCTACGCGCTGGGCCTGCTCGGCGGGGATCATCTGGTGGAGGCGCAGCGGTCCGACCTGGTCGGTGAGTTCCTCGGACAGACCGCGGTCAAGGCCAACGAGCTGATCGACTCGGCGCTCGGCGGGGTGCTGTTCGTGGACGAGGCGTACTCCCTCTCGAACAGCGGGTACAGCAAGGGGGACGCCTACGGCGACGAGGCGCTCCAGGTGCTGCTCAAGCGGGCCGAGGACAACCGCGACCACCTGGTGGTCATCCTGGCGGGGTATCCGGAGGGAATGGACCGGCTGCTCACCGCCAATCCCGGGCTGTCCTCGCGGTTCACCTCCCGCGTGGACTTCCCTTCGTACCGTCCGCTGGAGCTGACCGCGATCGGCGAGGTGCTCGCCGCCGCCAACGGGGACGGCTGGGACGAGGAGGCGCTCGACGAGCTGCGCTCCATCAGCGGTCATGTGGTCGATCAGGGCTGGATCGACGAGCTGGGCAACGGGCGATTTCTGCGCACCCTGTACGAGAAGAGCTGCGCGTACCGGGACCTGCGGCTCACCGGCTACCCGGGCACCCCGACCCGCGGCGATCTGGCGACGCTGCGGCTGCCCGATCTGATGCAGGCGTACGGGGAGGTGCTGTCGGGCCGGGGCCCTGCCGACCGCGGGCCGCAGGACGCTTCGGGGCTGTGAGCCCGGCGGGCGGACGATCCGCAGGGGACATCGGCCGCCGAAGGCCGGGGACATGCGGGAACCGGCACACGCCCGGTCGCCGTCCGGGCGGCCGAGCCCTCGATGAGACAGAGCCGGGGCGCCCGCTCCCGGCCCGGGGGATTGCCCCCGGGACCAGGAGCCGACTCCTCCGGCGATTGCACCGGCTCAGCGAGCCGGGGCCTCAGTGCCCACGGCCCCCAGCACGGCATCCACCGGGATCACCGGCCCGGCCTCCGCAGGCTGGGCAGCCAGGACCGTGCTCGTCACGGGGCGGCGCGGGGCAGGAGCGACCTGGTGCGCCGGGTCGCGTACCTCACCGACCAGCATCTCCAGCACGTCCTCGAGAGCCACCAGGCCCAGCACCCGGCCCGACCCGTCGGCCACCTGGGCCAGATGGGTGGCGGCACGGCGCATCACGGTCAGCGCGTCGTCCAGCGGAAGCTCCGTGCGGAGCGTGGCCATGGGGCGCCACACCCGCTGGGGCACGGCCCGCTCGCCGTCTTCGAGGTCGAGCACGTCCTTGACGTGCAGATATCCCATGAAGGGGCCGCTGCCCTCGCCCCTGACCGGGAAGCGCGAGTAGCCCGTGCGCACCGTCAGCTCCTCGATCTGACGGGGAGTCACCGAAGGTGGCACCGTCACCAGCGACGACCGGGCGATGAGGACGTCCGTCACCGGGCGGCTGCCCAGTTCGAGTGCGTCTTCGAGGCGCTCCTGCTCCTCCGGGTCGAGCAGACCGGCCTGGCCCGCGTCCTCGACCAGCTGCCCCAGCTGGTCGCTGGTGAAGACGGCTTCGACCTCGTCCTTCGGCTCGACCCGGAACAGCTTCAGCACGACGCGGGCACATGCCCCGAGCCCCACGGTCACCGGGCGGCACAGCCGGGCGAAACCGACGAGCGCCGGTGCGAGCCACAGCGCGGTCTTCTCCGGAGCCGCCATCGCCAGGTTCTTCGGGAGCATCTCGCCGATGACGAGGTGCAGGAAGACCACGACCGCCAGCGCGATCACATAGCCGAGCGGGTGGATCAGTGCTTCGGGTACATGCACGGCGTGGAAGACCGGCTCCAGCAGATGCGCCACGGTCGGCTCGGCCACCGCGCCCAGCGTCAGCGAGCAGACCGTGATGCCGAACTGCGCGGCGGCCATCATCTGAGGCAGGTTCTCCAGCCCGTGCAGTACCTGCCTGGCCCGTGCCGAACCCCCGCTCGCCAGCGGTTCGATCTGGCTGCGCCGCACCGACACCAGGGCGAATTCGGCGCCCACGAAGAAGCCGTTGGCCAGGACGAGGAGCAGGGCGAACAGCAGTTGGAGCAGGCTCATCGGACGCCCTCCATGACGTCCGGGACCTCGGTGGTGCGCACCAGCTTGACGCGCTCGGCGCGATAGCGGTCCACCTGCCGTACGGAGAGCTTCCAGCCCGGCAGCTCCGCTTTGTCGCCCGCGGCGGGGATTCGGCCGAGCAGGTCGGCGACCAGGCCGGCGACGGTCTCGTAGGGCCCGTCGGGTACATCGAGTCCTATCCGCCGCAGGGTGAGCACCCGGCAGCTGCCGTCCGCCTCCCAGGCGGGCCTGCCGTCCTCGGGCGCGACGGGGGCCAGCTCGGGCCGCCCGTCGGCCTCGTGGACGTCGTGTTCGTCGCGTACCTCGCCGACGATCTCCTCGACGATGTCCTCCAGGGTGACGACTCCGGCCGTGCCGCCGTACTCGTCGACGACGACGGCGATGGGCTGCTCGCTGCGCAGCCGCTCCAGCAGCTGGCGCACCGGCAGGGTCTCCGGGACGAGCAGGGGCGGCACCGCGATACGGCCGACCGGGGTGCGCAGCCGGGCGTGCGCCGGAACGGCGAGCGCGTTCTTCAGGTGCACCATGCCCACGATCTCGTCGATGCGGTCACGGTAGACGGGGAAGCGGGAGAGTCCTGTGGCCCGGGTGAGGTTGAGGACATCCGCCGCAGTCGCGTCGGACTGGAGGGCGCTCATCTTCACCCGCGGGGTCATGACGTTCTGGGCGGTCAGATGGCCCAGTGACAGGGTCCGTACGAACAGTTCGGCCGTGTCCTGCTCAAGCGCCCCGGCACGGGCCGAGTGATGGGCGAGGGATACCAGCTCGCCGGGAGTGCGGGCCGATGCCAGCTCATCGGCGGGTTCCACGCCGAGCATCCGCACCAGGCGGTTGGCGACGGCGTTGAGCAGGGCGATCACGGGTCGGAAGAGCGCGGAGAAACGGTGCTGCGGACCGGCCACGAACCGGGCGACCTGGAGCGGCCGGGACACCGCCCAGTTCTTGGGTACGAGTTCCCCGACCACCATCTGGACGGCGGAGGCGAGCAGCATGCCGATGACCACGGCGACCCCGGACACAGCCCCGTCGGGTATCCCCACCGCGGTCAGCGGCCCACTCAGCAGCTCGGCGAGCGCGGGCTCGGCGAGCATACCGACGACCAGGGAGGTGATGGTGATGCCGAGCTGGGTGCCGGAGAGCTGGAACGACAGCTCGCGCAGGGCTCGTACGACACCGCCGGCACGGCGGTCGCCTTCCGCCGCGGCGCGCTCCGCGTCGGCACGCTCGACCGTGACCAGGCCGAACTCGGCGGCCACGAAGAAGCCGTTCGCGAGGATCAGCACGAATGCCGCACAGAGCAGCAGTAGCGGGACGATCATGCCGCCGCCTCAGGTGAGGGGGCGGCGCAGGTACTACCGGACGATCCGTCCATTGCCGGAGGGAGTCACTCCTCGGGTCGTAGGTGCCTCACGGGCCACGGCGGCCGCGCGGGTACGAGGCGGAGGTGCACCCGGCACCTCCGCGTCAAGGGTAATCATGCCCCTGCCTCGCCGGGCAGGCCTCAGCCGTGCTCCGTATCGGTACCGCGCGCGTCGGTGAGTGCGCGCAGGGCCCGCGCGTCCCGGATGGCATGGTGCCGGGCGATTCCGGGCTGGATGCCGAGTACGGGCAGGCTGGTGCCGTCACTCAGGTCGAGGAACACCCAGGGGTCACCCGGACGGAGGTTGACCCGGAGGATCTCCGCCCAGTCGAGCCGTCGGCTGCGGGTGAGGTTCACCACGGTCACGCCCTGCTCGTCGGCGACGACTTTGGGGCGGCTGAGGAGGGCCAGCACCCCGAAGAACAGCAGCGCGATGAAGACGAAACTGATCCGCTCCCCCGTGCTGAGCCTCTCCAGGGCGAGGGCGACGGCCGTGATGACGGCGAACATCACCGCGCCCACGGTCAGCAGGACCGCCCTGGTGCGGGTGGGCCGGAAAGTGACCGGGAGTGTGGGAAGTTCCTGCTGGTCCACGGATGACGAGGAAGACGAAGACATCGGATTCCGCTGTGCTCTCTGCGCTGTGTGCTGTACGCGCTGTCCGCTGTGTGCTGTACGCGCTCAGAGGCGGCAGGCGTGGATCGCCGTGGTCAGGATCGCACGTGCACCCAGCGCGTACAGATCGTCCATGACGCGCTGTGCCTCCTTGGCGGGGACCATGGCGCGCACCGCGACCCAGCCCTCGTGGTGCAGCGGGGACACGGTCGGCGATTCCAGGCCCGGGGTGAGGGCGACCGCCTGCTCCAGGTGCTCGACCCGGCAGTCGTAGTCCATCATCACGTAGGAGCGGGCGACCAGGACCCCCTGGAGGCGGCGCAGGAACTGCTCGACCTTCGGGTCGCCGGCCTCCGCGCCGGTGCGGCGGATGACCACCGCCTCCGAGGTGAGAATGGGGTCACCGATCACGGCGAGTCCCGCGTTGCGCAGGCTGGTGCCGGTCTCCACCACGTCGGCGATGATCTGGGCGACGCCCAGCTCGATCGCGGTCTCGACGGCGCCGTCGAGGTGGACGACGGAGGCGTCGATGCCGTTGTCCGCGAGGTGCTTGGCCACGATGCCCTCGTACGAGGTGGCGATCGTCAGTCCGCCGAAGCCCTCGACGCCGCTCGCGGTGCCGGGCTTGGTGGCGTAGCGGAAGGTGGAGCGGGCGAATCCGAGCTGGAGGATCTCCTCGGCGCCGGCGCCCGAGTCGAGAAGCAGGTCGCGGCCTGTGATGCCGATGTCGAGACGGCCCGAGCTGACGTAGATCGCGATGTCGCGCGGGCGCAGGTAGAAGAACTCGACCTCGTTCTCCGGGTCGACCAGGACGAGTTCCTTGGAGTCTTTGCGCTGGAGGTAACCCGCCTCATGGAGCATCTCCCCCGCAGGTCCGGAGAGTGAACCCTTGTTGGGAACGGCGATGCGCAGCATGGGGCGGGCTTCCTTCGGTGCGTAGGAACGTGCGTGGTGCGTGTGTCGTGCCGTGGGTGCCGGCGGTGTTCGGATCGAGGCTGCTCAGAGGTGTGCGTAGACGTCGTCCAGGGAGATCCCGCGGGCAACCATCATCACCTGGACGTGGTACAGCAGCTGAGAGATCTCCTCGGCCGCCGCCTCCTTGCCCTCGTACTCGGCGGCCATCCAGACTTCGGCGGCCTCCTCGACGACCTTCTTGCCGATGGCATGGACGCCCTTGCCCACGAGCTCGGCGGTGCGGGAGGTGGCGGGATCGCCGTTGGCTGCCTTGTGCTGGAGCTCGGTGAAGAGCTCCTCGAACGTCTTCTTGGACATGGTGGTCCCACCCTACGCGGAAGTGGGTCCTCCTCAACGCCAGGGTTCAGATACTGAACGGAGGGTCGCCGCCGTGGCCACAGCGGCGGTCACCGCCTCGTGCCCCTTGTCCTCGTTGGAGCCATCCAGACCCGCGCGGTCGAGGGCCTGCGCCTCGGTGTCGCAGGTGAGCACACCGAACCCGACGGGGACGCCTGTGTCGATCGAGACCTGGGTGAGGCCGTGGGTGACGCCCTGGCACACGTACTCGAAGTGGGGCGTACCACCCCGGATGACGACCCCGAGAGCCACGATCGCGTCATAGCCGCGGCCCGCGAGCACCTTGGCGACGACCGGGAGTTCGAAGCTGCCGGGGACCCGCAGCAAGGTCGGCTCGTCGATGCCGAGCTCGTGCAACGCGCGCAGGGCGCCGTCGACGAGGCCGTCCATGATCTTCTCGTGCCACTGGGCCGCGATCACGGCCACGCGGAGGTCTCCGCAGTTGCGTACGGACAGTTCGGGTGCGCCCTTGCCGCTCACGTTTCTCCTTGGATCTCAGGTGGTGCCGTTGATGCTGTCGGTTCTTGGGGGTGTCGGCTGATGCCGTTGGTGCCTGGGGGCGTCGACGCTGTGCTGCCGCTACTGGCTGGCGCAGGTCGACGCGGTCGCCGATGTGGTCCCGGCGCCGGCGGCCCTGGGCTGCTCGTCCAGCCAGGGGAGGTCGTGCCCCATGCGGTCGCGCTTGGTGCGCAGATAGCCGACGTTGTGCTCCCCCGCCTGGACCGGCATGGCCTCACGGCCCTCGACCCTGAGGCCGTACCGCACCAGCGCGCTGATCTTGTCGGGGTTGTTGGTCATCAGCCGCAGGCTGCGCACCCCGAGGTCGGCCAGGATCTGGGCACCCGCCGCGTAGTCGCGGGCGTCGGCGGGTAGTCCGAGTTCCAGGTTGGCGTCCAGGGTGTCCCGTCCGCGCTCCTGGAGTTCGTACGCCCGCAGCTTGGACACCAGGCCGATGCCGCGTCCCTCGTGGCCGCGCAGATAGACGACCACACCGCGGCCCGCAGCGGTGACCCGCTCCATGGATGCTTCCAGCTGGGGCCCGCAGTCGCAGCGCAGCGAGTGGAAGATGTCGCCGGTCAGGCACTCGGAGTGGACGCGGACCAGCACGTCCTCACCGTCACCGATGTCACCGTGGACGAGCGCGACGTGCTCCACTCCGTCGACGGTGGAACGGTAGCCGTAGGCCGTGAACGCGCCGTGCGCCGTGGGCAGATTGACCTCGGCCTCGCGGTGCACGGTCGGCTCCGCGCTGCGACGGTAGGCGATCAGGTCCTCGATCGAGATGATCGTCAGACCGTGCTTGCGGGCGAACGGGATCAGCTCGGGCAGCCGCAGCATGGCGCCGTCCTCGCCGGCGATCTCCACGATCGCCCCGGCGGGACGCAGCCCGGCGAGCCTGGCCAGGTCGACGGCCGCCTCGGTGTGGCCGTTGCGGGCGAGCACACCGCCGGGCTTGGCGCGCAGCGGGAAGATATGCCCTGGACGCACGAAGTCTCCCGGCCCGGCCGTGCCGCCGGCCAGCAGCCGGAGCGTGGTGGCGCGGTCGGAGGCGGAGATCCCGGTGCTCACGCCGTGGGCGGCGGAGGCGTCCACGGACACGGTGAAGGCCGTGCTCATGGACTCGGTGTTGTGCTGGACCATCTGGGGCAGTTCGAGCCGCTCCAGTTCGTCGCTCTCCATGGGGGCGCAGATCAGGCCCCGGCACTCGCTCATCATGAAGGCGACGATCTCGGGGGTGGCCTTCTCGGCGGCGATGACGAGGTCCCCCTCGTTCTCGCGGTCCTCGTCGTCCACGACCACGACGGGCCGGCCTGCGGCGATGTCGCGGATGGCCTGTTCGACGGGGTCGAGGCGGAGGTCCTCGTCCATGCCGTCGGCCGGGTTCCAGGTGGGCAGGACACTCATGCTGCCGCTCCTTCCAGTCCTTCGAGGGCAGGAGCGGTGCGGGACCGCTGCCACCAGTCGCGCAGGCCCCACAGGACCAGCACGCCGTAGATCACATAAACGAATCCGGAGAAGACGTAGCCGTTCGCGAAGTTGAGCGGTACGCCGACGAGGTCGACCAGCAGCCAGGCGAACCAGAATTCGACCATTCCGCGAGCCTGGGCGTACATCGCCACGAGCGTGCCGACAAAGATGTACGCGTCGGGCCACGGGTCCCAGGACAGACTGGGATACAGGGTGAAGAGTCCGCCGACGACGAGGGTGCCGAGCAGCGCGGCCCCGGCCATCACCGCCCGCTCCCCCCAGGTCGCGAAGCGGACGGCGATCGCACCGTCCCGCTCCTGCCTGTGGCCCCGGCTCCACTGCCGCCAGCCCCAGACGGCGACGCCCATCACCACGAGCTGCTTGCCCGCGCTCCCGGTGAGGTGGGAGGTGGCGAAGGCGGCGAAGAGGATGAGTCCGGAGGCGAACTGGACGGGCCAGGTCCACACCGAGCGGCGCCAGCCGAGCGCGAGGGCCGTGAGACCGATGAGGTTGCCGGTCATGTCCGACCACTTGATGTGCTGGCCGAAGGCGGTGAACGCCTCGGCGTTCAGCCAGTCCAGGGAGCTCACCGGGCGCTCTCTCCGGTGCCGGGGCCCGCTCCCGTGATCGTGCCCGGGCTCGTACCCGCGTCCGGGCGGGTGCCGAGCAGTCGCTCGACGTACTTGGCGATCACGTCCACTTCGAGATTGACCGGGTCGCCAGGCTGCTTGATGCCGAGCGTGGTCAGCGCGAGGGTGGTGGGGATCAGACTGATGGTGAAGTAGTCGGCACCGGCCTCGACCACGGTGAGGCTGACCCCGTCGACGGTGACGGAGCCCTTCTCCACGACATAGCGCGCGAGTTCCTGCGGCAGGGAGATCCTCACGAGCTCCCAGTTCTCGGAGAGTGTGCGCCGCACGATGGTGCCGGTGCCGTCCACGTGTCCCTGCACGATGTGCCCGCCGAACCTGCCGTCGGCCACCATCGGCCGCTCCAGGTTGACCCGGGCGCCGGCGGTAAGCGCACCCAGACTGGAGCGCTTCAGCGTCTCGGCCATCACATCGGCGGTGAACTCTCCGTCGGCTGTCTCCACGACCGTCAGGCAGACGCCGTTCACGGCGATGGAGTCGCCGTGCTTCGCACCTTCGGTGACCAGGGGGCCGCGGAGGCGGAAGCGGGAGGCGTCGTCGAGTTCCTCGACGTCGGTGACCTCACCCAGCTCTTCGACGATTCCGGTGAACACTCAAGCTCCCTTGGGGACAGTCGCGGTGATCCGCAGATCGGGGCCGATACGGACGGTCTCGGTCATGTCGAGCCGCAACGCTTCGCTGATGGTGGAGATTCCGGCCTCGGCGAGTACCTGGCGGCCGGCACCGAGGAATACGGGCGCGAGGTAGCCGATGACTCGGTCGACCGCTCCCGCGGCGATGAAGGACCCGGCCAGGGTCGGTCCGCCTTCGAGGAGTACGGAGCGGACACCGCGTCCGTACAGCTCGTCGAGCAGGGCACGGACGCCGATACCGGCCTCGTCCGCGCTCAGCCGGGCGATGTCGGCACCGGGCAGATGCCGGGTGTCGGCGTGCTCGCCGGTGACGATCAGGGTGGGCGCGGCGTCGTCCAGCACCCGGGCGGTCGGCCGGACACTCGCGTTGGTGTCGAGCACCACGCGCAGCGGCTGGGTGGCGCCTTCGACACCGCGCACGGCGAGATGGGGGTCGTCGGCGCGCAGGGTTCCGGAGCCGACGACCACCGCGTCGGCCTCGGCACGCAGCCGGTGCACGTCGGCGCGCGACTCGGGCGAGGTGATCCAGCGGCTGGTGCCGTCGGCGGCGGCGCTCCGGCCGTCGAGCGTGGCGGCGTACTTCCACACGACATGGGGCCTGCCGAGGCGCGCGGAGGTGAGCCAGGCGACGTTGCCTTCCTCGGCCTCGTCGCCGAGCAGGCCCTGCTCCACCCCGACGCCCGCGGACCGGAGGGTCCCGGCGCCGCCGGTCGCCTGTGGGTTGGGGTCGGCCACCGCGTACACGACGCGGGCGATCCCGGCCTCGACCAGGGCCTGGGCACAGGGGCCGGTGCGGCCGGTGTGGTTGCAGGGTTCGAGGCTGACGTAGGCGGTGCCGCCCCGGGCGCGTTCGCCCGCCGCGCGCAGGGCGTGGATCTCGGCGTGCGGGCCTCCGGCACGCTGATGGTAGCCCTCGCCCACGGTCGCTCCGGAGGCGTCGGTGATGACACATCCCACGACGGGGTTGGGGCTGGTGGAGCCGAGTGCGCGGGCGGCGAGCTCGATGGCTCGGCGCATGGCGCTGATGTCGGCTGCGGTGGCCACCCGGTCCTCCTGCCTCTTCGGGCACGGACTCCGGGGGCTGTCGTCGATCGAACGACAGAGCAAGCGCACGATGCCCTGGAGGAAACGCCGGGTCGCGGTACCGGTCGCCGCTGAGGACGATCGACCGCAGACGGCCGACGGACCGCAAGGGTCGCCCGCCGCGCACTGCCTCCCATCCGGACTTTCACCGTCGGTCCAGGAATTTCACCTGGTCAACCGGCCGCTGGATGCGGACGGGTCGCGGACTATAACCGCCGGTTCGGAATTACACCGACCCCGGAGTGCGCTGCTGCTGATACAGGGAAAGTGTGCCACGCCGGGCAGTGGACCAAGCGGGTGACGCCCTGTGTCCTGGCTCACAGGGGCGGTCGGGCGAGCATGCGTCCGACGGGCACGGACGCCGGGTACGGCCTTGTTGACCGTACTGGTCTAGTAGATTGTCGCGGCTTAGTTTTGCTGTGTGGTTGGGTAGAGGTGGCGTAGTTTCACGCGTGCGTCGTCGGTGGTGAAGTGCCAGTCGACTTGGCGCTGGTTGCTGTTGGTGTGCTGCTGCCAGGCGGCGAGTTCGGTGTTGAGCACGGTGAGGTCGTCGATGCGGCGGTCCAGGCACTGGCGGGTGAGCGCGGAGAGCTCGATCTCGGCGATGTTGAGCCAGGACCCGTGTTTGGGGGTGTGGTGGATTTCCAGGCGCTGGGCCAGCGCGAAGGCTTTCCCCGGGTCGAACGCCTCGTAGAGCGAGGCGGTGGTGTGGGTGTTGAGGTTGTCCATCACCAGCACGACCGTGGCGGCGTCGGGATAGTCCACGGTCAGCAGGTGTTCGACCTGGTGCGCCCAGTCGACCTTGGTCCGGCGGGGCTGGGCATCCACGCGTCGCCATCCGCGCAGCGGTTCAACCCAGCAGAAGATCGAGCAGGTCCCCGAGCGGACGTACTCGTTGTCCTCGCGGCGGTCACGGCCGGGCCGCGGGGGAAGCGGATCGCGGACGTGGCCGAGCAGCTGGTACGGCTTCTCGTCCATGCACACCACCGGACGCGCCGGGTCATAGGGCCGGGCATAGACGGCCAGCACGTCTTCCATCCGGGCCGCGAACTGCGCGTTCGCTCGTGGCGGGATGGTCCAGCACTTCTTCAGGTGAGGACGCAGTTCCGTTTTTTTAAAACCCGGCCGATCGTGGAGTGGTCCAGGTTCGGGATGTCCTCGATCAGCGCCACGTGCCTCTCCAGCAGGCGCAGCGACCACCGGGCATGGCCCTTGGGCGGTGTCGAGCAGGCCAGCGCGATCAGCCTCGCCTCGACCTCACCGGTCACCGGGGAGGGCACCGGGGGGCAGGCGCGTTCCTTCCGGCCGACCGTGGCCCACACATCGCCGCCGGTCTCCGCGTACCGCTTCGAGACCAGCCGGACCGACTCGCACGACACCCCGACCCGGTCCGCGATCACCGCCCGCGGATCGACCTCGCCGACCGACGTATCCAGCGCGAGCAACACCCGCGCCCGTCTGATCATCGACGCGCTGCGGACTCCCGTCGTGGTCACCCGCACCAACGCCTGACGATCCTCAGCACTCAAGGCAACCGGATACTTCTTTTGTGACGACATGGCACCCCCGCCCGGCCGAAGTGAAGCGACGAGGGGAGACTGCCCGACCGTCAACTCCACCAATCAGAGCCATACTTAGGTGCGACAATCTACTAGTCCTCTTACCCTCTGCGTGGCTCATCGGCCATCGGTGGGACGAGGCTCGGGGAGGACGGCGCAGATGACGAGCGAGGGCGTCGCGTCCGATGGGCTGAGGCTGAGCCGCGCACGCTGGGCCGTGGCCGCCGTGTTCTGCGTGCACGGCGCCGTGACCGGAAGTTTCGCCACCCGTATCCCCTGGGTCCAGGACCACGCCGGGGTGGGCGCCGGGCTGCTGGGGCTGGCCCTCGCGTTCCCGGCGATCGGGGCTTCGCTCGCGATGCCACTCGCCGGAGCCGTCAGTCCCAGCGCCCCGGGCGACGAGGCCCCGCCGCGCTTCGCGCTACCGCCGCGATCCGCGCTGGCCATCGGGGCGATCGGCTTCTGCGGAGTGTTCGCGGACGGGGCGAGCCTCGATTGGTCGGCGGTGCACCTGCGGGACGAGCTCGGTGCGTCAGCCGGTCTCGCCGCCGCCTCCACGACCGCGTTCGCCCTGACCATGGCGGTGGCGCGGCTGATGGGCGACCGGGTCGTGGACCGCTTCGGGGCCGTCCGTACGGTACGGATCGGCGGGGTGCTCGCCACGGCGGGCGGGGTTCTCTGACTCCCCCGCCGCCGACCGTGCCGGGGTGGCTGCTCAGCCCGTCGCGAGGTCATAGGCGTAGTCGGGGGTGAAGCTGCCTGCCGCACCCCGGCAACCGTCGGACTCACCGGGCAGTTTGATCCACAGGAAGGCGTCGATCCGCGCCTGTCCGGTCCGTGTCGTCGGCGCCTGCCCGAGAGCCCGGCCGCCCGGGTCGCACCAGGCGCCGGCCCGGGGTGCGCCGTTGCCGTTGCGGCTGGTGTCGATGACGGCACCGAGCCGCGCGGGGCCACCCAGGGCGTCGAGCACCGCTCTGGCATAGCGCGTCTCATCGGCCGTGCGGTGGAAGTTGGAGACATTGGTGAAGATGCCGTCCCCGCCGGTGGCGGCGCCCGCGGCACGCAGCAGACGCGCCATCGTGGCCGGGGAGTGCCATCCCGAGTGCCCCGCGTCGAAGTAGACCTTCGCGCGTGGGTTGGCTGCCTTGAGGATACGGCTCGCCTTCGCCAGCGCTGCGCTTCGGGCGGCCCTGTCCGCGCTGGACAGGCAGTCGGAGAGGGCGAGCGAGTCGGGTTCGAGCACGACGATGACCGGTGCGGTGCCCAGTCCGTCGGCGAACTCCCCGATCCAGCGCCCGTACGCGTCCAGATCGGGTGCTCCGCCCTGGGAGGCGCCCCCGCAGTCGCGGTCGGGGATGGCGTACGGGACGAGGATCGGTACCCGGCCCAGCGCGGCGGCTCCGGAGGTCACGGCACGCACCTCGCCGGTGATCTCGCCGGGGTTGTGGGCGGCGAACCAGACGGCGGCGGGCCGAGCGGCGATACGGGCCTCGATCAGCGCCCTGCGCGGGTCGCCGCGATGGGCCCGCACCCAGTCGATGACCTGCGAATCCGGGTGCCGGTAGAGCACTCCGCCGCCGGGTTCCGGAAACGGAGCCGGGGCAGCCGACCGCTTCGGGGCGGACTTCGGCACGGCGCTCGGCGAAGCGCTGGGCGCCGGAGGGGACTTCGACGCGGCGGACGGCGCGGGCGAGACGGCCGGGCGCGCGGGCAGCGGTGCCGTGGTGGGTGGCCGTGTCGTCTCGGCCGTGCGGGCCGTGTCCCGGCCGGGGTCCTCCCCTCCCACCGCGGACACCATTCCCATGGCCGTGCCGACGGCTACCACCGCGGCCGCGGTGCCCACCATGATCCCCCGGCGCGCCGCGCGACGGCGTTCCCGCCGCTCCGCACGGCGTCGGGTGCGTACGCCTGCCACCGCCCGTTCCCCCCTCGACCTCTTCCGGCAGCCGCCCGTCATCCGGTCCTTCGCTCGTTCTGGGGAAGCCCGGTCCTGGCGGCACCCGGCCGAGCCTAGGACTGGGACGCTGCCTGCATGGCGCAGACGGAACAGTTCGCAGCACATGCCGAGCTCTCGCGCGGACCCGGTGATCCCTCGATCGGCCCGGTGGTGGAACGGATGCGCGCACTGTCCTGCCACTGGCCGGAGCGGGATGGGGTCGCGGTGTTCAACCGGGTCTATCTGACGGTCAGCGAGGCACTGGGGCGGCGTATCGACCGCGGGGAGTTCCCCGACCGGCGTTCCGCCGTCACGCTGGGCGTTCTCTTCGCCGAGCGCTATCTGGATGCCGTGGAGAAGGCCGCGACGGGAGCCCGGCCACCGGCCTGCTGGCGCCCGCTGTTCCAGTACCGGCGCCATCCCGGTGTACGACCGCTGCAGTTCGCGCTGGCCGGGATCAACGCCCATATCGGGCACGATCTGGCGCTCGCCGTGGTGGACACCTGCCGTACGCTCGGCTGCGAACCGGAGCGCCTGGAGGTGGCGTTCGATCGCGTGGGCGAGATCCTCACACTGCTGGAGGAGCGCATCCGTGAAGATCTGATGCCTGGACCCGATCTGCTGGAGATCGCCGATCCCGTGACTCATCTGCTGGGCTCATGGAGCCTGGAGCGGGCCAGGGACGGAGCATGGTCGGCGGCCCGACTGCTGTGGGGTGTCAGGGGACTCCCGGATCTGGCAGAGGAGTTCACCGAACGGCTGGACTCGGCTGTCGGGCTGGTCGGTCGCTGCCTGCTGACTCCGTGGCCGTGACGCGACGGCGACCCGGCACGCGGGCGTGGAAACGGGGCCGCCGCCGGCCGGGGTGTCCGGTCGGCGGCGGCTCAGGGGGACCGCCCGGGGCCGACCGGGTCACGGTCGGCGGCGGGGGTTCATCCACAGGGGGCACGGCCCCGGGCGGTGGAAGGTTCAGTCCTCCGGCAGTTCCACCGGAGCGATCCCGTCGAATACGTCGCCGGGTCCGGGGTTGGTGGCGTCCGTGGCGCCGCCGAAGTGGTGCATCACGCCCCACACCGCGTTGAGCGCCGTCTGCACCGCGCCCTCGGCCCAGCCGGCCGTCCACGAGATGTCGTCACCCGCCAGGAAGATGCCGCGCTTGTCGGCGGGCAGCCGGTCCTGCATGAAGTGGGTGAACAGCCGCCGCTGGTAGCGGTAGTGGCCCGGCAGGTTGGCCTTGAACGCGCCCATGAAGTAGGGCTCGTTCTCCCAGGACACGGTCACCGGATTGCCGATGATGTGCTTGCGGATGTCGACGTTCGGGTAGATCTCGCCGAGCGACTTGAGCATGACCTCCATACGCTCGTTCGCGGGGAGCGGCAGCCACTTGAGGCTGTCGTCGCACCACGTGTACGAGAGGCAGATGACGGCCGGCTTGTCGGGGCCGTCGTCCAGCAGGTAGGTACCGCGGGTCATCCGGTCGGTGAGCGTCATCGACATGACATCGCGGCCGGTGCTCTCGTCCTTGTCCAGCCAGAACGGCCGGTCGACCGGGACGAACAGCTTGGATGACTCCATGTAGTGGGTCCGCTCCATCGCCGTCCAGTGGTCGATGGGGAAGAGCGAGTCATCGCAGTCGATCTTTGACAGCAGCATCCAGGACTGCGCGGTGAAGATCGCCGCCTGGTAGCTGCGGATGTCGCCGGAGGAGTCGGTGACGACGATCCGGTTGCCCGCGACACGGTGCAGTCGGGTCACGGCAGGGCGCGGGTCGCCCTCGTGCAGCGACTTCAGGGAGGTGCCCAGCGGCCAGTGCGTGATCTTCCGGGGCTCGCGGTCCCAGAGGCGCAGCGGCAGCTGCTGGGAGCCGCCGACGATGCCGCGGTGGTGGTCGTCGGCCTCGGTGTAGACGACCCGCAGGATCTCCAGGATGGAGTTGGGGAAGTCGGTGTCCCAGCCGCCGGTGCCGAAGCCGACCTGTCCGAAGATCTCACGGTGACGGAAGGACTTGAACGCATCGGAGTCGCAGAGGAAGCCGTAGAACGTCTGGTTGTCGAGCTTCTCGACCAGCTTCGCCCAGATCTCGCGGATGCGCGGCACATCGCGCTCGCGCATGGCGCGGTTCATGTCGGAGAAGTCGGCGCCCTCCTCCAGGCAGGCGTTCCACGCGTTCATGACGTCGCGGTAGACCTGCGGGAGGTCGTCGATCGTCTCCGCGTAGTGGGACTCGCCCTTGAGGTCGACGACGGTCGACGGGGTCGCCTCGGCCAGCGGGTTGGGGAACGGCTGGGTCTTCAGGCCGACCAGGTCGATGTAGTGCTGGAGCGCTGTGGAGGAGGGCGGGAAGCGCATGGCGCCCATCTCGGCGGTGAGCTCCTCGCCGCCCTGGGCGGCGACACCGTCGAAACCGACCGTGCGCAGCCGTCCGCCGATCTGGTCCGCCTCGTAGACGACCGGCTTGAGCCCCATCTTCATCAGCTCGTACGCGGCGATGATGCCGGAGAGCCCGCCGCCGATGACCGCGACCTCGGCGCCGTGCTCGGTCGCCGGTATCTGACCGAGACCCGCCGGGTGGGCGAGGAAGTCGTCGTACGCGTAGGGGAAGTCCGGCCCGAACATGGTGATGGGCGGCCGGGCCTCGGAGTGCGGGACGGCAGTGGGCACCGTGGACGTCATGAGGTGTTGCTCCTGGTGTGGCGGGGGCGGGGCGGCAGGTCTCAGCGGGTGAGCGACCCGTACAGGCCGGGGTGGCGGTCGCTCAGATACGGGTTGGCCGCCCGGGATGCGGCGAGGAAGTCCGGGTCGGCGTCGGCGAGCACCAGTTCGTCGCCGTGGCCGGCGCGGGTCCGGGCGATTCCGTCGGGCCCGGCCAGGCAGCTCAGCCCGGCGAAGTCGAACTCGCCCTCGGGGCCGGTGCGGTTGGCGTACGCGATGTACAGCTGGCTTTCGAAGGCGCGGACCGGGAGCAGATTCTCGGCGACGAACCGGAAGGGGTTCATCAGCGCGGTCGGCACGAGCAGCAGCTCGGTCCCGGCGAGCGCGTGGGCCCGAACGTTCTCGGGGAACTCGACGTCGTAGCAGATCAGCAGGCCGACACGGAGGCCGCCGAGCTCGGCCTGGACGACCGGCTCGTCACCGGCCGTGAACCACTCCTGCTCGAAGCAGCCGAAGAGATGGGTCTTGCGGTAGTTCGCGAGGCGGGCGCCGTCGGGGCCGATCAGCTGCGCCGCGTTGTAGACCTGCTCGCCGTCGCGCTCCGGATAGCCGTAGACGACGGCGATCCCGTGGCGGCGGGCGATCCCGGCGACCGCCTGGGCGGATGCGCCGTCGGCGGTCTCCGCGAGGCGGTGGATGCCGTCGCCGATGGCGTAGCCGGTGAGGAACATCTCGGGGCTGACCAGCAGCCCGGCGCCGGAGGCCGCGGCGGCTGCGGCATGGGCGTCGAGGATCTCGAGGTTCTTCGCGATGTCGCCGGGAGTTCCGGAGCTCTGGAGCAGGGCGGTGCGCAGCGGCGGCATGGACGACCTTCGGAGACGGTTGGACCGGGTGTCGTGACGACTGTCGGGGCGACGTCAAAACGGTACGTTCCGGCGCTCTGCCCGGACAAGGCGCCACCGTTGCGTTCCGAGTGTCGATCCGTTGCGCACATGACCCGTCCCGCGACGATTCGTTGCGCACGGGCTCATCCGCCGGATGTACCGGTCTCCCCGCCGGTCGGCGGAGGCGGCCGGGCGAAGGTGAAGGTGGACTGTCTGGTGACCGGGGGCAAGGTGGCGCTGGTGACGGGAGTCGTCACCGCCAGCGACGCCCCCTTCAAGGGCAAGCGGGTCGGCGTCACCGTCCACGACCAGGGGAGGAACGACCGTCTGGGCTTTTCCTGGATCGGGGACGGCGATGCCGCGGATGTGCCCAGGTGCCTCAGCTCGGCACCGTTCGAGACCGTCGGAAGGGGCACCGGTGACTTCACGGTCGTGCCGTGGCATCCGGAGTAACCCGCGGAGCTGGGCCTTCCCCGGCGGCGTGCGATCAGCCGGGCGAGCCGGACGAGAACCGCCTGAGCAGCGGGGACAGGACGAGCACGGACTTGGTTCGCTCGACGAACGGCTCGCCCGCGATCCGCTCCAGCACGCGCTCGAAGTGGCGCATGTCGGAGGCGAAGACCTGGACGATCGCGTCCGCCTCGCCGGTGACGGTGGAGGCGGACGCGACTTCCGGGTAGCGCTCGAGACCGCGCTGGATGGTCTCGGGCGAAGTGTTGCCGCGTGCGTAGATCTCGATGAAGCCCTCGGTCTCCCAGCCGAGCGCTGCCGGGTCCACTCGGACCGTGAATCCGGTGATGGCGCCATCGGCCCGGAGCCTGTCCACGCGCCGCTTGACGGCGGGCGCGGACAGGCCGACCAGCGAACCGATGTCGGCGTAGGAACGGCGGGCGTCCTCGGCGAGGGCGTGGACGATGCGTTCGTCGAGATCGTTCAGTCGCACGGGGGGTGGATCACTTCTCTGCTGTAGCCAACCGGGATCGGCGAAGGCCGTACACGAAGTAGAACACGAGCCCGGCGACCATCCAGCCACCGAACCACAGCCAGGTGATACCGGGCAGGTTGTACATCATGTACGCGCAGAAGAGGAAGCCCAGGATCGGGGTGACCGGGAAGAGCATCACCTTGAAGGTGCGGTTCATCTCGGGACGCGTGTAGCGCAGGATGATCACAGCCACGTTGACCAGGGCGAAAGCGAAGAGCGTGCCGATGCTGGTGGCATTGGCGAGCTGGCCGAGCGGAATGAACGCGGCGAGCGCACCGCAGAACACCGAGACGATCGCGGTGTTGGCGCGCGGGGCGCCGGTCTTGGCGTCGACCTTGGCGAGCACCTTGGGTGCCAGACCGTCGCGGGCCATCGCGAACAGGATGCGGGTCTGTCCGTACAGCACGGCGAAGACCACGCTGGCGATGGCCACGACCGCGCCCGCGGCGAGCACGATGCCCCAGAAGCTCTGGCCGGTGACGTCCTTCATGATCTGGGCGAGCGCCGCGTCGGTGCCCTCGAAGTCCTGCCACGGCATGGCGCCGACGGCGACCAGGGCGACGAGGCAGTAGAGCACCGTCACGATCAGCAGCGAGAGCATGATCGCGCGTGGCAGGTCCCTCTTGGGGTTCTTCGCCTCCTCACCCGCGGTGGAGGCGGCGTCGAAGCCGATGTACGAGAAGAACAAGGTGGCCGCGGCAGCGCTGATGCCGGTGACGCCCAGTGGGGCGAGCGGGGCGTAGTTGCCCGCCTTGATACCCATGAAGCCGATGCCGATGAAGAGCAGCAGCGTGACGATCTTCACGCCGACCATGATCGAGTTGATGCGGGCGCTCTCCTTGGCGCCGCCCATCAGGAACGCCATGGCGAGCAGCACCACGATCAGCGCGGGCAGGTTGACGAAACCTCCCTCGCCGATGGGCGCGGAGATCGAGCCGGGGATCGTGACGCCCATCGTGCCGTCGAGCAGCTCGTTGAGGTACTCGCCCCAGCCGACCGCGACGGCGGCGACCGAGACGCCGTACTCCAGGACCAGGCACCAGCCACAGATCCAGGCGACGAGTTCGCCCATGGTGGCGTAGGCGTACGAGTACGAAGAGCCCGACACCGGTATGGAGCCGGCGAGCTCGGCGTACGAGAGCGCCGAGAAGAGGGCGGTCAGACCGGCGAGGACGAACGAGATCGCGACGGCGGGCCCGGCCAGCGGGGTGGCCTCGCCGAGGACGACGAAGATGCCGGTACCGAGCGTGGCACCGATGCTGATCATGGTCAGCTGCCACATGGTGAGCGAGCGGCGGAGGCTTCCGCCCTCACCTTGGCCGCCCTCGGCGACCAGTGTCTCCACGGGCTTGCGCCGCATGAGACGGGCGCCGAGTCCGGGCTTGGGCCCCGTCGCGCCCTGCTGAGGGGTGACGGGCGGCGCTGTGCCGTGGTCCAACACTGGGGAGGCTCCTTATCGCTGCCTGACGAGCAGCGGCGACCACGGCATGCCCTCGCGAGTCCACGTCGTTCACCGGATTCGCTCAGGTGAACGCGGGCAGGGCTGGGGCCCTGATCGGGGGGATCGCCGAGCAGACGGTCCCCGCCAAACTCCACGTACAGCCTGCGACCTTACGAGGTGAGCGTTCCGAACGGAAATGCACGAGCTTTGCGCATATGCGAATGATCATTGCGTGATCGGATGGCTCGCGGAGGAACGTTGCGCGGGCACGCAAAGGCCTTCCGAAAACCGCTCGCGGCGGCCGTGTGCGCCGGAGTGGTCGGCTCGACGGCCTGTCCGCGCCCGCCGTGGAACGGAGCCCGACACCGGGCGTCGGTGCCTCCTCGCCGCCTACCGCTGACGGCCCTGCTGACCCGCCTACCGCGCTGCCGACGACGCCGTCACGGCACCACGTACCAGCGGCTCAGAGCTCCCGCAGCCGGTCGACGATCTCCCGCAGCAGTGTCGGGTCGTGCCGGTCACGCGGGACCGAAGGCGCCGAGACACGCACGAGTCCCGCCTCGACCAGGTCGGCGAGCAGCACCCGCACGACGGTGAGCGGCAGATCGGCGTCGGCAGCGACCTCGGCGACCGGGCGCTGCCCCCGGCGCACCAGATCGAGCAGCGAGGTGCGGGCGTGGTCGAGCGCGGACACCGGCCCGTCATCATCCTGCTCGACGGCCGCGACCTGCGACATCATGTCGATGTGGTGCTCTGCGGCAGGACGCGTCCGACCCCGGGTGACGGTATAGGGGCGCACCATCGACCCGGTCTCGTCCTCGTACCAGTGGTCACTCACAGGATCAGGCGTCGGTGGCCTCGGGCAGAGCCCGCGCGGGCACGGCCATATGCCGGCCCACCCGCCTGACCAGCAGGGTCATCTCGTGGGCCAGCTGGCCGACGTCGGTCTCGATGTCGGAGAGCACGGCGAGGCGGCTCCCGTCACCGGCCGGCGTGACGAACAGATAGGCGTCATCGAGCATGACCATGGTCTGCCTCACCTTGCCCGCCCCGAAACGGTCCCCCGTCTCCTTCGCCAGGCTGTGGAAGCCGGCGCAGACGGCGGACAGATGCTCGATGTCACGCTTGGGCATCCCACGGGACGCGCAGGTGACCAGCCCGTCCGAGGTCAGCAGCACGGCCTGGCGGACGTGGTCGGTCCTGGCCACCAACTCGTCCAGCAGCCAGCCGAGATCGCCCGCAGGGGTCTGCGCACCCGGCTCGTGCTCCACGCCGTTCCTGGGGTCAATCATCCTGACCCGTCCCTTCGTCGCTCGTACTCTTCCGCCCGGCCGGGTCGGCCTTGCGGCCCCGGTCGAGCCCTCGCTGAAATGCCCCGAAGATGGCCCGCATCTCCTCCGCGCTGACTTCCTTGGCGGGCTCCCGCCGTACGACTTCGGCCGGTGCCTCCCGCAAGGGAGCGGCGAGCGACGCCTGCCGCACCCGTTTGGGCAGTGGCCGGGGACCGTTGGCGTCAACGCCGTCCGGGGCAGCCGGAACCGGCGCCTCGGCGGATTCAGCGGACGATACGCCGCTCTCCTGCCCCGGGTGCCAGGCAAGGGGCTCCACGCGGTCGTGCGTGTCCTGATCCACGGGGGTGCGCGGCCCGGCAACGGGGGTGCGCGACCCGCCGATCGTCCGCTCGTCCACACCACCGGCCGAGTCCCGTTCCGGTGCCGAGTGCTCAGCGTCGGGCCGCTCCGGGGACGGGGCGGTGTCGGTGACCGCCCGCAGGACGGCGGTGGGTGTGTCGTCCGTGGCGGCGGCCGCAGCCTGGACCTGGCGCCCCCGTGTCGGCAGGGCGCGGACCACCGCCCCCGCCGAGGACTCGGGCTCCGGGGGCGTGAGGGGTGCCGCCGGCGCCGCGGGCTCGACCGGGGACATGATCGTGTTCGGCAGCAGGACGACCGCGGTGGTGCCACCGTACGGTGAGCGCGTGAGGGTCACCGTGATGCCGTGGCGGGCGGCGAGCCTGCCGACGACGTAGAGGCCGAGGCGCTCGTCCAGCACGGGATCGAAGTCGCCCGGCCGCGCCAACGTACGGTGGGCCTGGTCGAACTCGTCGCGGTCCATACCGAGGCCGCGGTCGTCGATCTCGAGCACGAATCCGTTGCGGGCTTCGCCCGTTCGCATCGTCACCTGGGTGTGCGGTGGGGAGAACACGGTCGCGTTCTCGACCAGTTCGGCGACGAGGTGCACCACGTCGGCCACGGCCTCCGACGCGACCCCCACCGGTGGCATCGGCGGTATGACGACGCGTGTGTAGTCCTCGATCTCCCCCACCGCCGCAGACACCACGTCGGCCAGTGGCACCGGCCGCCGCCAGCGTCGGCCCGGAGCCGCACCCGAGAGGATGATCAGGCCCTCGGCATGCCGCCGCATACGGGTGGTCAGGTGGTCGATGCGGAACAGGTCCTCAAGCGTGTCCGGGTCGGTGGTACGCCGTTCGAGCGTGTCGACCAGCTTCGACTGCCGGTGCACCAGCGCCTGGTTGCGGCGGGCGATGTTCAGCAGTACCGCGAACATCCCGCGCCTGAGCGTGGCCTGCTTCACCGCGGCCTCCACGGCCGCTCTGCGGGCGGTGTTGAGCGCGTACCCGACCTGGGCGATCTCGTCCGGCTCGTCCTTGTCGTCCCCGAAGCGAATCGGTGGCGCCACCTCGGCGGCATCCACCTCGTCTCCCGCCGCGAGCCGCTCCATGACCTCCGGAAGCTGACGTGCCGCCAGCACATCGGCCGCGTCCCGCAGCTCTTCGAGCCGACCCGCGATACGCCGGCCGGCGGACACCGAGAGCCAGATCGAGATCACGACGGCGATGAGTCCGACACCACCGACCACACCGGCTTTCACCATCTCGCGGTAGGCGAAGTCACGTCCGCGGTCCGCCGCGTTGAGCGCCGATTCCGTGCATGTCCGCATGTAGCGCTTGACCGCCCGGTCGGTCGTCGTCCGCCAGGAGTTCGCGGCGATGGCCTTGCTCACGCCGGACGCTCCGGCTCTCAGCAGGGCGTTCTCGCCCGCCACCAGAGAGCGGTATTCACTGCTCCGCTCGAACTCCCCGAAGAGCGCCGCCGAGTCGGCCGGGAGATCCCCGACATAGGTCCGGTGGAAGACCCTGCGGTCCTCGATCGTGGCAGTCAGCACGTCGTACTGGGCGTCGCTGAGCCGGCCCGCGGCCCGCGCCCCGGCCACCAGTGCGTCCTCACGTGAGACGAACTCCCGCACCCGCACCAGTTCCACCACGACCTGGGCCTCCCGGGCGAGCTGCCCGGCCTGGAGCGCGGTGAGCGTGGACTGGACGTCGAAGGTCGGTTCGACGATCCCGGTGTACGCGTCGACGGCTCCGCTCCAGGAGAGCGAGCGGTCCAGCACCTGCCGGCGCAGCCCGTCGAGCTGCTCGGTGGCCTTGTCCATCGCGTCCAGCGACTCCTGCTGCCGCGCCGACAGGTCCTCGCGGCGCTCCTCATTCCGGATCGCCTCGCGCATCGTCCGTACGGCCCGGTCGGTGGACTGCTGCTGGGCGAGGTACGCGGTGGTGCCGGCCTCGTCGGCGTCGTCTTCGGCGGCGCCCAGATAGCCGGCCGCAAGCCTGCGCTCGATCTGGATCTGTCCGACCGCCGTGTCCACGGGGGTGCCGAAGCTCTCGTAGACCGCCTGGAGGCGGATCAGCGCCCGCAGATCGCCGGTCACGGACACCATCGCGAAAGTCCAGAGCGTCATCAGCGCGATGATCGGCAACACGGTGAGGGACACGATCCGGCCACGGATCGTGGAACGGCGCAATCGCCGGCGCATGAACTCCCCAGAGCGTTCGTAACTGCGTTTCGTAACTCACTGACCAGCGGCTATTACCGACGGGTAGGGGCTGTCAAGCTACGCGATGTCGAACCTGACACGCAATGCTTCCTCCCGGTAACCCTCGTGAACGCGTCGGTTCCGTGTGTATGGACACCGCGTCAGAGCTCAGCCAAGGTGCGCGAAAGGGCAGACACGGGCAGGGATTACCCGAACCGGACTTCACGACTCACGCATCCGAGGATCGAAGACAGCCATGACGCCCCCTGTGCCGCCCGAGCCGCAACCCGAGCCGACGTCCGCGATGGCGGCGCCCTGTGCGCAGGCGGCCGACCGACCGCCGGACGACACGTCCCACGGCGACTGGCTCGCTCCCGGCCCGTTCCTGCGTGGAGTCGCCTGGCGGGACGGCGCACGGGCGGTGCGCGCCGATCCGGCGGACCTGGCCCGACTGCCATGGGACACCCGCGAGCGGGCGGCGCTGCCCATCGGAGTACGGCTGGAGTTCACCGCTCCGGGCGGGGCGAGGGCGGTACGCATCCGGTACCGCGCACGCGTGCCGGACGCGACGGACGCGCTGCGCGAACTGGCCCACTGCTTCTCGCTCTGGCACGGTGACCGCTGTCTGTACGAATCGTTCACCGAGCCCACAGAGGAAGCCACCCTCACGTTGGAACTCCCCCCGGGAGAAGGGCCGTTCACCATCCATCCGCCGGAGTCCCAGGCGCCCGTGATCCTGGGGCTGCGGGGAGTCGACGGCGTGGTGGCGCCTGCACCCGCACGGCCCCGCTGGGTCGTCCACGGCGACTCCATCACGGAGGGCTGGTGGTCGACCCGCCCGGCCCACTCCTGGCCCGCGATCACCGGGCGGGCTCTCGGCCTCGACACCGTCAACCTCGGTTACGCGGGCTGCGCCCGGGGAGAGCTGCCCACCGCCGAGCAGCTCGCCCGACTTCCGGCCGAGCTGCTCACCCTCGCGTTCGGCACCAACTGCTGGTCTCGCACCCCGCACACCGCTGCGCTGATGTACGAGACGGTCAGGGCCTTCGTCGCCCTGGTACGCCGGGGTCATCCGAACACCCCACTGCTGTTGCTCTCCCCCTTGCTGCGCCCGGAGGCCGAGTCGACGCCCAACGCCGTCGGCGCGACCCTCACTCAGCTCCGCACGGCGATGGAGTCGGCGGTCCACGACCTCATGGCGGAGGGCGACCGGCGCCTCATGCTGCTACCCGGCAGGCGGCTGCTGACGGACCGGCATCTGGTCGACGGTCTGCACCCGAACGACAGCGGTCACGCGTTGATCGCCGCCGCGGTCGGGCGCGCGCTGCGCACGGCGGGGTTCGCCGGCCCCTCGGTCAGACCGGCGGCATGACGCGAGGCAGGCACGGACCCGGCGGAGCGGTGACGGCTCGGAAGACACGGTTCCCGTCCCGGGGGACGTCGCCCGTACCCTCCTGACAGGAGGAGGATCGCCCGTACCCTTCGGTGGAGGCGGTGCCGGTCGCCTTCGGCCGGGCGTGCCGGGGAGGCCACGTCCGGTCGAACCCGGCAGAACCTGGCTCCCTGCCTCCGTCATCGGCCGGCGGAACGTCGTGCGGGTGGCGAGGCGTTGGCCGACCCACAGCAAGCAGGTACTGGCCGATGGCGCCCCGGGGCGCGGCCTGTCCGGATCCTGACCCGCACGCTCGAAACGCGGATCAGGGCTGCTTCACGGCCGGCGACGGCAGGGGCGAGGATGGTCGTCAGCCGGACATCTCCGTCCGGCGCCTTCCGTGTACTCGAAACCTGTTCTAGTTTGCCAGGCATGTGCATGACGTGGACACGTCGAACACTGGTCGGCTTGGGCCTCGCGACCGCGTCGGCACCGGGTGGGCCGCCCGGCGCACAGGCTCACAGGGTCACGACGCGGGGGCTTCCCCCTGATGCCGATCATCGTGTACACGCTCGGAGGCATCGGACTGGTCATCAGCTGAGCGGAGAGGCCGGCGAAAGCCCGCCCGTCACGAATCCCGCCGGGGCATCCGCCGTCGCCCTCGGACGGGCCGAACCATTCGACGCCATCCAGGAGGTAGGCGTGAGACCCGTACTCCCATTCACGCGCACCCGGCGGTTCACCACCATGGCATGGGTCGCCGCAGTGCTCGTCGGGGCAACCGCCGTCGCCGCTCCCGCGCCCCGGGCCGACGCCGCGGTCAGCAGCGCCGCCCTGCCCGCGACCGACACCGGCAGGGTTCTGGTGATCGGCCTGGACGGGGCGAATCTCGACCGGATCAAGGCCGCCGACGCCCCCAATCTGCACTCCCTCATGTCACAGGGGATGACCGCACCGAGCACCCTTCCCACCGTACCCATGGCCCTCACGTCCTCCGGTCCCGGCTGGTCCACGGTCGCCACGGGTGTATGGCCGGACAAGCACAAGGTGTGGGGCAACCTCTTCCTCATCGCGGACTTCGACACCCACCCGGACTTCCTGACCCGCATCGAGCGCTCCCGTCCCGACCTCGCCACCTATGCCGCCGCGGGCTGGGAACCCCTGGCTTCGTCGCGCAAGGGCGGCCCCGTGTTCTCCTCCGCCGTCGACAAGCGGCTGAGCCTCGACGGCTCGGCCAACGGCAACCGCACCGAGGACGGCAAGGTCGCCGTCGCAGCGGCCGAGGAGTTACACAGGGGCGATCCCGACGCCGCTTTCGTCTACTTCGGTGAGATCGACTCGGCCGGCCACGGCCACGGAGCCGCAACCACGCAGTACCTGGACGCCATAGCCAGGACCGACCGGAACGTCGGGATGCTGCTGGGCGCCGTCACCACCCGGCCGAATTACTCCGAGGAGAACTGGCAGATCCTGGTCACCACGGATCACGGTCACACCGACAAGGGCGGTCACGGCGGGTTCACCCTCAAGGAGCGAGGCACCTTCGTCATCGCCACGGGCCCCGGCATCCCCCCGGGCTCGGTGCGGCACGACGTCCGGCAGGTCGACGTCGCCGCCACGGCACTTTCGCATGTGGGCGTGGCAGCCGACGGCCTCGACGGACGGCCGCTGGGCACTGCGGACTGGGACGCGTTCGACACCGTGCGCCCCCTGTTGCGCACCCGCGTCGACGACCGGGGTGTTCCGGCGGGGACGCTGGGATTCACCCATACTCCCCCCGACGGTTGGCGGGTCGACAACTCCGCCATGGCCGGGGGCGGTGTGGCGGAATGGCGCGGATGGACGTTCACCACGGACGAGTTCTGGTCACAGACGCAGTGGGGCCAGTACCGGGAGACGAACGTCCGCTCCCGCGACGTCTTCGCCGTCGCCGATTCCGACGAGTGGGCCGACCGTTCCACGGAAGGCTCCTTCGACTCCACCCTCATCAGTCCTAGTTGGGCCACGACCGGCGGGGCAGCGCTCACCCTGAGCTACCGGTCGCACTACCGCCACTGGCCCGGCCAGCGGGCCGAGGTCCGGGTCTCCTTCGACGGGGGGCCCTGGACGACGGTCAGGAGCCATACGCGCACCGCTCTGGCCTCCGGCGAATCTATGCACATCGACGTGCCCACGAGCGCCACCGACATCCGGGTGGGCTTCCGCTACCGCGGAAGCAACGACTGGTATTGGGCGGTGGACGACGTTCGCGTCGGCCCGGCGCGCTGAACCGTTCCGTCGGATGGTCCGGCCCCGTCGAGGCGGGGCCGGACCGGGCGCGGTCAGGCGATGAAGTCCCGCACCTTCGTGTAGTTCCCGTGGTCGTCGTTCATGCTGTTGTGGGACTTGCAGCCCACCGACGTGTTGGCCGCGCCGCTCAGTTTCGCCGACTCGTCCGGGTTGATGGCGGCGTCGCATGTGGACCAGAGGGTGGCGTAGTTGACTGCACCCGGGGTTTCGTCGTCGGCGTTGAGGCTCTTCAGGAAGCTGCTCCCGATGACCATTTCCTTGCACGAGGTGTAGAAGGAGCAGAAGAACGTGACGTCCGTCCCGTGGTTCACTCCGGCGACCGAGACGAAGTCGTCGACGTACGAGGTTCCGCCGTGGAACTTGAGGTACCAGCGAGAGCTCAGCGCACCCATCGAATGGACGACGATGTCGACCTTCTCGGCATTCGTGGCGGCGCGTATCTGCTGCACCTTCACCGCCAGCTGCGACGCCGTGGTCTTGTTGGACTGCTTCCAGTCATAGGACCAGGTGTGCAACTCCGATGCCGCGTACCCGTCCGCCTTGAACTTGCCGACCCAGTCGTTCCAGGTGCTGGCCGAGCTGCTGAGGCCGTGCACGAACAGGACCGGGTTACGCGTCGCCGCATGTGCGGGGGGTGCGGCGACGAGTGGTGCCAGAACCGCAGCGGTGGCTGCGGCGAGCATTGCGGTGCGTCTCATGTGTGACTCCGATGTCTGGCCATCCTGGCCCGCGTTGGGCCTCGGGCATGGGGGGGGAGATGAAGTCACCGGCCGGTGGCACCGGGGAATCTGACACAGCATCACCAGCTACCGCAAGGTAACTGCACGGGTCTTTTCGCCCTGGAGGCAAACGCGGTTCCCGGGCGACGACAGCCCGGGGAGCCGGTCAGGCACCGATCACGCCTGGTGGTGCCGACGACGCAGCTCCCGCGGGCTGGTCCCGAAACGCTGCCGGAAGGCGGTGCTCAGCGCGCTCGCCGAGGAGAAGCCCATGGCGCACGCGAGTTCACTGATCGTCATGTGCGCGTATTCCGCGCGCTGGAGGCGGTCGCGTACCCCGCGCAGGCGCTCCTCGCGGATCACCTCGCGCGGCGTGGTCCCGGCCCGCTGGAGGGCCAGTTGGATCTGGCGGAGCGACCAGCCGAGCGCTCGCGCCATGGACGCCCCCGTGAGACCCGGATCGGCGGCATGGTCCCGCGCGTAGCGACGGACCACAGCCTCGACCTCGGCCAGGTGACCGGGAACGTCAGGGCGGTCGTCACCGGCGACGAGCATGCACAGCAGCTCGACCGCACGGTCCGTGACGGCGTTGAACTGCGCGGCGTCGAGGTGCGTGCGCTCGTCGTACAGGCCGACCACCATGCCGTGCAGGACGCGTCCCAGACCGGTGGACAAGTCCACTCCGGTCGACAGGGGGGACTTCCGGTTGAGCGGGCCGTCGATCTCGCAGGCTGGTATGGACAGGATGACGCCCCTCAACATCGAGCCGTGCCGCAGCGCGAAGGGGGCGTCCAACGGCATCAGTCTTCCCGAGCCCGGGCTCAGCCGGATCTGCCGGTCGTCCTGCCGAAGCGTCATTTCTCCCTCGACCGGGAACACGAAGCGGTAGTCCGGAGCGGGTGCCTGGCGTACCAGCCGAGGCGTCCTGACGTACTCGACACGATCGCTTCGCCAGGTGATGAGGTCATAGGTGTCGCTGCGCTGGCTCGTCATCTCGCCGTCGAAGCAGTCCGGTCGGGCATAGCGGAAATCCAGCCGGGTGTGGTGGAAGCCGACCTGCTCGCTCCATGAGTCGGCCCGCTCCCGCGGCTCGACATGCGCCGTCGTCTGTTCGACCAGACTGTACGTAATCCCACGCAAAGCACCCCTCCGCCGTCACGCGTCCCTGCCGTACCGAAGGCCGATCCGACGGTCCAGCGGCCATCCGCGCGGGCATCGTAGTGCAGACGGCCGCACCGGGTCCCCCCGGTGACCATGCTGCGGACGGCGGGGACGAACCGTGGCCGACCGACAGCCTCGGAGGACCTCTGCGCCTGACGGCAAGTTCTCTGCGCGTGAGATGTAGTACGCGCGTCCGACCAGAACTAACGTCAGGCGCTCCCGCAGGGTTCAAGCCGTCTTGAGGACTTCATGACTGAACGGATACCGGACGCGGTGCTGTGGTGCCTGGCCGTCGGCCTCCTCGTCCTCGCCGTGCTCCTGGTACGGCAGCGCGGGATCAGCGCGCTGCGGCAAAGGCGGAACGAGGAACTGGCGGATGGCCTGCGAGCCCGGGAGGAGGAGCTCCGCCACCTGCTCACCGTACGGCTGCCGGCACTCGAGGAGTCGGCGGGCCAGTCCGTACCCGGCGTCGGGCTCCTCGAAGACCGACTGGCGGAGACGGACTTCGCGAAGTGCCTGGACGGAGTGCTCGAACGTTTCGCCCAGGCCGTGGAGAACGCGCAGGCCCGGGCCGACCGGTCGGCCAAGGCGGCGCTGAAGTCCTCGATGCGCTCGATCCAGGCCCTGGCCAACGAACAGCAGGTGGCCATCTCGGAGATGCAGGACCGCCACGACCACCCCGACGTCCTGCGCGATCTCCTGGAAGTCGACCACGCGAACGCCCAGTTCGGCCGCCGCGCCCAAGCCATCGCCGTGCTGTGCGGATCCTGGCCGGGTCGGCAACGGACGGCATCCGGGCTGGTCGAGGTGGTGCGCGGAGCCACGTCGCGGATCCGTGACTACCGGCGGATCCGGATCCGCGGCGAGGTCGACATCGCCGTCGAGAGCCGGGCCGTGGAGCCCGTGGTCCTGGCCGTGGCCGAGTTGCTCGACAACGCGGCGCGCCACTCGCAACCCACCACCCAGGTCGAGGTGGGCGTCCAGGCAGTCCACAACGGCGCCTGTGTGGTGATCGACGACGCGGGAGTCGGGATGGACGCGCAGGCCTCGGAGAAGGCCTCGGTGCTGCTGTCCGGCAGGCGCGCGGTGGACGTCACCCGGCTTGAGGACCCTCCGCAGTTCGGGTTCGCCGTCATCGGGGTCCTCGCCCATCGGTACGGGTTCAGCGTCCGCGTGGACACCCAGTCCCCGTACGGGGGCGTACGCGCCGTCGTGTTCCTGCCGAGCGTCCTGCTCACGCGTCCGGAGGACTCCGACGAGCTTCCCGCGGCGTCCGCGGCCGCGGCCCGCAGTGCGTCAGGTCCCCGGCCGCCCGAGCCGGCGGCCCCTGCGGCGACGACCGTGGGAGGACTGCCGAAGCGCCGCCGCCGCGCCGCCCGGCATCCTGCGACGGCGCAGCAGGCGCCGGGCCCGGCCGAAGAGGCCGGCACCCGCTCCGCCGAGGAGACCGCCAGGCGGATCGGTGCGTTCGCGCGCGGCACTCTGCACGGCCGTGCCACCCAGGCCGCCGACCACGAAGACGAAGGGAACAACCGAGGATGATCGAGCCCAGGAACAGCGATGTGGGCTGGATGCTCGATGAGGTCCTGAAGGTGCCCGAAGCCCGGCACGCGATCCTGCTCTCGGCGGACGGCATGCTCCGGGCGCACTCCGCGGACATCGGCAGGGACGACGCCGAGCGGCTGGCGGCCGGACTCTCCGGCCTCCAGTCCATCAGCCGCAGTACGGCCGAGTTCTGCGGACACGGCGACAGCCCGTGGCGGCAGACCCTCATCGAGTTCGCCCACGGCTACGTGTTCCTCGTCGCCGCCGGCGAGGGCGCCTACCTCGCGGTCTCCACGACGGAGAACGTGGACATGGAGGCGGTCACGTACCGCATGCACAAACTGGTCGACCGACTCGGCAAGGAGATGACCAGTCCGGCTCGGCACGGAACCGGCATCCGGGCATGACGCCACCCAGGAGCCGCCCCGGCGGAAGGCTGGTACGGCCCTACGTGGTCACGGAGGGCCGCGCTCACCCGAGCCGCGGCACCCTGGACCTCGTCACGCTCCTGATCGCGTCCGAGAGGCAGTCCCTGGCCGGTCTGGGGCTCGAGAAGCGGCGTATCACGGAGCTCTGCGGACCCGGGGCACTGTCGGTGGCGGAGGTGGCCGGCCATCTGTCGCTGCCGGTCAGCGTCACGAAGGTCCTGGTGGCCGACCTCCTGGACAGCGGACACATCGTCACGCTCGCACCGGTCCCTGTCGCCCTGCCGTCCGATGCCCGAATCCTGCAGGAGGTGCTCGATGGGCTCCGCGCCCGCCTCTGAGTCCGAAGACGTCTATCTCCGACCGGGCGTGCAGACCGCCGTCAAGATCCTGGTGGTCGGCCACTTCGCGGTCGGCAAGACCACCTTCGTGGGGACGTTGTCCGAGATCCGTCCGCTGCGTACCGAGGAGGTGATGACCGAAGCAGGCGCCCTGGTCGACGACCTGGAGGGCACCCACGACAAGACGACCACCACGGTGGCCCTCGACTTCGGCCGCCTCACGCTCAGCGACGCTCTTGTGCTGTACCTCTTCGGCACCCCAGGGCAGCAGCGGTTCACCGCGCTCTGGCGCGACATGACCCGGGGCGCGCTCGGCGCACTGGTCCTGGCGGACACCCGCCGCCTTCAACACTCGTTCGACGTCATGGGCGTCCTGGAGGAACTCGACCTGCCCTACGCGGTGGCCCTCAACGAATTCGACGGCACGCCCCGGCACGCGCTGAACGAGGTGCGGGAGGCCCTCGACCTGCTCCCGGAAACCCCCCTCGTCCGCTGTGACGCCCGCGACCGCGATTCCTCGACCCGGGCACTGGTCTCCCTCGTCGAGCACCTGCTGACCCGCACGAGCGAACTGGAGCACGCATGAACCCCGAGTCGACATCCGACCCCGCGTCCGGCTGTCCACGTCACGAGCTGCTGTACGGGCCCGGATTCGCAGCGGATCCGGCCGCCGCATACCGGCGTATGCGGCAGGCCGGACCGGCCGCCCCGGTCGAGCTGTCACCCGGGGTGCGGGCCACCCTCGTCATCGGCTACGACGCCGCACTCCACGTGCTGCGCAGTCCCGAGACGTTCTCGAAGGACTCCCGCCGCTGGCGCGACATGGCCGACGGCACCGTGCCCGCGGACAGCCCGGTCGCGCCGATGATGGCCTACCGGCCGAACGCCCTGCTGACCGACGGGCCGGAACACCGGCGACTGCGCGAGGCGATCACGGACAGCCTGGGTGGCGTGGAGCCCAGCGCCCTGCGCGGCTACGTCGGGCAGAGCGCCGACGCGCTCATCGACCGCATCGCCGCGGACGGGGAGGCGGATCTGCTCGGCGCGTACGCCCGGCCCCTGCCGCTTCTGGTGCTCAACCAACTCTTCGGCTGTCCGCCCGAGTACGGCGAGCGGCTGGTCGAGGGAATGGCCGGCATCTTCGAACTCGTCGAAGCCGAGAAGGCCAACGAGCTGCTCACTCGAACCGTCGGCGAGCTGATCGCGCTCAAACGCGAGACTCCGGGGAAGGACGTGACCTCCCGGCTCATCGCCCATCCCGCGCGGCTGACGGACGAGGAACTCGTCCACACCCTGGTCCTGCTCATGGGTGCCGGCACCGAGCCCGAGCAGAATCTGATCGCGAACAGCCTGCGCCTGCTGCTGTCGGACGACCGCTTCGCCGGCAGTCTGTCGGGCGGCAGCCTGCCCGTGGAGGACGCCCTCGACGAAGTGCTGTGGACCGACCCGCCCATGGCGAACTACGCCGTCCACTTCCCCGTGCACGACGTCGTGTACGAAGGGACGCTGCTCAAGGAGGGCCACCCTGTCGTCATCAGCTTCGCCGCAGCGAACACGGACCCTGCCCTGGTGGTCGATCAGCGCACGGGGAACCGCGCCCACCTGGCATGGAGCGCCGGACCGCATTCCTGTCCCGCGCAGGGCGCGGCCCGGCTGATCGCCGCCGTGGCGATCGAGAAGCTCCTCGACCGGCTGCCCGACATGGAACTAGCCGTTCCCGTCCGGGACCTGGAGTGGCGGCAGGGCCCGTTCCACCGCGCGCTCGCCGCTCTGCCCGTACGTTTCCAGGCCGTCGCCGTCACCCACTCCGAAGAGGATGAGCGGCCTGCGGGTGACGGCGGGTCCACGGCGCCGGCCAGGCACATCTCCGTGCCGCCCGGAGGACGCCGGAGTGCGCCGGTGACCACTGCGCCCAAGAGCGGCTGGGCCCGGCTCCTGGCCTGGTGGCGGGGAGAGTGATCAGGTCAGGCGTACGGGCAGGGACCGGTGTCCGTTGGAGATGAACGACTCCACGGGCAGCAGTTCCTCCGAGGGCACGGCGAGGGTGAGTTCGGGGAAACGGCCGAACAGCGCGGGGAGTGCGATGCGGGCCTCCAGACGGCCGAGCGGGGCGCCGAGGCAGTGGTGCACCCCGTAGCCGAACGCCAGGTGGTCCTTGTCCACGCGGGTGACATCGAAACGATCGGCGTCGTTCCCGTACTGCTGGGGGTCACGCCCCGCTGCGGCGTAGGCGGCGAGGATGGCCTCTCCCGCGCGGATCACCGTCCCTTCCGGGCCTCCGAGTTCACCGAGTTCGATGTCCTCCACGGCGTACCGCAACGGCAGACTGGCCACCGGCGCGTCCGCACGCAGGGTCTCTTCGACGGCATCGTCCCACGTGGCCCGTCCCTCGCGGACGTGCGCGAGCTGCTCGGGATGGGTCAGCAGGGCGTGCACGGCGTTGTCGATGAGGTTGACCGTGGTCTCGTGACCGGCACCGATCATGAGCACCAGGGTGTCGAGCAGTTCCTGCTCACTGAGCCGGGCGCCCCTCCCGTCGTCGCGGGCCGCGAGGAGGTTGGTGGTCAGGTCGTCTCCCGGCGACTTCCGCTTCTCCTCGACGAGTTCCCCCATCACAGCGTAGAGACGCCCGTAGTTGGCGGTGACCTCGTCGGGCTCGGCGGAGGTGTGGAAGAGGCTGTCCACGACCTCTCGCAGATCCGCGGCCTTGTCGCGGGGCAGACCGAACAGCTCGCTGATCACCTGGATCGGCAGCGGATAGCAGAACTCCTCGCGCAGATCGACCACCTCACCGCGCCGCCCCACCTCGGCGACACGGTCCAGCAGCCTGCCGGTGATCTCCTCGATGCGCGGCCTCAACGCGGCCGTGCGCCGCGCGGTGAAGGCGCTGGAGACCAGGGTCCGCAAGCGCTTGTGCTCAGTGCCGTAGGCGGTGAACATGTTCTGCACGGCGACCCAGGTGAACAGCGGCCAGTCCGGGGAGATCTGTCCGTTGATCCAGAGCGGCCAGTGCCGGCGCGGATCCTTGGACACCCGCGCGTCGGTGAGCAGCCGCTTGAGGAGTTCGGGACTGCTGACCGCGAACGCGCCCACTGCATCCGGAAGTTCGACCAGCGCAACCGGCCCTCTGTCCCGCATCCGAGAGCCCTCACCGTGGATGTCCCGGCCCGCCGGGTCTATCGCCATCGGGCACTGATCTGGCATGAAACACCCCTCCGGTACGCGACTGTGAACACGTTCGGTGATGCTACTTCCGCGTAGAGCAGTCATTTCAGCTGTGTTCGCAGTATGCGTACTACGGCAAGTTCCCTGCGCACAGCGGAAAGTACCGTCGGGCACCGGCCGACGGCGGGCGGCCGTGGAGGTGGGCGGAGCGCACCCCGCGAACGCCGAGCACCGAGCACCGAGCACCGAGCACCGAGCACCGAGCGGATGGAGCACTCGGCTTGTCCTGCTTTCCAAGCGCGAGGCTCCCCCCTCCGCCCTGCGGTCCCCTTCCGGCCCCGCGGGGCCGGAAGGGGACCGCAGGCACCAGATCCCGCTCGACGAACCGGCTTGATCCAAACGAAAGACCCTAGCTCCAGCTCGCGTGCAACGGCTTGCCCTCGGCGTAGCCCGCGGCGCTCTGGATGCCCACGATCGCCCGCTCGGCGAACTCCTCGAGCGATCCGGCACCCGCGTAGGTGCAGGACGAGCGCACACCCGCGATGACCGAGTCGATCAGGTCCTCGACGCCGGGGCGGGCCGGGTCGAGAAACATCCGCGAGGTGGAGATGCCCTCCTCGAACAGCGACTTGCGGGCCCGGTCGTAGGCGGACTCGTCACTGGTGCGGTTGCGGACCGCACGCGCCGAGGCCATACCGAAGGACTCCTTGTAGAGCCGGCCGTCAGCGCTCTGCTGCAGGTCGCCGGGAGACTCGTAGGTGCCCGCGAACCAGCTGCCGACCATCACGTTGGAGGCACCGGCGGCCAGCGCCATAGCGACATCGCGCGGGTGGCGGACACCACCGTCGGCCCACACGTGCTTGCCGTACTTCCTGGCTTCCGCGGCACATTCCAGTACGGCGGAGAACTGCGGGCGGCCCACACCGGTCATCATCCGGGTGGTGCACATGGCGCCGGGGCCCACGCCGACCTTGATGATGTCCGCACCGGCCTCGATGAGGTCCCGGACGCCCTCGGCGGCCACGATGTTTCCCGCGACGATCGGGACCTGCGGGTCGAGACCCCGGACGGCCTTGATCGCGGAGATCATCGACTCCTGGTGCCCGTGCGCGGTGTCCACGACCAGCGTGTCGACCCCCGCGTCCAGGAGCTGCCTCGCCTTGCCCGCCACATCACCGTTGATGCCGACGGCGGCGGCGATACGCAACCTGCCCTGGGCGTCGGTGGCCGGGGTGTACAGCGTGGCGCGCAGGGCGCCCTTGCGGGTCAGCACACCGACGAGTCTGCCGTCCTTGTCGACCGCCGGAGCGATCTTGCGGTTGGCGTTGTCCAGCGTGGTGAACGCCTCGCGCGGGTCCATGTCCGCGTCGATGAGCAGCAGGTCCTTGGACATGACCTCCGACAGCTGGGTGAAGCGGTCGACGCCGGACAGGTCGTGCTCGGTGACGATGCCGACCGGGCGGTCCTGCCCATCCACGACGACGCCCGCGCCGTGGGCCCGCTTGGGCAGCAGGGACAAGGCATCGGCGACGGTCTGGTGAGGGGTGAGCACGATCGGCGTGTCGAGCACCAGGTGGCGCGTCTTGACCCAGGAGATGACCTCGGTGACGACCTCGATCGGGATGTCCTGCGGGATGACGACCAGACCGCCGCGGCGGGCTACGGTCTCGGCCATCCGGCGGCCGGCGATCGCGGTCATGTTCGCCACGACCAGCGGAATGGTGGTGCCGGTGCCATCCGGGGACGAGAGGTCGACGCCCTGGCGGGAGCCCACGGCAGACCGGCTCGGCACCATGAAGACATCGTCGTAGGTCAGGTCGTAGGGGACCGGAGACGAGGCGACAGGCCGTCCGGTGCCGGGCTCAAGGAAGCGCATAAGTCTCACATTTTCACGCGAAACGTCGCAGGTCACTCCGGCAAGGACACAGCAAATCGCCCCCGCATTCGGATATTCCTCCAAAGAGGTACGGGGGCTTCGTGTGCCGGGCAGAAGTGGAGACCTGCCTTACGTCGAAAGGCTACCCGAACGGGAATCGAAGCGGCCAGCAAGGGCCCTCGCAGGCGCACGGAGCGCCGGGATCTCAATCCGCCTCACCCATGGCGACCAGCACGGCGAGCCGCCGCGGCATCGTGTCCACCGCCTGTCCGAAGACCTCCTGAGCGGTCTGCCACTCACCCGGCCGGGCCTCGGCGTACTCCTGCCAGCGGCGGACGAGCACCAAGGTGCCCTCGTCTCCGGGGATGTCGGTGAGGCAGTCGGCGAGCGCGTCCCAGTTCCGCCCGAACCAGGCGGGCAACTCCAGGTCGCCGGCGCAACGCTCCATGAAGGCGGCTTTGTCCGTGACCCCGTGCAGGTCCAGCACGGTGACGTTCCGGCCGACTGCGGCGCCGAACAGGGTCGCGAGGGGGCCGCCGCGTCCATTCGAGGCGTTGCTCATCGGGCACCTTCCGCCGGTCCGCCGGTCGATCTCGGTGTGTGATCGCGGGTACTCGCGTGTAGTAGACCGCGTCGACCGCGCCGGCGACAACCGGTGACCATCCGCGGCCCCCGTCGTCCGCCGCCCCGGGTGATGCAGGCGGGCGCGGGGTGGGTGGGGAATTCCCCTGCAGCCCATCGACGACTCAAGTGACCGGACACCCGGCCCCGCGGCGACCATGCGCCGGACGGTACGGGCCACATCGCGGCTGCCTCCCGGGGCCGCGAGGTCGACACGCCGAGCTTGGCGGACGACCGCCCGGGGCACGGTCTCGATCCCGAAGAGGCCCTGCGCCGAATCCGCTGGGGGCCGCGACCACCCGGCTGACCGGGCAGGACGTCCACGGAATCGCGCTGACGTGGGTCGACAACGCGGGGCTGACCCGCGCCAAGACCATCCCCTTCGCCCGGCTGGCGCGGCTGCTGGCCGCGGAGAACGCGCAGCTGCTCTACGGCCTCAACCCCTCGGAGACCGCGGACCAGGAGCCGCCCCGGGACCGTGACCGTACGGCGGGGCCGTGGACTCACGCCTCCGGGGGCCGTGACCGTGCGAACGGCCGAAGCGCGCGGCCGAGGCCGTGGCGCACGCAGCCGTCAGCTGTCCGGGTCCGCCCGCTCAAGGGCCGGCCGGGGACCGGGCTGGGACTCGGTGAGCAGGAAGTCCGCGGCGGCGGTGTCCGTCACCAGGCTGGTGACGAGACCCGACCGCAGCACCGCGCCGATCGCCGCCGCCTTGCGCTGGCCGCCCGCGATCGCGATGACCTCGGGGATACGGCGCAGCCGGTCCGCCTCGACCGTGATACAGCGCTCACCGAGGTCCCGGCCGACTCTGCGGCCGTCTGCGTCGAAGAGATGGGCGGACATCTCCGCCGCCACACCGAGCGAGGCGTAGTGGGCCCGCTCCTCGTCCGACAGCATGTCGTGGACGGTCGAGATGCCCGGCTCCCAGGACCCGATGGAGACACAGGCGACGGTCACCTTGTCGAAGTACTCGAAGGCACGCGCGATACCGGTCTGGTTGCGCAGGGCCGCGGCCGTGGCCGGGTCGGGCAGCAGCATCGGCGCGTAGATCGGGTGCGCCTCTCCGCCCGACACCTGGGCAGCGCGGCGCACCGCCTCCACCGAACCGCGCTCGGCGGTTCCCGCGTCGTACACACCGGTCAGCTGGACGACGGTGCACGGCGGGAGCCGGTCGAGCGCCGCCGCCATGTGGATGGTCGAGCGCCCCCAGGCCAGACCGAGCACATCGCCCTCGGTGACGAGCTCTCCGAGCAGGTCCGCTGCGACCTCGCCCAGGTTCTCGGGGTCGGGGGACTCGTCCTCGCCCTCCGCCGGGGACTCCACGACCACCGCGTGGCGCAGACCGAAGCGGGCGCGCAGCGCGTCGGAGCGCTCCGCGTCCAGTTCGGCAGGCACGCGGATCTCGATCCGCACCAGATCGCGTTCGAGAGCGGTCTCCAGGACCCGGGCGACCTTGAAGCGGCTGACGCCGAACTCCTCGGCGATCTGGATCTTGGACTTGCCCTCCAGGTAGAAGCGACGGGCCATGGCCGCCGCCTGCACCAGCTCCGCGGGTCCCATCCGCAGGGCTGGCCGTCCCGCCGACATTGCAGACACCGCGCTCTCCTCACTGCTGTTCACACTCCGGGACCGTCATCCTGTCAGATCCAGAGGTTGTCGATCAGCCCGATCGGGCCCCGTTCACGTATCCGTGGCTCAGTGGTCGCATGCCCAGGGGGCTGCCGCGATGGTCCGCGAAGCCTTGTCCCGCAGCGCGCGCACCGCTCGCGCCGGGTCCTCGGCCCCGTAGACCGCCGAGCCTGCCACGAAGACATCCGCGCCGGCTTCGGCACACTGCTCGATGGTGGACTCCGAGACACCTCCGTCGACCTGGAGCCACAGCTCCAGTCCGTGCTTGTTGATCAGCTCCCGGGTACGCCGGATCTTCGGAAGCATGATGTCCAGGAACGCCTGCCCGCCGAAGCCGGGCTCCACGGTCATGACCAGCAGCATGTCGAGCTCGGGCAACAGGTCCTCGTACGGCTCGATGGGGGTGGCTGGCCGCAGCGCCATCGAGGCACGCGCGCCCTTCGCCCGGATCTCCCGCGCCAGCCGGACAGGCGCCGCCGCCGCCTCCACGTGGAAGGTGACGGACCCGGCGCCGGCCTCCACATACTGCGGAGCCCAGCGGTCCGGATCCTCGATCATCAGATGGCAGTCGAGCGGGGTGTCGGTGGCGCGGCTGAGCGACTCGACCACCGGCACACCCAGCGTCAGATTGGGCACGAAGTGGTTGTCCATGACATCGACATGGAGCCATTCGGCGCCCTCGACCGCCTTGGCCTCATCGGCGAGGCGGGCGAAGTCGGCGGAAAGGATGCTGGGAAAGATCTGGGCCATGTGCCAAGACTGCCATGCCCCCGTGTACTTCCACCGCCCCGGTACCGCCCCGCGGCCGTCCTGTGCGAAGAGCAGCACCGCCCGCACCGCGGCGCCGCTCCCGCCGACGCCGCGCGGGGCGCGACCCGGGGCGCTGACTATGCCGTACGTCGCAGCAGGGCCAGGTACATCGCGTCGGTACCGTGCAGATGCGGCCACAGCTGGACGTCGGGGCCGTCACCGAGGGCCGGTACCCCGGCCATCAGCGGGCGGGCGTCGATCCACTCGGCCTCGGCCGCCGGACCACCACGGCCTTTCAGGACGTCCTCGACCACCACCCGGGTCTCGGCGAGATGCGGCGAGCAGGTCGCATAGCCGACCACACCGCCGACCCGGACCGCGCGCAGCGCTTCCCGCAGCAGCGAGCGCTGGAGCGGGGCGAATCCCTCGAAGTCCTCGGGCCGGCGGCGCCAGCGGGCCTCGGGGCGACGGCGCAGGGCGCCGAGGCCCGAGCAGGGCACATCGACCAGGACCCGGTCGAAGGCTCCGGCTCGCCATGGCGGGCGGGTGCCGTCGGTCGCGATGACCTGGTAAGGGCCGGGGTTGCCGGTCAGGGCGCGCTCCACGAGTCGGGCGCGGTGGGGCTGCTTCTCGGCGGCCAGCAGCGCCGCGCCGCGCTCGGCGGCCAGGGCACCCAGCAGGGCCGCCTTGCCCCCGGGTCCCGCGCAACCGTCCAGCCAGCGCCGATCGGAGCCGTCGAGCGGGGCGTTCGCCAGGGCGATGGCGACGAGCTGGCTGCCTTCGTCCTGGACCCCGACCCGGCCATCGCGGACGGGGTCGAGCGCCCCCGGCTCGCCGCCCTCGACGAGCCGTACGGCATACGGCGACCAGCGGCCCGGCAGACCGGCTCCCTCACCGAGCTGGGCCAGGAGCTCCTCGGTGGTCGCCCGGCCGGGGCGGGCCACCAGCGTCACCTCGGGCCGCTCGTTGTCGGCCTCCAGCAGGTCCTCGATGCCCGCGCGGCCACCGCCCAGCGCGTCCCAGAGCGCCGATACCACCCACCGGGGATGCGAGTGCACCACGGCCAGATGATCCTCGGCGTCCTCGTCATAGGGCGGGGCCACGAGCGCCAGCCAGCCGTCCAGATCGTGCTGCGCGATCTTCCGCAGCACGGCGTTGACGAACTTCGCTCGTCCGTCGCCGAGCACCACACGCGCCAGCTCCACGCTCGATGACACCGCGGCGTGCGTGGGGATGCGGGTGCCGAGCAGTTGGTGCGCGCCCAGCGAGAGCACATCGAGCACCGGCGGGTCGACCTCGCGCAGCGGGCGGTCCACACAAGCGGCGATGATCGCGTCGTAGGTGCCCTGGCGGCGCAGCGTCCCGTAGACGAGCTCGGTCGCCAGCGCAGCGTCCCGGCTGTCGAAGTCGCCCTTCTCGCGGGCCTTGCGGAGCAGCGGAGGCAGCACGAGGTTGGCGTACGCGTCCCGTTCGTCGACAGCCCGCAGCGCGTCGAAGGCGAGGATCCGGACGGGGTCCTTCACCGGGCGACGGTACGGCTTGGGGGGACGGCGACGGCTCTGCTCGCTCAAAAGGTGCTCCGCGTTTCGAAAGGGTCGAACTCTCCCAGCCTAGTCCGATGGTGCGGAGGCCTTCACCACGGCACCCTTCCGCAGCGCCCGGGCGGCCCTCCGCACCGGGCACGCCCCGAGTGCCGTCAGATCGCCCCCGCCTCGCCCAGCCGCTCCCCCGGGCCGATCCGCACTCCGCGCGCCCAGTCCGCGGCGCGCATCGGCTTCTTGCCCTGGGGCTGCACCCAGAGCAGCTCGACGGCGTGCGAACCGGTACCGGCGTGGACGCTGTTCTTCCCGGCGGAGAGCTCCCCGGGCGCGAGGTCCGTGCGGTCGGGGACCAGTGCCGCGTTCACCAGCTTGAGCCGCTCGCCCCGGAAGACGGTCCACGCTCCGGGTGCGGGGGTGCAGCCGCGTACCACCCGGTCGACCCGGAGAGCGGGCGCCTTCCAGTCGACATGCGCGTTCTCGACGGTGATCTTCGGCGCGAGGGTGATCCCGTCGGTGGGCTGCGGGACCGCCTTGAGGGTGCCGTCCTCGATGCCGTCCATGGTCGCGGCGAGCAGCCCCGCACCGGCGAACGCGAGCCGGGTGAGCAGATCACCGCTGGTGTCGGTGGGGCGAACGTGCTCGGTGATCACACCGTAGACGGGTCCGGAGTCGAGTCCCTCCTCGATCTGGAACGTCGATGCCCCGGTCATCTCGTCACCGGCGAGGATCGCGTGCTGAACCGGCGCGGCTCCGCGCCAGGCGGGCAGCAGCGAGAAGTGGAGATTGACCCAGCCGTTGGAGGGGATGTCGAGCGCCGCCTTGGGCAGCAAGGCGCCGTACGCGACGACCGGGCAGCAGTCGGGCGCGATCTCACGCAGCCGGGCCAGGAAGTCCTCGTCACGCGGCTTGACGGGCTTGAGGACCTCGATGCCGGCCTCCTCCGCGCGCTGCGCGACCGGGCTGGCGACCAGCCGGCGGCCGCGGCCGGCGGGCGCGTCGGGGCGTGTGACCACCGCGGCCACCTCGTGGCGGTCGGAGGCGATCAGCGCGTCAAGGGCGGGTACGGCGACCTCGGGGGTGCCTGCGAAGACAAGTTTCACTGGGGTTACCTCGCTCTGTTTGCCGAATGGACGCGCGACGCACCAGTCTATTTGGCCCCGCCGACAGGGGGCGCACGGATGCCCGCGCGCCCTGTGCGCCTGGCCTCACTCTCCCGCACCGTGACCACAACGCAGGCTGGAGCGTTGGTCAAGAGAGATTGACCGAAACGGGCCGCATGCCGCCGTATCCTGATCCGGTGGCATCCGGTGCGGCCCGGCCCCTTTCAACGCCGGTTCGAGAGGCTTGTTCATGGCCGACCACGCAACCCACGACGCTCAAGCCCGGGCCAGCCTGCATCTGTTGGTGCGGGACATCGAGCGGGTCCGTCGACAGGTGGACGCACTGCGCACGCTCACGGCCCAGTTGGGCAATGTCTACCGTCCACGGCGCTCAGGCCCGTCCACGGGCTTCGTCGTGTACGGACGTGCTCCCGCCCCCACCGTCCGTCTCGCGCAGGAACTACGGGACAGCGTCGAGACATTGGTGACCGCCGCCGTGGACTTCGACCGCTCACTGGGCTTCTCCTGGGACGCGGTGGGCTCGGCCCTGGGCGTCACCAAGCAGGCGGTGCACCGGCGTTACGGTTCACGCCGGGCCACTCAGCCGGCAGGCGCGGGCTCGGAGCCGGTACAGGCGGCGGCGCAAGCGGCTCCCGCTTCCGCGGTTCCGGCGGCCCGGGCGGTTCCGGCGCCTCGCAACGGGTAGCTCCTGCGACCGCGGACCCGGCGTCCACACGAAGGGCAGCCGGGGCACGCGGGAGTCGTGTCCGGGATGTCCCCGCCGACCCGGACACCCGCCGGGAGCGGCCACGGGTGCGCGTACACCGACGGCCCGCCCACGCCGTACCCGTCGATCAGGCGCTACCCGATGTCCGGGGGGTCGATGCGGACCCGCACCGTGTCCCCCCCGCCCCGGGCCAGGCGCGACGACTGCGCCGACTTCAGTGCGGACGCGAGTGCCGCCCCGCTGCCCGGGGGCACCCGCAGCAGCACACGCTCCCACTGCTCCCCGGCCGGTGGGTCCCCGGGTTTACGGGGTCGCACCGCGGCAGCGGGCGGCAGCGGGACAGGCCCCAGGATCTCCGCTTCGGGCGGCAGGTCCGCCGTCGCCAGAAACGCGGTGATCGCGTCCGCGCGGCCCATCACGGACGCCATCCGGGACACCGGGGGGAAACCGAGCTCGGCACGCTCCGCCAGCTCACGCCGGGCGTGCCCCAAGGGGTCCCATCGCACCAGCGCCTGCACGGGCCGCAGGGTGGGTTCGGCGACGACGACCACGGTGCCGCCCTCGTCCTGGCCGCGCACCAGCGCCGCCGCGCTCAGCCAGCGGCGCAGCGCCTCCTCACCCGATCGCAGATCGGGTCTGCCCAGCATCGCCCAGCCGTCCAGCAGCAGTGCCGCCGCATAGCCGCCTTGTGCGACCGGTTCCGCGCCCGGGGTGCTGACGATCAGGGCGGGCCGATCCGGCACGGCGTCGAGGACATGGTCGCGCCCGGATGTGCGCACCGGGACGGCCGGGAACGCACGTCCCAGCTCTTCCGCCGTGCGCCGGGCACCCACCACCTGGGCGCGCAGCCGCACTCCGCCGCACTCCGCGCAGTGCCAGCTCTGGGTGTCCCTTCCGCACCAGCCGCAACGCAACTCGCGCTCGCGGGGAGCTTCCAGGGGGCCCGAGCACTGCGCGCACCGAGCGGGCTCACGGCAGCGCTCACAGGCCAGCCTCGGTACGTAGCCCCTGCGCGGGACCTGCACCAGCACCGGTCCGCTGCGCAGTCCTTCGCGCACGGCCTGCCAGGCCAGGGTCGGCAGCCGGGCAGCCCTGGCCGCCTCGTCTCGGGCGAGTTCCCCGTCACCGACGGTGCGTATCAACGGCGCCGCCTCGCGTACCCGGGCACGGTCCGCGGCGAGCGGCTGCGCCCACCCGCTCTCGATCAGCTGGGCGGCCTCGACCGTGCAGCTCACCGATCCCAGCAGAAAGCCGCACCTTTCGTGGGCCGCCCGCAGCAGCAGCACCTCGCGTGCGTGGGGCAGCGGGGCGTGCTGCTCGCTGTGGCTGCCGTCCCCGTCGTCCCACAACGCCACCAGGCCGACATCACGTACCGGCGCGAACATGGCGGCGCGCGTGCCGATCACCGCCCGCGCCGATCCACGGCGCACGGCGAGCCACTGGCCATAGCGCTTCTCAGGTCCCGCGTCGGCGGTGAGCACCGCGTGCCGACCGTCCCCGATCAGCCCCGTCAGGGCCTCGTGGACCCGTGCCACGGACTTGCCGTCCGGCAGCACGGCCAACGCGCCCCGGCCGGACGCCAGGGTCGCCACGACGGCGGCGGCGAGTTCCCTGGCCCAGTGCGGGCCCGGTAGCGCGCTCCACACGGCCCGAGGCGACGCCCCGGTCGCGAGTGCCTCCAGGAAGCCGGGACCGCGCGGATAGCGTGCCCAGGTTCCGGGGTCGGGTGTGTCCGGGGGTGGCAACGGTTGCCGCGACGGCTTCGCCTCGGCCCGGGCGCTGCGCGGTGGCACGGCGAGCTGCAGCACGTCCGCGAGGCTGCCCGCGTAGCGGTCGGCCACCGCACGGGCCAGTGCGAGCAGTTCGGGGCTCAGCACCGGCTCGGGCGATACGACGTCGGCGAGCGCGGCCAGCGGCCCCGCATAGTCCGACTCGGCTCGGCGCTCCACGATGAACCCATCGGTCAGCCGGCCGCCCTCGCGCCGCCCGGCTCGCACCTGGTGGGCTCCCGCGCCGAACCGGACCCGCACCCGGACGCCGGGCTGGGCGGCGGCGTCGAGTTCCCTGGGCACGGCGTAGTCGAAGAACTGGTCGAGGTGGAGCACGCCCTTGTTGACCACGACCCTGGCCACCGGCAGTTCGTCGGCGAGTGCCGCTCCCCGCCAGGTGCGCGGCTTGGCGCGCGGGGCCTTGCGGACGGTGTCCCGTATCAGCGCAAGCTGCTCAGACGGCCCGTCCCCGGTCCGCCCGGAACTTTCGTCGCCGCTGCTCACAGCGATATTCCTACCAGACCGCGCTGACAGCGGCGCTCGCTAAGGGCCCTGGTCAGGGCCGAAGGGGCTTACAGACCGGCCGCCGCGCGCAGGGCCTCCACACGGTCCGTGCGCTCCCAGGTGAAGTCGGGGAGCGCACGGCCGAAGTGGCCGTACGCCGCGGTCTGGGCGTAGATCGGGCGGAGCAGTTCGAGGTCGCGGATGATCGCGGCCGGGCGGAGGTCGAAGACCTCGCCGATGGCGTTCTCGATCTTCTCGGTGTCGATCGTGGCGGTCCCGAAGGTCTCCACGAAGAGGCCGACGGGCTCGGCCTTGCCGATCGCGTACGCGACCTGCACCTCGCAGCGAGCGGCGAGACCTGCGGCCACGACGTTCTTCGCGACCCAGCGCATGGCGTAGGCGGCGGAACGGTCGACCTTGGACGGGTCCTTGCCGGAGAAGGCACCGCCACCGTGCCGGGCCATGCCGCCGTAGGTGTCGATGATGATCTTGCGGCCGGTGAGGCCGGCGTCGCCCATCGGGCCGCCGATCTCGAAGCGGCCGGTCGGGTTCACCAGCAGGCGGTAGCCGTCGGTGTCCAGCTTGATGCCGTCCTCGACGAGTTCCTTGAGTACGTGCTCCACCACGAACTCACGGATGTCGGGCGCGAGCAGGGAGTCGAGGTCGATGTCGGACGCGTGCTGCGAGGACACCACCACCGTGTCGAGCCGGACCGCCTTGTCACCGTCGTACTCGATGGTGACCTGGGTCTTGCCGTCGGGGCGCAGGTAGGGAATGGTCCCGTTCTTGCGGACCTCGGACAGGCGGCGCGAGAGTCGGTGCGCGAGGTGGATCGGCAGCGGCATCAGCTCGGGGGTCTCGTCGCAGGCGTAGCCGAACATCAGCCCCTGGTCACCCGCGCCCTGCTTGTCGAGCTCGTCCTCGTCACCCTCGACCCGGGACTCGTAGGCCGTGTCGACGCCCTGCGCGATGTCGGCGGACTGCGCTCCGATGGAGACCGAGACACCGCAGGAGGCGCCGTCGAAGCCCTTCTTCGAGGAGTCGTAGCCGATCTCGAGGATCTTGTTGCGCACCAGGGTGGGGATGTCGGCGTAGGCCTTCGTGGTCACCTCTCCGGCCACATGCACCAGGCCGGTGGTGATCAGCGTCTCGACGGCGACACGGGAGGTGGGGTCCTCCTGGAGCAGCGCGTCGAGAATGGTGTCGCTGATCTGGTCAGCGATCTTGTCGGGGTGGCCTTCGGTGACGGATTCCGAGGTGAACAGGCGACGGGACACAACGCTCCCTGGGGTTGCAGCGGCTGCTGGCTGATCATTGATGGACCGGCCGGGGGCTGCGCCCCACGTCGTTCCGAGAACAGTTTATCGGGAGAGGCGGGCGATTGGACCACGTGTCCGACCTCACGGGAGTCGTTCGGCCACACAAAGTGCATGTTGCCGCACACCGCGCCAGAGGCCCCAGATGATCTGAATCCCGCATTCCGCCACGCCTCGCCCGTATGCCGTGGTGACTCGGGGCGATGTGCGCCGTTCATCCGGATTCCGCTCGGCATCACTCAGGAACCGCCGACCCCGCCGATTGCGGCGTGTGTCACATTCGGCGTGTCGCCGGGCCCAGCCGCCGGCAGGAGTCCGGGCCGCGGGTCGGCGGCGTCAGGCCAGCCGGGCCGCCACCAGGTCCCACACGGTGTTCGCGAGGGCTTCCTTGGGCCCGTACGGCACCGGGGTCTCGCCGCCGTCGGCGGCGAGGACCACTGCCTCGTTCTCCTCGGCGCCGAAGGTCTTGCGCTCTCCCACCTCGTTGACGACCAGCAGGTCGCAGCCCTTGCGGCGGAGCTTGTCCCGGCCGTTGGCGAGCACGTCGTCGGTCTCGGCGGCGAAGCCCACGACGATCTGGCCCTGACGGGGCCGATCGGCGGAGATCTCGGCGAGGATGTCCGGGTTGCGCACCAGGGCGACCGGGGCGGGCTCCAGGCCGTCCTTCTTCTTGATCTTGCCTGCCGCGTACTCCGCCGGGCGGAAGTCCGCGACCGCCGCCGCCATCACCACCACATCGGCCTGAAGAGCCGCCTTGACGACGGCCTCGCGGAGCTGCACCGCCGTGCCGACATGGAGTACGTCCACACCCGCGGGGTCGGCGAATCCGGTGTTGGCCTCGATCAGGGTCACCTTGGCACCGCGGGCCGCCGCCGTGCGTGCGAGTGCGTAACCCTGCTTGCCGGACGAACGGTTGCCCAGGTAGCGCACCGGGTCGAGGGGCTCACGAGTGCCGCCCGCGCTGATCACGGCATGGCGGCCCGCGAGGTCAGGGGTGCTCACTCCGCGCGCCAGCACGTTCCGACAGACCTCGAAGATCTCGGCCGGCTCGGGCAGCCGCCCCTTGCCGGTGTCCACACCGGTGAGCCGCCCGACGGCGGGCTCGATCACCACCGCGCCGCGGCGGCGCAGCGTCGCCACGTTCTCCTGAGTCGCCGGGTGCTCCCACATCTCGGTGTGCATCGCCGGGGTGAACACCACAGGGCAGCGGGCGGTGAGCAGCGTGTTGGTGAGCAGATCGTCGGCGAGGCCGTGGGCGGCCTTGGCCAGCAGGTCGGCGGTGGCGGGGGCCACGACGACCAGCTGCGCCTCCTGCCCGATCCGTACGTGCGGGACCTCATGGACGTCCGACCAGACCTCGGTGGACACCGGATGCCCGGAGAGGGCGGACCAGGTGGGCGCACCGACGAAGTTCAGGGCGGACGCGGTGGGGACGACGCGCACGTCGTGCCCGGACTCGGTCAGTCTGCGCAGCAGCTCGCACGCCTTGTAGGCGGCGATCCCGCCGCTGACTCCCAGTACGACCTTGGGCTTGTCCACTGCGCTCCCGCTCCCCACGGACGGCGATGCACCGTCGCCTCTCGATGGCATCCTCGATCACACACGCAGCTGAGGCACGACAGCTGACACACGACAGGCTACTGACACACCGCAGGCCCGACCGGACGCTCCCCCTCGCTGGGCGGGTGGGATGGTGCCCCGGCCGGGCCTGTGGTGACGTGCCGAACGAACTGCTACGCAGGGCCGTCGATGGCCTCGGAGGTCAGCAGACCGGCGTTGATCTCACGCAGGGAGATCGAAAGCGGCTTCTCGTGGACATGGGTGTCCACCAGCGGACCGACGTACTCGAGCAGACCCTCACCGAGCTGCGAGTAGTACGCGTTGATCTGACGCGCGCGCTTGGCCGCGTAGATCACGAGGCTGTACTTCGAGTCGGTGGCCTCGAGGAGCTCGTCGATCGGCGGGTTGATGATGCCCTCGGGCGCGGTGATGGAAGAGGACACGCTCTAGCCTTCCGATGGGGTTCAAAAAGATCTTCGGAGAACGTCAGGAAATCCGACGAAGATCAAACGACTGCCACCAAGGCTAGCAGCTCACGCGCCACGTCCTCGACGGAGGTGTTGACCAGGGTGGTGTCGAACTCGGCTTCGGCGGCCAGCTCGACCTTCGCCGCCTGGAGTCGGCGCTCGATCACATCGGGCGCCTCGGTGCCTCGGCCGGTCAGCCTACGCACCAGTTCGTCCCAGCTCGGCGGGGCCAGGAACACCAGCTGCGAGTCCGGCATGGACTCCTTGACCTGCCGGGCACCCTGGAGGTCGATCTCCAGCAGCACCGGCTCGCCGGACTCCAGGCGCTCCTGGACCGCCTTGCGTGGGGTGCCGTAGCGGTTGCCCGCGAACTCAGCCCACTCCAGCAGCTCACCATTGGCGATCAGCTTGTCGAACTCGTCATCGCTGACGAAGTAGTACTGAACACCATGCCGCTCTCCGGGGCGCGGCTTCCGGGTGGTGGCCGACACCGAGAGCCAGACCTCGGGGTGAACCTTGCGCATGTGGGCGACGACCGTGCTCTTACCCACCCCGGAGGGGCCGGAGAGCACGGTCAGCCGCGGACGTACCTCTGCTGCCATGCAGCGATTATCCAGGTTCTCGGGAGTGCCCGGGAACGTCAGGCGGCGCCGCCGCCGAACTCGCGCTCCAGGGAGGCGATCTGGTTGGAGCCGAGACCCCGGACACGACGGCTTTCGGAGATGCCGAGCCGCTCCATGATCTGCTTGGCGCGGACCTTGCCGACGCCGGGAAGGGACTCGAGCAGGGCGGAGACCTTCATCTTGCCGATGACGTCGTTCTCCTGGCCCTGCTTGATGACCTCGTGGAGCGAGGCGCCGGAGTGCTTGAGTCGATTCTTGACCTCGGCCCGCTCCCGGCGAGCCGCGGCGGCCTTTTCGAGCGCGGCTGCGCGCTGTTCAGGGGTAAGGGGCGGAAGAGCCACGCCTACGTCACCTCGGATGTCGAACTGTCGGATACGGACCGGCGCGGAACACAACGGCTCCACACCAGGTGAGCAACGAGCAACGCATCCCGCGCGCTGCATCGTCGGCTCTCGACGGAGACTAGCGGCCTGGACCGCTCCCGTCAGCGAGAACAGCGGAAAAGTCCTGGTCAGCATCGACCGACCAGGACATTCCAGACATACTGACCGGGATTCTGTCAAGAAACTGTCGGTCAAACGCGCAGGTGGCGACTCCGGCCGCGATCGCCCCCGGAGGCATTTCGATCACTGCCGGGTCGGCAGGGTGGTCGCGATCGAGACCACCCTGCCGACCCGGCTCGCGGTCACAGGGCCCTCGCTACGGCGGCCCGCACCTCGTCCGTGAAGCGTGCGGCGGACTCCCGCAGCGCCGCGATGTCGGGGCCGTGGGTCAGCACCCCGCGACTCACGTTCGGGAGGACATCGCGGACCTGCGCCCCGAAGACACCCGGCAGATCCGCCGGGGTCGCGCCCTGGGCTCCGATGCCCGGTGCCAGCAGCGGACCGTTGATGTCCAGATCGGCGCCCACCTGGCCCAGCGTGGCGCCGACGACCGCCCCGACCGAGCCCAGCGGCCGGGCGCCCGCGTTCTCGTCGGCCACGTGGTTCAGCATCAGCTGGGCCAGCGAGACTCCGCCTTCCGCTGTCGCCCGCTGGACCTCGGCGCCCTCCGGATTGGAGGTGAGGGCCAGCACGAACACGCCCGCGCCACTCTCCCGGGCCAGGTCGAGCGCCGGTCGCAGCGAGCCGAAGCCCAGGTACGGCGAGACCGTGAGGGCGTCGCAGAACAGCGGGGAGTCCTTGCGCAGATAGGTCTCGGCGTACGCGGCCATGGTCGAGCCGATGTCCCCACGCTTGGCGTCCATCAGCACCAGGGTCCCCGCTGCCCGCGCCTCATCGACCGCCTTCTCCAGGACGGCGACCCCGCGCGAGCCGAAGCGCTCGAAGAAGGCCGACTGCGGCTTCAGCACCGCCACCCGGTCCGCGAGCGCCTCGACGACGGTGCGGGTGAAGCGCTCGAGCCCGGCCACGTCATCGCCAAGGCCCCAGGCGCTGAGCAGCGACGCGTGCGGGTCGATGCCGACGCAGAGCGGCCCACGGGCGTCCATGGCTCGGCGCAGCCTGGCGCCGAATGTTTCCTGGGGGCTCATGCGGTGGCCGCCTTTCGAGTGTCGGCGCCGACGGCTTCGGCGAGGGTGGCGTACGGGCTGGTGGCGAGCCGGGCGGCCAGGCCCTTGTGGATCGCGCGGGCGTAGAACGGGCCCTCGTAGATGAAGGCGCTGTAGCCCTGGACGAGCGTGGCACCGGCCAGAATGCGCTGCCAGGCGTCTTCGGCGTTCTCGATGCCTCCGACCCCGACCAGGGTGATCCGGTCGCCCACACGGGCGTACAGGCGGCGCAGGACGGCCAGCGAGCGCTCCTTGACGGGTGCGCCGGACAGCCCGCCGGTCTCCCGCACCAGCTCCGGGGCCGACTTCAGACCGAGGCCGTCGCGGGCGATGGTGGTGTTGGTGGCGATGATGCCGTCCAGTCCGAGTTCGACCGCGAGGTCGGCGACGGCGTCGATGTCCTCGTCGGCCAGATCGGGGGCGATCTTGACGAGCAGCGGCACTCGGCGTCCGGTCACGGTGCGGTCGGCGGCCTCGCGCACTGCGGCGAGGAGAGGGCGCAGCGACTCGGTGGCCTGGAGGTTGCGCAGTCCGGGCGTGTTGGGCGAGCTGACATTGACCACCAGGTAGTCGGCGTGGGCGGCCAGCCGCTCGGTGGAGGTGACGTAGTCGGCGACTGCCTCCGCCTCGGGCACGACCTTGGTCTTGCCGATGTTGACGCCGACCACGGTCCTGAACACCGCTCGGCGGGTCTCGAGCCTGGCCGCGACGGCGGCGGATCCCTCGTTGTTGAAGCCCATGCGGTTGATCAGGGCGCGGTCGGGGATCAGCCGGAAGAGACGCTTCCTGGGGTTGCCGGGTTGCGGCTCGGCGGTGACGGTGCCGATCTCGACATGATCGAAGCCCAGCATGCTCATGCCGTCGATGGCGACGGCGTTCTTGTCGAAGCCGGCGGCCAGCCCGAAGGGGCCGTGCATGCGCAGGCCGAGCGCCTCGGTGCGCAGTTCCCTGTAGCGAGGGGCCAGGGTGGCCGCCACGAACGTCCGCAGCACGGGGACACGTGCCGCGACGCGGATCCAGCGAACGGCCAGATGGTGGGCGTCCTCGGGATCCATCCTCTTGAAGACCAGGTTGAAGAAGAAGTCGTACATCGAATCGGTGTCCTGTTGTCCTCACGGAGACATGTGTGCAGGCAGGTGTCTTCATGAAGAGGGGGACACCGTTGCCGGTGTCCCCCTCGTGGGCTGCTAGGGCGTGTTGCGGGCCGCGGTCAGGTGTTCCGCGTGTTCCTGGAGTGAGCGCACTCCCACGCCCCCGTGGTTGAGGGCGTCGATGCCCTGCACGGCCGCTGCGAGCGCCTGGACCGTGGTCAGGCACGGGACGCCGCGCGCCACGGCCGCGGTGCGGATCTCGTAGCCGTCGAGCCGACCGCCGGTGCCGTACGGGGTGTTGACGATCAAGTCCACCTCGCCGTCGTGGACCAGCTGCACGATGGTCCGCTCGCCGTTCGGGCCCTCGCCCTCGGACTGCTTGCGCACGACGGTGGCGTGCAGGCCGTTGCGCCTGAGCACCTCGGCCGTCCCGGAGGTGGCGAGCAGTTCGAAGCCGTGGGCGACGAGTTCCCTGGCGGGGAAGATCATCGAACGCTTGTCGCGGTTGGCGACGGAGATGAACGCGCGGCCCTTGGTGGGCAGCGGGCCGTAGGCACCCGCCTGCGACTTGGCATAGGCGGTGCCGAAGACCGAGTCGATGCCCATGACCTCGCCGGTGGAGCGCATCTCGGGGCCGAGGACGGTGTCGACGCCACGGCCGTGGATGTCGCGGAAGCGGCTCCAGGGCATCACGGCCTCCTTGACGGAGATCGGGGCGTCCATGGGCAGCGTGCCGCCGTCGCCGTCCGCCGGGAGCAGGCCCTCGGCACGCAGCTCGGCGATGGTGGCGCCCAGCGAGATACGCGCCGCAGCCTTGGCGAGCGGCACCGCGGTGGCTTTGGAGGTGAAAGGAACGGTCCGGGAGGCACGCGGGTTGGCCTCCAGCACGTAGAGGATGTCGCCGGCCATCGCGAACTGGATGTTGATCAGTCCGCGTACCCCGACGCCCTTGGCGATCGCCTCGGTGGAGGCACGGAGCCGCTTGATGTCGAAGCCGCCGAGAGTGATCGGGGGCAACGCGCAGGCGGAGTCGCCGGAGTGGATACCGGCCTCCTCGATGTGCTCCATGACACCGCCGAGGTACAGCTCGGTGCCGTCGTAGAGGGCGTCGACGTCGATCTCGATGGCGTCGTCGAGGAACCGGTCGACCAGCACCGGGCGGTCGGCGCTGATCTCGGTGGACTCGGCGATGTAGGAGGCGAGGCGGGTCTCGTCGTAGACGATCTCCATGCCGCGTCCGCCGAGCACGTAGGAGGGGCGCACCAGGACGGGGTAGCCGATCTCGTCGGCGATGGCCTTGGCCTCGGCGAAGGTGGTGGCGGTGCCGTGTTTGGGGGCGGGCAGTCCGGCCTCGGCGAGCACCCGGCCGAACGCGCCGCGGTCCTCGGCGGCGTGGATCGCCTCGGGAGAGGTGCCCACGATGGGCACGCCGTTGTCCTTGAGGGCCTGCGACAGACCGAGCGGGGTCTGCCCGCCGAGCTGGACCACCACACCGGCGACGGGGCCGGCCTGCTGCTCGGCGTGGACGATCTCCAGCACGTCCTCCAAGGTGAGCGGCTCGAAGTAGAGCCGGTCGGAGGTGTCGTAGTCGGTGGAGACGGTCTCCGGGTTGCAGTTGACCATGACGGTCTCGAAACCGGCGTCGCTGAGCGCGAAGGAGGCGTGTACGCAGGAGTAGTCGAACTCGATGCCCTGGCCGATGCGGTTGGGTCCGGAGCCGAGGATGATCACCGCGGGCTTCTCGCGCGGGGCGACCTCGCTCTCCTCGTCGTAGGAGGAGTAGAAGTAGGGAGTCTTCGCGGCGAACTCGGCGGCGCAGGTGTCGACCGTCTTGTAGACCGGGCGGATGCCGAGGGCGTGCCGCACCTCGCGCACCACGTCCTCACGCAGCCCGCGGATACCGGCGATCTGGGCGTCGGAGAAACCGTGCCGCTTGGCCTCGGCCAGCAGGCCGGGGTCGAGCCTTTCGGCGGCGGCCAGCTCGTCGGCGATCTCCTTGATCAGGAACAGCTGGTCCACGAACCACGGGTCGATCTTCGACGACTCGAAGACCTCCTCAGGGGTGGCACCGGCGCGGATCGCCTGCATCACGGTGTTGATCCGGCCGTCCGTGGGGCGAGCCGCATCCCGCAGCAGCCCGGCCTTGTCGCCGACAGGGCCGGTGAAGTCGAACTGCGAGCCCTTCTTCTCCAGAGAGCGCAGGGCCTTCTGGAGGGCCTCGGTGAAGTTGCGGCCCATCGCCATGGCCTCGCCGACCGACTTCATGGTGGTGGTGAGGGCGCTGTCGGCGGACGGGAACTTCTCGAACGCGAAGCGCGGAGCCTTCACCACCACATAGTCCAGCGTCGGTTCGAAGGAGGCCGGAGTCTGCTCGGTGATGTCGTTGGGAATCTCGTCCAGTGTGTAGCCGACGGCAAGCCGTGCGGCAATCTTCGCGATCGGGAATCCGGTGGCTTTGGACGCCAACGCCGACGACCGGGAGACCCGCGGGTTCATCTCGATGACGATGACCCGGCCGTCCACCGGGTCGACCGCGAACTGGATATTGCAACCGCCGGTGTCCACGCCGACCTCACGGATCACGGCGATGCCGATGTCCCGCAGGATCTGGTACTCACGGTCGGTCAGGGTCATCGCCGGGGCGACGGTGATCGAGTCGCCGGTGTGCACGCCCATGGGATCGAAGTTCTCGATGGAGCAGACGACCACGACGTTGTCGTTCTTGTCGCGCATCAGCTCCAACTCGTACTCCTTCCAGCCGAGGATGGACTCCTCCAGGAGCACCTCGGTGGTCGGAGACAGGCTGAGGCCCTGGCCCGCGATACGGCGCAGTTCCTCCTCGTCGTGCGCGAAGCCGGAACCCGCGCCGCCCATGGTGAAGGACGGGCGGACGACCACCGGGTAGCCGCCGAGGGTGTCGACGCCCTTGAGGACGTCGTCCATGGAGTGGCAGATGACCGAGCGGGCGGACTCGCCGTGGCCGATCTTCCGGTTGACGGCCTCGACGACCCCCTTGAAGAGGTCGCGGTCCTCGCCCTTGTTGATCGCCTCGACATTGGCGCCGATCAGCTCGACACCGTACTTCTCCAGGGTCCCGGCCTCGTGCAGGGAGATCGCGGTGTTGAGCGCGGTCTGGCCGCCGAGGGTGGGCAGCAGAGCGTCGGGACGCTCCTTGGCGATGATCTTCTCGACGAACTCGGGGGTGATCGGCTCGACGTAGGTGGCGTCGGCGATCTCCGGGTCGGTCATGATCGTCGCCGGGTTGGAGTTCACCAGGATGACCCGCAGGCCCTCGGACTTGAGAACCCGGCAGGCCTGGGTGCCGGAGTAGTCGAACTCGGCGGCCTGACCGATGACGATCGGGCCGGAGCCGATGACCAGGACGGACTGGATATCGGTGCGCTTAGGCACGCTGGCCCTCCATCAGGGTGACGAAGCGGTCGAACAGGTACGCGGCGTCGTGCGGGCCCGCTGCGGCTTCGGGGTGGTACTGGACACTGAAGGCCGGCTGGTCGAGCAGCCGGAGGCCCTCCACCACGTCGTCGTTGAGGCAGACGTGGGAGACCTCGGCGCGGCCGTAGGGGGTCTGTGAGACCTGGTCGAGCGGGGCGTCGACGGCGAACCCGTGGTTGTGGGCGGTGACCTCGACCTTGCCGGTCGTACGGTCCTGCACGGGCTGGTTGATACCCCGGTGGCCGTACTTCAGCTTGTAGGTACCGAAGCCGAGGGCCCGGCCCAGGATCTGATTACCGAAGCAGATGCCGAACAGCGGCGTCCCACGCTGGAGGACAGCCCGCATCACGGACACCGCGTGATCGGCGGTCGCCGGGTCGCCCGGGCCGTTGGAGAAGAACACCCCGTCCGGATCGACGGCGTACACGTCGCCGGCGGTCGCCGTGGCGGGCAGCACATGGACCTCGATGCCGCGCTCGGCCATCCGGTGCGGGGTCATGCCCTTGATGCCGAGGTCGACGGCGGCGACGGTGAACCGCTTCTCACCGATCGCGGGGACGACGTAGGCCTCCTTGGTGGCGACCTCGGCCGAGAGGTCGGCACCCTTCATCTCGGGCGCCTGGCGCACCTCGCCGAGCATGGTGCCCTCGTCGGGGAGCGCGTTGCCGGAGAAGATCCCGACGCGCATGGCGCCCCGCTCCCGCAGATGACGGGTGAGGGCGCGGGTATCGACACCGCTGATGCCGACGACGCCCTGGCGGGCCAGCTCCTCGTCCAAGGATCGCCGGGAGCGCCAGTTGGAGGGGATGCGGGCGGGGTCGCGTACGACGTATCCGGCCACCCAGATGCGAGACGACTCGGGGTCCTCGTCGTTGACGCCGGTGTTGCCGATGTGCGGGGCGGTCATCACCACGACCTGGCGGTGGTACGAGGGGTCGGTGAGGGTCTCCTGGTAGCCGGTCATGCCGGTGGAGAACACGGCCTCGCCGAAGGTCACCCCCACGGCCCCGTAGGCGCGGCCCCTGAAGGTGCGGCCGTCCTCCAGGACGAGTACGGCGGGAACGCGGGTTCCCCTGGTGGAGGTCGTCATCGTGCGGCGCCTTCCGTCGGGATCGTGGTGTGCTTCGTGGTGGTTGCGTTGACGGCTCCGACCCAGGCGGCATGGTCGGCCGCGCGGTCGGAGCGGAAGCCGGAGTCGATCTGGCGCTCGCCGTGCTCCCAGGTGATGACCAGCAGTCCGCCCTCGGTGAGGACCTTGCCGGCGATGCCCTTGTCCAGACGGGCCCCGCGCAGCGCGGCGGCCGGGATCAGGAAGTCGGGGGCCCCGGGGCGTACGACGGTGATCCCGGCGTCACCGAGGCCGAGCTCGACGCGGCTGCGGGTGCCGAGGCCGCGGGCCACGATCCGGTCCAGCCACTGGCCCGCGCTGGTGGAGCCGTGGTAGCGGCCGGTGAGGCTCAGCCGGGCGGGTTCCGTGGTCTCGGGCGCCGTGGGCAGCTCGGGCAGGTCCGACTGGAGCTCACCGCGCCATTTCCAGCCCTGGCGCATCAGCCAGTAGACGAGGACGACGAAGAGCAGCAGGCCGAGCACCCAGCCGATGCGGGCGGCCCAGTCGGTCACCTCCGCGGACTTCGGTTCGACCGCCGCGGCCGCTTCGGCCGCCAGATTCATCAGTGCAGGTGTCACGCCAGCTTCCCGTCCATGAGCGTCGCCCGGCCCCGCAGGAACGTGTGGGTGACGCGACCCGGCAGCTCACGGCCCTCATAGGGGGTGTTGCGGCTGCGGGAGGCGAAGCCCGCGGGGTCCACGGTTCCACGGTATGCCGGATCGACCAGGGTGAGGTTGGCGGGCTCACCTTCCGAGACGGGACGGCCGTGGCCGGCGGCCTGTCCGATCCGGGCGGGGGCGAAGGACATACGGTCCGCGACGCCTTCCCAGGTCAGCAGGCCCGTCTCGATCATCGTCTGCTGGACCACGGACAGGGCGGTCTCCAGGCCCACCATGCCCATCGCCGCGGCTGCCCACTCGCAGTCCTTGTCCTCGTGGGGGTGCGGGGCGTGGTCGGTGGCGACGATGTCGATCGTGCCGTCCGCCAGGGCCTCGCGCAGCGCCATGACATCGCGCTCGGTGCGCAGCGGCGGGTTGACCTTGTAGATCGGGTTGTACGTGCGGACCAGCTCGTCGGTGAGGAGCAGGTGGTGCGGAGTGACTTCGGCCGTGACGTCGATACCGCGGGACTTCGCCCAGCGGACGATCGCGACCGAGCCGGCGGTCGAGAGGTGGCAGATGTGCACGCGGGAGCCGACGTGCTCGGCGAGCAGGACGTCGCGGGCGATGATCGACTCCTCGGCGACGGCCGGCCAGCCGCCGAGGCCCAGCTCGGCCGAGACGACGCCCTCGTTCATCTGGGCGCCCTCGGTCAGCCGCGGCTCCTGGGCGTGCTGGGCGACGACCCCGCCGAAGGCCTTCACGTACTCCAGGGCCCGGCGCATGATCACCGCGTCGTCCACGCACTTGCCGTCGTCGGAGAACACGGTGACGCCTGCGGCGGACTCGTGCATCGCGCCCAGCTCGGCGAGCTTCTTGCCCTCCAGGCCTACGGTGACGGCGCCGATGGGCTGCACATCGCAGTAGCCGTGCTCCCGGCCGAGCCGCCACACCTGCTCGACCACACCGGCGGTGTCGGCGACGGGGAAGGTGTTGGCCATGGCGAACACGGAGGTGTAGCCGCCGCCGGCGGCGGCACGGGTGCCGGTGAGGACGGTCTCGGAGTCCTCCCGGCCGGGCTCACGCAGGTGTGTGTGCAGATCGACCAGTCCGGGCAGCAGGATCTTGCCCTCGGCCTCGATGACGGTGGCGCCTTCGGCGTCCGGGCCGGCAGCGTTCGGGGCGATCTCGCCCTGCGGGGCGACGGCGGAGATGGTCTCGCCTTCGATCAGGACGTCCCGCACCTCGCCGCCGAGTACCTTCGCACCACGGATCAGGGTCTTGCGCATGGGGCTCATGGGTTACTTCGTCTCCTCGGTGCGGGCGTTCGGGGCGGACACAGCGGGCTCGGAACCGCCGAGCAGCAGGTAGAGGACGGCCATCCGGATGGACACACCGTTGGCCACCTGCTCGACCGCGGTGCAGCGGTCGGAGTCGGCCACCTCGGCGGTGATCTCCATGCCCCGGTTCATCGGGCCCGGGTGCATCACGATGGCGTGCTCGGGCATCCGGGCCATACGGTCGCCGTCGAGGCCGTAGCGGCGCGAGTACTCGCGCTCGGTCGGGAAGAACGCGGCGTTCATCCGCTCGCGCTGCACCCTCAGCATCATCACCGCGTCGGACTTCTGCAGCACGGCGTCCAGGTCGTACGAGACCTCGCACGGCCAGCTCCCGACACCGACGGGGACCAGCGTCGGCGGGGCCACGAGGGTGACATCGGCGCCGAGTGTGTGCAGCAGGTGCACATTGGAGCGGGCCACCCGGCTGTGGAGCACATCGCCGACGATGGTGATCCGTCGGCCTTCCAGGTCGCGCCCCATGCCCGCGTCACGGCCTACGAGGCGGCGGCGCATCGTGAAGGCGTCCAGCAGGGCCTGGGTGGGGTGCTCGTGCGTGCCGTCGCCCGCGTTGACCACGGCCCCGTCGATCCAGCCCGAGTTCGCGAGCCGGTAGGGGGCGCCTGATGCGTGGTGACGGATGACGACGGCGTCGGCGCCCATCGCCTCCAGGGTCAGCGCGGTGTCCTTGAGCGACTCGCCCTTGGAGACCGAGGAACCCTTGGCGGAGAAGTTGATGACATCGGCGGACAGCCTCTTGGCGGCGGCCTCGAAGGAGATCCGGGTACGGGTCGAGTCCTCGAAGAAGAGATTGACGACGGTACGTCCGCGCAGGGTGGGCAGCTTCTTGATCGGCCGGTCGGCGACCCGGGCCATCTCCTCGGCGGTGTCGAGGACCAGGACGGCGTCATCACGGGTGAGGTCGGCGGCCGAGATGAGGTGGCGCTTCATCTGGGTGTGCTCCGATGTGTGGCGGTATACGGGGCGGGCGCGCGGGCGCGCCGCGGGGCACTTCGTCCGGGGCCGGGCAGGCTGCCGCTCAGCGCCCGGACCGTGCGCGGGGGCTACTGCCGACCGGCAGGGGTGGCCTCGCCCGTGCCGAGCAGCACGGTGTCGCGACCGTCCTCCTCCGCGAGCTGTACCTTGACCGTCTCCCGCAGCGACGTGGGGAGGTTCTTCCCGACGTAGTCGGCGCGGATGGGCAATTCCCGGTGGCCCCGGTCGACGAGCACGGCGAGCTGGACCGCGCGCGGCCGGCCGATGTCGTTCAGCGCGTCGAGGGCCGCGCGGATGGTGCGCCCGGAGAAGAGGACGTCGTCCACGAGGACGACCAGACGGCCGTCGATGCCGGCTGCCGGAATATCCGTGCGCGCGAGAGCGCGAGCGGGGCGAAGCCGCAGGTCATCGCGGTACATGGTGATATCGAGCGAGCCCACGGGGACGGTACGTCCGGTGATCTCGGCGAGCTTGCCGGCGAGTCGGCGGGCAAGATGGATCCCGCGCGTCGGGATGCCGAGGAGCACCACGTCTTCGGCGCCCTTGGCGCGTTCGACAATCTCGTGTGCGATGCGGGTCAGTACCCGCGCGATGTCGGGGCCCTCGAGAACGGGGCGCGCGCCATCAGAGCTGTGTGCGTCCATAAGAAACGGACCTCCTTCTCCGCCTCACGGGACGGACCTTAAAGGACGTCGGATTGTGCGTAGTCCACGGTACCAGGGGCCGATGGGTGCCCTGGTCACACCCCTCGGGAGGGTCGCACGGACCTTTCGGCTTGACGCAGCCAAATCACGCTGCGTAACCTCACAGTGAGTGACCAGCCGCGCGGCCGAGCCGCACGTCGATTCAGTGTCCGGGGAGCTATATGTCCAGCGAATACGCAAAGCAGCTCGGGGCCAAGCTCCGCGCCATCCGCACCCAGCAGGGGCTCTCGCTCCACGGGGTGGAGGAGAAGTCCCAGGGCCGCTGGAAGGCCGTTGTCGTCGGGTCCTACGAGCGGGGCGACCGCGCTGTGACCGTGCAGCGCCTGGCCGAGCTGGCGGACTTCTACGGTGTCCCGGTGCAGGAGCTCCTTCCGGGTACCACGCCCGGCGGGGCCGCCGAGCCTCCGCCGAAGCTCGTGCTCGACCTGGAGCGCCTGGCGCACGTCCCCGCAGAGAAGGCGGGGCCGCTCCAGCGCTATGCCGCCACCATCCAGAGCCAGCGCGGTGACTACAACGGCAAGGTGCTGTCGATCCGCCAGGACGACCTGCGCACGCTTGCCGTGATCTACGACCAGTCGCCCTCGGTCCTGACCGAGCAGCTCATCAGCTGGGGTGTGCTGGACGCAGACGCGCGGCGTGCCGTGGCGCACGAGGAGGGCTGACGCCCGCCTGCAGAAACGTGACACCGGGCCGGGGGGACGTTCCCTACCGGCCCGGTGGCGTTTCCGCTTCCACTGGCAGCACCGTCCCTGGTGCCCATGGGACGGTGCCCGGAGGCCCCGCGGTGCTCCCGCGTTCCGCGGGCGGGCCGCGGCCGTGGACAGGCCCGGGTTCCGCCGTGCTCTGAAACGCGCTGATGCCGAAGGCCCCCAGTACGAGTACTGGGGGCCTTCGGCATCAGCTGCTACGCCTCGCGGCGCAGGCTCGGCTTGAGGTCCTTCATACGGGCGAGGAGGCCGTTCACGAACGAGGGGGACTCGTCCGTGGAGAACTCCTTGGCCAGCTGGACCGCCTCGTCGATCACGACCGCGTCGGGAGTCTCGTCCACCCACACCAGCTCGTAGGCACCGAGCCGCAGGATGTTGCGGTCGACCACCGGCATACGGTCGAGCGTCCAGCCGACGGCGTAGGTGGCGATGAGCTCGTCGATACGGTCCGCGTGCTTCGCGTACCCCTCGACCAGTTCCATCGTGTACTCACTGACCGGCGGCTGACGATCGTCGGTCCGCGCGTGCCGGATCCAGTCGGCGAGGACGGTCTGCACGGAGGCCCCGCGCTGGTCGGCCTCGAAGAGGATCTGGAAGGCGCGCTTGCGGGCCTTGTTACGAGCGGCCACGGTTAGCTGTTCACCCGGCCGAGGTAGTCGCCGGAACGGGTGTCGACCTTGATCTTCTCGCCGGTGGTGATGAAGAGCGGCACCTGGATGGTGTAACCGGTCTCCAGGGTGGCGGGCTTGGTGCCACCGGTGGAGCGGTCACCCTGGACGCCCGGCTCGGTCTCCTGGATGACGAGCTCGACCGCGGCCGGGAGCTCGACGTAGAGCACCTCGCCCTCGTGCGTGGCCACGGTGGCGGTGAAGCCCTCGATGAGGAAGTTGGCGGCATCGCCGACGGCGGCGCGGGCGACGTGCAGCTGATCGTACGTCTGCATGTCCATGAACACGAAGTACTCGCCGTCCATGTACGAGAACTGCATGTCGCGGCGGTCGACGGTGGCCGTCTCGACCTTGATGCCGGCGTTGAAGGTCTTGTCGACGATCTTGCCGGACAGCACGTTCTTGAGCTTGGTGCGCACGAAGGCCGGGCCCTTGCCGGGCTTGACGTGCTGGAACTCGACGACGGACCAGAGCTGGTCGTTGTCGAGCTTGAGCACCATGCCGTTCTTGAGGTCGTTCGTGGTGGCCACGGTTGCGGAATCTCCTGGACTGACGCTGGTGGACGACCCAGGAGTGCGAAGCTTCGCGCTAGAGCGCGAGCAGCTCCTTGGTCGTGATGGTGAGTAGCTCGGGTCCGCCGTCCGCCTCCTGGCGCACGACGAGCGTGTCATCGATCCGGACCCCGCCCCGGCCCGGGAGGTGGACCCCCGGTTCGACGGTGACCGGCACACAAGCGTCCAGTTTACCCATGGCCGCAGGGGCCAGCTGCGGGTCCTCGTCGATTTCGAGTCCGACGCCGTGCCCGATCCACGGTGTGAGGCCGTCGGCGTGGCCCGCGGCGTTGAGTACCTGCCGGGCCGCACGGTCCACGTCGCGGAACGCGGCTCCGGGCGTCAGAGCCTCGCGCCCGGCCCGTTGAGCGGCGAAAACGAGGTCGTAGAGCTCGATCTGCCAGTCCGCCGGGGTGGTTCCGATGACAAAGGTACGGCCGATCTCACAACGGTAGCCGCGGTAGTTGGCGCCGAGGCAGACGGACAGGAAATCACCTTCCTCGACCCTCCGGTCGGAGGGGCGGTGCCCGCTCAGTCCGGCGTTGGGCCCGGTGGCGACGGAAGTGGGGAAGGCCGGGCCGTCGGCGCCGTGGTCCACGAGGCGCCGCTCCAGTTCCAGCGCGAGATGCCGCTCGGTACGGCCCACGAGGATCGATTCCAGGAGTTCCCCGAGGGCCTGGTCGGCGATCTCGGCGGCGATCCTGATACAGGCGATCTCTTCCTCGTCCTTGACCATCCGCTGCTGCTCGACCGCGCCGCCCAGGTCGCACAGGTGCAGCTGGGAGGCGACGGAGCCCAGGGCGCGATGCCTTGCGACGGTGAGGTGATGCTCCTCGACGGCCAGGGAGTCGGCACCGGCGGCGCGGGCGGCCTGTGCTGCCGCCACCGCGGGATCGGTGTCGTCGGCGGACAGCACGGTCTGCCGCATCGACTCGTCGAGCCTGCCTTCCGACGCGTCACCCGAAGGGGTGCCGGGGCAGACGAGCGTGTCGTCACAGGGCCCTTCCGGACCGAGCAGCAGTACGGCACCCGGGGGCGCGGCCCCTGCGAGATACCGGACATTGGCAGGCCGCGACACCAGCGCCGCGGCGCTTCCCGCGGCCGCGAACCTGTCCCGCAGCCGCCCTCGACGGGCAGCGAACACCTCGGACATGACACGAGCGTAAGAGCCCTGCCGCGATTCGGCCGGTCGAGCGCGGCCGTGCGGGGTGCCGGCGACGGTGGCACCCGCGGGTCGAGCACCGCCGCCCGGGGTGAGGGGTGCGGTGGCGCCTCCGGCGTCGAGCGCCCGGCGTCCCGCTCCGTCGCATGTCACTTTCACCCTTTCGGCCCAGTGGCGGGTGCTTCCCGGCTCCTGTTCCACCTGGGCCCGGAATTCCACCTAGGGAGCGGCGGCAGGCGTGGTGGCCGCAGACGGCCGGGCGGCCGGCAGCAGGTGGGCCAGACCCTCACCACCGTGCTCCTGGAGCTCAAGCGGGTCGCGGATCACGCCTCGGCGACCGTGCGCGACGAGCTGCACCAGGTCCAGGAGACCACCCGCGCCGGCCTGGACGAGATCCGCCGCATCGCCCGCGCCCTGCTCATCGGTGCTGAACTATCCGTCGGCCGCAGCCCCTACGCCGGGCGGCCCGGGGCACCCCCGCCCGCACGGCAGCCAGGACCACGGCCGCGACCGCCTACCAGGCGGGAGGGCTCGCCAGCGCCCGGGCCAGGACCTCGTCCAGCACTCTGGACGTGGTCTCGACGTCGTAGTTCGAGTTGTCGATGATCGGCAGGCCCGAGCCGTACCACCCGGCCATCCGGCCGTGGATGCCGGCCACCTCCTCATCGGAGAGACGCCGGTTCCCGCTGCGCTCCGCATTGCGTTCGAGTACCACGTCGAGACCGGGCAGCAGGACCACCGGCAGCAGACCCGGGCCGACATGGCGCTTCCAGCCACCGAGGCCGACGACCGGGCGGTCCGGGAACACGGCGTCGTCGAGTATGCAGGAGATGCCGTTGGCCAGGAAGTTGCGCGCGGCGAATCCGCAGGTGCGGCGGGCGAGGCGGTATTGAGCCTCGGACCGGTCGTCCCAGCCGGACTGGGGGTCGGCGAAGCCGGAGCAGACCCATTCGCGGACGTCGTCCAGGCTGATGTGGGCGGTCGGCACCCGGCGGCTCGACGCCCAGTGGCGGGCCACCGTCGTCTTGCCGGCGCCGGCCGGCCCGATGAGCAGCACGGCGAGCATCGCGGAGCCGGTGCCGCTGTCCTGCGGCACGGACCGGGGCAGGGTCACGGGCCCACCGGGTGGCAGCCGGAGATGTCCCGTGCTGTCCGGCGGCGCCGCGGGGACCGACGGATGGCCGGGCTGAGCGGGAGCGGTCCAGCCGGGCGCGGGCGGGATCTGCGGCGCCGACCGGGCACCCTGGCTCGGCCCACCCGGGTGCCCGGTCGGCGGGTTCTGGGGCGTTGGGCCGGCAGGCGGTGCCGAGACCCCGTGGGGCGGCGGGCCCGAAGGCGGGGCGACCGGGTGCGGGGGCCTCGGCGGCGGGGCAGGGTGCCGAGCCTGCTGCCGGTACCCCCATGCGGTCGGCCCGCCTGCGGGCCCCGATCCGCCTGGCGGCAGTGGAGCCCCCCCTGCGTCGTGCATCCGGTGCCACTCCGTCTCGTACGAGTTCATGCTGGTCGGGCGGCAGTTGACCGGCCCGGATCGAACCGTACCCTCCCCTGCCTCCACGGGGGCAACGCCCGGGACCGGTACTGAGTGCCCGGAGCGGCCCGCCTCAGCCGCCGAGTTCGTCCGCGAGCGCCCGCAGAGCCAGCCGATACGAGCCGATCCCGAATCCCGCGACGGTACCGGTCGCGACCGCGGCGAGCACCGACGTATGGCGGAATTCCTCCCGTGCGTACGGGTTGGAGATGTGCACCTCGATGAGCGGTGCGGTCCGCTGGGCCGCCGCGTCGCGCATCCCGTACGAGTAGTGCGTGAACGCGCCCGGGTTCAGCACGACCGGGATGGCACCGTCGGCGGCCTCGTGCAGCCAGCGGATCATCTCGCCCTCATCGTTGGTCTCGCGTACGTCCACGTCGAAGCCGAGTTCCTTGCCGAGGTCCCGGCAGGCGTCCACGAGGCCCGCGTACGAGGTGGAGCCGTAGACGTCCGGTTCGCGGGAGCCCAGCCGCCCGAGGTTCGGGCCGTTGAGGACGAGCACCCGGCGGCTCATACGGACACCTCGCCGAAGGCGGCGAGCAGCACGGCCGGATCGGGGCCCTCCAGCACGGTCGGCTTCGCCAGTCCGTCCAGGACGATGAACCGCAGCAGGTCGCCCCGGGACTTCTTGTCGACCTTCATGGTCTCCAGGAGCTTGGGCCACTGGTCGCCGCGGTAGGTGAGCGGAAGCCCGACGGACTCCAGGACCGTGCGGTGGCGCTCGGCGGTCGCGTCGTCCAGCCGCCCGGCCAGCCGACCCAGTTCGGCGGCGAAGACCATGCCGACGGAGACCGCGGCGCCGTGCCGCCACTTGTAGCGCTCGTTCTTCTCGATCGCGTGCGCCAGTGTGTGGCCGTAGTTGAGGATCTCACGCAGTCCGGACTCCTTGAGGTCGCTGGACACGACCTGCGCCTTGACCCGGATGGAGCGTTCGATCAGCTCCGCTGTGTGCGGTCCTGCCGGGGTACGCGCGGCCTGCGGGTCGGCCTCGATCAGTTCGAGGATCGCGGGGTCGGCGATGAATCCGGCCTTGATGATCTCGGCCATCCCGCTGACGTAGTCGTGCACCGGCAGCGAGTCGAGGGCGCCGAGGTCGCAGAGCACCCCGGCAGGCGGGTGGAAGGCACCGACCAGGTTCTTGCCCTCGGCGGTGTTGATGCCGGTCTTGCCGCCGACGGCCGCGTCGACCATGCCGAGCACCGTCGTCGGCACGGCGATCCAGCGCACCCCGCGCAGCCAGCTGGCGGCGACGAATCCGGCGAGGTCGGTGGTGGCTCCGCCACCGACGCCCACGATGACGTCGGTGCGGGTGAACCCGGTCTGTCCGAGCGCCTTCCAGCAGTACGCGGCGACCTCGGCGGTCTTCGCCTCCTCGGCGTTCGGTACCTGAATGGCGACGGCGTCGTACCCCTCGTCGGCGAGGTCTTGGCGGATCGCTTCGCCGGTCTCGGCGAGCGCCTCGGGATGGATGACGGCGACACGCTTCGCTTTGGAGCCGATCAGCCCGGGGAGTTCACCGAGCAGCCGACGGCCGACGAGCACCTCGTAAGAGTCCGTGCCGGCCGTCCCGGCGACCTGGATGCGGGTGACTGCCTGGTCCTGGGCCTGATCGGTCATGTGTCCTTCGCTTCGAGTGCGTCGAGGATCGCCTGCGCGACCTCTTCTGGGGTGCGCTCGTCGGTGGCGACGACGACGCGCGCGGCTTCCGTGTACAGATGGCGCCGGGCTTCCATCAGCTCGCGCCACTGGCGGCGCGGGTTGACTGCGAGCAGTGGGCGGGCGGTGTTCAGCCCGACGCGCCGCACGGCCTCCTCGACGTCCATGGAGAGGTAGACGACGGGCAGCGGGGCCAGCAGCTCCCGAGTGCCGGCGTCGAGGATCGCCCCCCCGCCGAGGGACAGCACGCCGGTGTGCTCGGCGACGGCATCGCGCACCGCGGCACGCTCCAGCTCGCGGAAGCGCGGTTCGCCGTCCTCGATGAAGATGTCCGAGATCTCCCGGCCATCGGCGGCGACGATGTCGGCATCGGTGTCCCGGTACCCGATGCCCAGACGCTCGGCGAGCAGGGCGCCGACGGTGGACTTGCCGACGCCCATCGGCCCGATCAGCACGACCCGCGGTCCCGCGGCCGGGTGCGTACCGCTCACCGGATGGCCAGGTGATCGAGGTACGACCGCACGTTGCGATGGGTTTCGGTGACGCTGTCGCCGCCGAACTTCTCGGCGACGGCGTCGGCGAGTACCAGCGCGACCATGGCCTCGGCGACGATCCCGGCGGCCGGCACGGCGCACACGTCGGAGCGCTGGTGGTGCGCGGCAGCGGCCTCCCCGGTGACCACATCGATGGTCTTCAGGGCCCGGGGAACGGTGGCGATGGGCTTCATCGCGGCGCGTACGCGGAGCAGTTCGCCGGTGGTGAGCCCGCCCTCGGTGCCACCCGAGCGGCCGGATGCGCGCCGGATGCCGTCGTCGGTGGCGACGATCTCGTCATGCGCCTGCGAGCCGGGCACCCTTGCCAGTTCGAAGCCGTCGCCGACCTCGACGCCCTTGATGGCCTGGATGCCCATGAGCGCGGCGGCGAGCCGGGCGTCGAGACGGCGGTCCCAGTGCACGTGGGAGCCGAGGCCGACGGGCACCCCGTAGGCGAGCACCTCGACCACTCCGCCGAGGGTGTCGCCGTCCTTGTGGGCCTGGTCGATCTCGGCGACCATCGCCTTCGACGCCTCGGCGTCGAGGCAGCGCACCGGGTCGGCGTCCAGCTTCTCGACATCGGCGGGGGTCGGGTACACGCCGTACGGCGCCTTCGCCCCGGCCAGCTCCACGACATGGGAGACGATCTCGATGCCCGCGGCCTCCTTGAGGTAGGAGCGGGCCACGGCACCGAGGGCGACTCGGGCAGCGGTCTCCCGGGCACTGGCGCGCTCCAGGATCGGCCGGGCTTCGTCGAAGCCGTACTTCTGCATGCCGGCGAGGTCGGCGTGGCCGGGACGGGGGCGGGTCAGAGGGGCGTTCCTCGCCAGTGCGGCCAGCTCGTCCGGGTCCACCGGGTCCGCTGCCATGACCTTGTCCCACTTGGGCCACTCGGTGTTGCCGACCATGACCGCGACCGGGGAGCCGAGCGTCAGCCCGTGCCGTACGCCCCCGAGGAAGGTGACCTCGTCCCGCTCGAACTTCATCCGCGCACCGCGTCCATAGCCGAGGCGGCGCCTGGCCAGGTGATCGGCCACCATCTCGGTGGAGACCGGGACGCCGGCGGGAAGGCCCTCCAGCGTCGCCACCAGTGCGGGGCCATGCGACTCCCCCGCGGTCAGCCAGCGCAACCTGCTCAACGGTGCTCCTCTTGCTCACGCCCGGAATGCGACGGCGCGACCTTCGGGTGCCTCCCGGCAATGGCTCGGGCGCGTGCGCCTTGGTCCGCCTCCTTCGATCCTCCCACGTCCGGGATGTGAGGTTGATCGTGGTCCAGCTTTCGGACTCCCGCGTCCACCCCCGTGCCGCCGTCCGGAGCCTCTGGGCACCTACGCCGCGGTCGCCTGCGGTGCGGGCGGGTCCGCGGGTGCATGCCACCGCGCGCGGAGCGGACGGCGCACGCCACGACACACCGCGAAACCGGCGTGGGGTGAAGGCTCACAACCCCACGTCCCGCGGAGTGTGCTCAGCGCTCCGCGAGGGCTCGCTCACCGGCAGCGCGCATCGCGTCCAGCGGCCCCGGGCTGCGGCCCGTCATCAGCTCGACCTGGAGGACGGCCTGGTGCACCAGCAGGTCGAGCCCGCCGACGACGGTTCCGCCCTGCTCCGCCCAGGAGTCCGCGAGAGGGGTCGGCCACGGGTCGTACACCACGTCGAAGAGGGTGCCGGGGCGCTCCGGGACATAGGGCGCGAGCACATCGGTGGCGCCGGCCGGGGTGGTGGCGATGACCAGCGGCGCGTCGAAGGCGTGGACGGCCTCCGCCCAGTCGGCGGTGTGGACCTCCACTCCGAGGCGCTCGCCCCGGCCCCGCATCTCCTCCGCGCGGGCGCGGGTGCGTACGTAGGCGGTGACCGGTCCGCTGCAGATCCGGGCGAGTGCGGCGAGCGCGGAGGAAGCGGTGGCACCGGCGCCGAGCACGGCCGCGTGATCGACCTTGTCCACGCCACGCTCCCGCAGCGCGGCGACCATGCCGGGGATGTCGGTGTTGTCGCCGATACGCATGCCGTCCTCGGTGAACACCACGGTGTTGACGGTCTCCACGGATGCCGCGGTCGCGCTGATCCGGTCGAGCAGCGGGATGATCGCGCGCTTGAGCGGCATGGTCAGCGACAGCCCGGCCCAGCCGGACCCGAGCTGCCGGATGAAGCCCGGCAGCTCCGCCTCGTTCACCTCGAAGCGGTCGTAGCTCCAGTCGCCGAGGCCGAGCGCGGCGTACGCGGCACGGTGCAGCACGGGAGACAGTGAGTGGGCGATCGGAGACCCCAGGACTGCGGCCCTGCGGGGGCCGTCAGCTGCCGCGCTGCTCATTGAACTTGTCCTTCAGCTTCTGGAACTCGGTGTGCGTCTTGGCGAACTCGGTCTTGTGCTCACCGTCGGTGGCGACGAAGTACATCCAGCCTTCGGCCGTCGGGTTGGTCGACGCCAGCAGCGCCTTCTGCCCGGGGTTGCCGATGGGGCCCGGAGTGAGGCCCTTCTGGGTGTACGTGTTGTACGGATCCTGGTTGCTGTTGATCTCGGATTCGCTGATGTCGATCTCGCTCTGGCCCTTCAGGTAGTTGAAGGCGGAGTCGAACTGGAGCAGCTGATTCGTTTCCGTGTTGGTGGGCTTGAGCCGGTTGTAGACGACCTCGGCCATCTTCCGGTAGTCGACCTCGGTCTTGCCTTCGGCCTGGACCAGGCTGGCCACGGTGAGCAGTTCCCAGGGGCTGTCGAGCCCGACCTTCTTCGCCTTGGCCTCCAGGTCGGCCTTGTCGTACTCCTGGTTTGCTCGGACGACCATCTTCTTGAGGATGGCCTCGGGCTTGGCGCCCTTGGCGACCGGATAGGTCGCGGGGAAGAGGAATCCTTCCAGCGGGTCCTTGACGTTCTTGTGCCCCTTGGCCCACTCGGGCAGGCCGAGGCTGTCGGCCTGCTCCTTGGCGATGGTCTCCGTCGTCCCTGGCTTGAGTTCGAGGCGTTTGTCGATCTGCTCGTAGACCCAGACGTTGCGCTGACCCTCGGGGATGCTGAAGCCGTTGCGGCTGTCGGCACGGAGCATCATCTCAACGGCGCTCGCCGCCGACATGCCCTTCTTCAGCGTGTACACACCGTCCTGGATCTTGCCCCCGTTGGGGTTGGCGCCCTGCGCGGCGACGAAGGCGTCGACGCTCTTCACCACGCCCGCGTTCTTGAGAGCGTTGCCGATGTCGGCGCCGGTCGCACCCGGCTGGATCTCGACCTGGACAGAGCCGTTGCCACTGCCCTCGAAGTCAGGCGCGGCACCGAACTTGTCCTGCCAGAACTGGTACCCGACATAGCTCACACCGCCGACGCTCCCGGCAAGCACGACGGCGACGAACAGGCAGGCGATACCGCTGCGGCCTTTCTTCTGCTTCTTGGTGCCTCTGCCGTTCCTGCCGCCCGTGTCGCGGTCCCCGCCCGAACCGCGGCGGGAGGCATCGGGCTCATCGCCGTCGCCTTCGTCGGAGTCCTCGCCGGTGAAGAAGGGGTGGGTCTCCTCCTCCTGCTGCTCTTCCCACTCGCCGCTCGCCGGTTCCGGGTCGGCCACCGAAGCGCCGCGGCGGCCCGGAGGCCGCGGCGGCGGATAGGCGTCGGGGGTGCCGTAGAGGTCGGGCCGCTCGTCCCCGAAGGGTGCGGCGGCGACGGGCTCGTACGGCATCGCGGCCTGCTGGGCGGTGTCCCAGCTTCCGGCGCCGTACTGGTACTGCGGCTGCTGCTGCCCGGCGTAGCCCTGGCCGCCGTAATCCTGGCCGCCGTATCCCTGTGCGGGGTACTGCCGGTCCACGTACGGGTGCGAGCCCGTGCCGTAGACCTGCTGGTCGGTGTGCTGCTGGTACGGCTGCTCCTGGTAGCCACCGTAGGGCTGCTGAGGCTGGTACGAGTGCTGCTGCTGGTACTGCCCGTACTGCTGGTGCTGGTCGTTCCCGTGCTGATGGTGCTGCTGGTACTGGTCGTCCCCGTACTGCTGGGTGCCGTAGCCCTGCTCATGACCGGGGGGTGCCTGATGACCGGCCCATCCGTGGTCCCCGCCGTGGCCCTGCTGCCCGTGGGCGGAAGGTGCGGCGGGGTCCTCGGGATGCCACGGTTCGGAGCCGGGGCTCCGGCCATATTCAGTCATCGGTCCCCAAACGGCCGTGAGGCGCCCGGGTCGGCTCGCCTCTACGTAGTGCGGCAGCTGTTCGAATAGCGGGCCGCATCGCGCGGAACGTTACCGTATCGCGATCAGATGACCACTTCGACGCTCTCCCCGGGAGGATTACCCGATACCCGTTCGGACTCAAGAGCGTTCTGGAGGATGATCACAGCCGCAGCCTGGTCGATGACCGAGCGGCCCTTCCGGGATTTCACACCGGACGCCCTCAGCCCCGCCGCCGCCGACACCGTGGTCATCCGCTCGTCGACAAGCCGCACCGGCACCGGCGCGATACCGCGGGCCAGTTCCCGGGCGAAGGCCCTGACCTTGGCCGCGGCCGGGCCTTCCCCGCCGCTGAGCGAGCGGGGCAGGCCCACCACCACCTCGATCGGTTCGTACTCATCGGCGATCTGGAGCAGCCGCCGGTGGGCGGCCGGGACGTCGCGTCCCGGCACGGTCTCCACCGGGGTGGCAAGAACCCCGTCGGGGTCGCACGAGGCGACCCCGATCCGGGCGTCCCCGACATCGATCGCGAGACGGCGGCCTCGGCGCATGACGGATGTCACGCCGATTCGGCCACAAGGCGCTCGACGGCGTCGATGGCCTCGCCGATCGCGTCCGGGTTCTGGCCGCCGCCCTGGGCGACGTCCGGCTTGCCGCCGCCACCGCCGCCGAGGGTCTTGGCGGCAGTACGGACCAGGTCGCCGGCCTTGAGGCCTCGCTCACGGGCGGACTCGTTGGTGGCGATCACGGTCAGCGGACGGCCGCCCGTCGTCGTGAACAGCGCCACGACGGCAGGGCGATCCCCCGCCCCCGACAGCTGCTGCAGCCGGCCGCGGACATCAAGGACCAGCTTGCGCAGGTCGTCGGCGGAAGTGCCGTCCGGGACCTGCCCGGTGACCAGGGCGGTGCCCCGCACGTCCTTGGCGCCCTGGGCGAGCCCGGCGGCGGCTTGGAGCACCTTCTCGGCGCGGAACTTCTCGATCTCCTTCTCGGCGTCCCGCAGCTTGCCGAGCATGGTGGCGACCTTTTCCGGCAGTTCCTCGGAGCGGCCCTTGACCAGCTCCTGGAGCTGGGCGACGACCGTGTGCTCCTTGGCCAGGAAGTTGTAGGCGTCCACGCCGACGAGAGCCTCGATACGGCGCACACCGCTGCCGATCGACGACTCCCCGAGCAGCTTCACCAGGCCGAGCTGGGAGGTGTTGTGGACGTGCGTACCACCGCAGAGCTCCTTGGAGAAGTCTCCGATGGTGACGACCCGGACCCGCTCTCCGTACTTCTCGCCGAACTCGGCGATGGCGCCCTGCTTCTTGGCCTCGTCGATGCTCATGACCTCGGCCTGGACGTCGAGTTCACGGGCGAGGACCTCGTTGATCTTCTGCTCGACATCGGTCAGGACCGCGCCGGGCACGGCGGCCGGCGAGCCGAAGTCGAAGCGGAAGCGGCCCGGCGAGTTCTCGGAACCGGCCTGGGCGGCCGTGGGGCCGAGGGCGTCACGCAGCGCCTGGTGGGTGAGGTGGGTGGCGCTGTGGGCGCGAGCGATGGCGCGGCGGCGCTTGACGTCGATGGCGGCGTAGGCCGAAGCACCCACGGTCACCTCGCCGACCTGCACCGAGCCCTTGTGTACGGAGACGCCCGGGACCGGCTGCTGCACATCGCGGACCTCGATGACGGCGCCGCCGTCGAGCCGGATCCGGCCCTGGTCGGCGAGCTGGCCGCCGCCCTCGGCGTAGAACGGGGTGCGGTCGAGGACGACCTCGACCTCGTCGCCCTCGGAGGCGGCGGGCGAGGGCACACCGTCGACCAGCAGGCCGACGATGGTCGACTCTCCCTCGGTGCTGGCATAGCCGGTGAACTCGGTGGCACCGGAGGTGTCGGCGACCTCGCGGTAGGCCGACAGATCGGCGTGGCCGGTCTTCTTGGCCTTGGCGTCGGCCTTGGCGCGCTCCCGCTGCTCCTTCATCAGGCGGCGGAAGCCGTCCTCGTCCACGGTCAGGCCCTGCTCGGCGGCCATCTCCAGGGTGAGGTCGATCGGGAAGCCCCAGGTGTCGTGGAGCAGGAAGGCCTTGTCGCCGGGGAGCACGGTGCCGCCTGACGACTTGGTCTCGGTGACGGCGGTGTCGAGGATGTTCGTGCCGCCCTTGAGGGCCTTCAGGAAGGCGGCCTCTTCGGCGAGCGCGACGGTCTCGATGCGCTTGCGGTCGGTCTCCAGCTCCGGGTACTGCTGGCCCATGGTCTTGATGACCACGTCGACCAGAGCGGCGACCACCGGCTCGGTGGCACCGAGGAGGCGCATGTTGCGGATGGCTCGGCGCATGATGCGGCGCAGGACGTAACCGCGGCCCTCGTTGCCGGGGGTGACACCGTCGCCGATCAGCATCACGGACGTACGGAGGTGGTCGGCGACCACGCGCAGCGAGACGTCGCTGGCGTCGGCGGCACCGTAGCGGACACCGGTGAGCTCGGTGGCCTTGTCGATCACGACGCGCAGGGTGTCGGTCTCGTACATGTTCCGCACGCCCTGCAGGATCATGGCGAGGCGTTCGAGGCCGAGACCGGTGTCGATGTTCTTGCTCGGGAGGTCACCGAGGATCTCGAAGTCCTCCTTGCCGGAGCCCTCGCCACGCTCGTACTGCATGAAGACCAGGTTCCAGATCTCCACATAGCGCTCGTCGTTGGCGGCCGGGCCGCCCTCGACACCGAACTCCGGACCCCGGTCGTAGTTGATCTCCGAGCACGGCCCGCACGGGCCGGGGACACCCATGGACCAGAAGTTGTCCTTCTTGCCGAGGCGCTGGATGCGCTCGGCGGGAACGCCCACCACCTCGCGCCAGATGCGCTCGGCCTCGTCGTCGTCCAGGTAGACGGTGATCCAGAGCTTCTCCGGGTCCAGCCCATAGCCGCCGTCAGGCACGGAAGCGGTGAGCAGCTCCCAGGCGTACTTGATGGCGCCTTCCTTGAAGTAGTCGCCGAAGGAGAAGTTGCCGCACATCTGGAAGAACGTGCCGTGGCGGGTGGTCTTGCCGACCTCTTCGATATCGGGCGTGCGCACACACTTCTGCACACTGGTGGCGCGCGGGGCGGGCGGCTTGGTCTCGCCGAGGAAGTAGGGCTTGAAGGGCACCATGCCCGCGTTGACCAGCAGCAGAGTCGGGTCGTCCGCGATGAGCGACGCCGAAGGCACGACGGTGTGCCCGCGCTCCTCGAAGAAGCTCAGCCAGCGGCGGCGGATTTCAGCCGACTCCATCAGTGGTCCTCATTCCGGTCGTACGGGTACCTGCTGTCCAGGATCCCGTAGTGCTTGGTGTCCTGCTCGTGGTTTTCGGTGCGGTCCCCGAGTGCGGCCGGGCGCCGCGGTGCGGGGAGGCCGCGGTCGGTGGGTGTCTGGATGCCGAGCGCTTCGCCGAGTTCGGCCTCGCGCTGGGCCATCGATGCCCTGACATCGAGTGCGAAGTCCTTGAGGCGGTGCCCGGTCTCGATCGCCTTGTCGGCAGCCTGCGCGGCAAGGCTCTCCGGGGCGAGCTGCCTGAGCTTCCGGTTGACCTTGGTGGTGGCCCACACACCGGCCGCGGCGCCCGCGGTGAACCAGAACGTACGGCGGAACATCGCTCGCTCAGCCCTTCTGCCTGCCGCGCCGGGCGGCGGGAACGGTGCGCCCGAGGACGACGGTGCGCCTGATCCGCTCCGCGGAGCCCGGGTCCCCGGCCCTGTCGCGGCTCAGCGCCCGGCGCACCCCGTAGCCGAACGCCGCGACCTTGACCAACGGGCCCCCGAAGGTGGAGGCGACGGTGCCGGACAGCGCCGATGCGTTGGAGGTGACCTCCTGGACGTCGGAGGCGATGGCGTCCACCCGGTCGATCTGGGTCTGCGCGGAACGCACCGTCGCCGAGGCGTCCGCGAGCAGCGGCACCGCCTGTTCCGTCACGTCCGCCACCAGCTTGGTGGTCGCCTTGAGCGTCTGGGCCAGCCTCACCAGCACCACGGCGAGGAAGGAGACCAGGATCGCCCAGAAGACGGCCACCAGGATCCCGGCAACCTCTCCACCGGTCACGCTGCACCGCTCCCTGATCGTTGTTGGGGCTTTCCTCGTTGAGGCTTCGGCATCGGGCTTGTCGTGGGCCCGGCGAAGTCCCCATCCGACCCTATCGCGCCGGAGGTCGCGTCCCGTACCGGATCAGGGCTGGAACGCCCGTGACACGGCCCGGAGTCCGGGCGTCAACGCGAGAGCCCGCCCCGCCGGCCGGGAAGGCGCGGAGGGGCGGGCTCAGGCGTGATGCCGATGGTCCTACGACCGCTGGATCAGCGGGCGTAGTACTCGACGACGAGCTGCTCGTCGCAGATCACCGGGATCTCCTTGCGGTTCGGCTCCCGGTCCAGGCGGAACGCCAGCGCCTTCAGGTTCACCTGAAGGTAGCGGGGGGTCTCGCCGTCGGGGGCGTAACCACCCTCACGGGCGACCTGGAACGGGTGCTTGGCGCGCGAGCGCTCGCGGACCGTCACAACGTCGTCGGGGCGAACACGGAAGGACGGCTTGTCGACCTTGCCGCCGTTCACCTCGATGTGGCCGTGGACGACCATCTGACGGGCCTGGTAGATCGTACGGGCGATACCGGAGCGCAGCACCAGCGCGTCGAGACGGCGCTCGAGTTCGATGATGAGGGCCTCACCGGTCTTGCCCTGGACCTTGCTGGCGCGCTCGTAGGCGCGGACCAGCTGACGCTCGGAGACGTCGTACTGAGCGCGGAGACGCTGCTTCTCGAGCAGACGGACCTTGTAGTCCGAGTTCTGCTTGCGGCCACGGCCGTGCTCACCCGGCGGGTAGGGGCGAGCCTCGAAGTACTTGACGGCCTTCGGCGTCAGGGCGATGCCGAGTGCACGCGACTTCTTGACCTTGGGTCGCGACTGGTTCACGGGGAACCTACCTCCATGTAAGTTAGGTGAGCCTTACCTTAGCGAGGAGGACGTAATGTCTCGACCGCATGGGATCCCCCTGCCCAGTGCGCATCGCAGTTCAGACCACTCGAACAAGTCGGTGACTGCTTACGACGACGATGAACAAGGTCAGCCGCGTCCCAGGGAAGGCGCTCAACAGCCCACCAAGGCCGAGCGCGTACGAACCCTCGTTGAATACAACGCCTCAGTATTCCTCACCCTGCCGGGTGCTCGCGACCACGGTCCCGGATCCTGGGAGCCCGCCGCCCGCACGGTGGCACCCGATGGGGATGTCGTACTCCTTGTGCCGTGGGATTCTCCCACGGCACGCGCCGCCGCCTACGCGCAGGACGACGACCTGACCTGCGTGATGGAGATCACGGACATCTCCCCGGTCGCGGTGCGCCAGCGCGTGCGGGGCCGCGCCTGGCTGGCCGGCTGGCTGACCGCCGCACGGGGCGAGGACCGGGACCACTGCATCGAGCTCCTCGCCGAGCGGCACCCCGTCGGCGCCGTGCTGGAAAGCGACGGCGAGCAGCCGGCCTGGATTCCGGTACGGCTTGAGGTCGGCGAGATCTCGCTGGACGACCTCTGGGGCGCGGGCTGCGTGGATCCCGAGCGGCTGGCGGGGGCCCAGCCCGATCCGATCGCGCGGCACGAGACGGACCTGCTCCAACATCTGCACTCCGCGCACGCCGACCAGGTGCGCACGCTGTGCACCCTGCTCGGCGGCCGACCGGGCACGGACCCCGCGGAGCTGCGTGACGTCGCCCCGCTCGCGCTGGACCGCTTCGGCCTGCGGGTGCGACTCACCGGGGCGGACGGCGGGCTCCTCGACGCGCGCCTCGACTTCCCCGAGCCGGTCGAGGACATCGCCGGGCTACGGCAGGCGATGCACACGCTGTTCGCGGCGGCGCTGGGATAGCCCCGGACCGGCGAGTCGGCGCGCCACCGACGGGCCCGCGCACCAGCCGCACCGGCACGACCCTGGAGCGCCGTCCCTGGAGCGCCGTCCCTGGATAGGTGGCACGGCGACACGGCCCGGACGGCTCACTCGGTCTGCTGTTCGCCCCGCAATCGCTCGCGTACCTTCTCCACCACGTCCGCGTAGCGCGCCTCCGCTCCATAGCGCGTCGGCTCGTAGTAGCGCTTGCCGTGGACCGCGTCCGGGGCGTACTGCTGCGCGGCGATGGCACCGCGGACATCGTGGGGATACACATAGCCCTGGGCATGGCCCAGCTTCGCCGCGCCCTTGTAGTGGCCGTCCCGCAGATGAGCCGGGACGGGAGCGGCGAGCCCGGCACGCACGTCGGCGAGCGCGGCTCCTATCGCGGTCGTCGCCGCGTTGGACTTCGGGGCGAGCGCCAGGGCGATCGTGGCGTGGCTGAGGGTGAGCGCCGCTTCGGGGAAGCCGATCATGGCCACGGCTTGGGCCGCGGCGACCGCCGTCGGCAGGGCCGTCGGGTCGGCGAGGCCGATGTCCTCGCTCGCCGAGATCATCAGTCGGCGGGCGATGAACCGCGGATCCTCCCCCGCCTCGATCATCCGCGCCAGATAGTGCAGCGCCGCATCGACATCGGATCCGCGGATGGACTTGATCAGCGCGCTCGCGACGTCGTAGTGCTGGTCGCCGTCGCGGTCGTACTTGACCGCGGCACGGTCGACGGTCTCCTCCACGGTGCTCAGCAGGATCTCCTGATCGCCCTTGGCGATCGCCGCGCCCGCCGCGGCTTCCAGTGCGGTGAGCGCCCGTCTCGCGTCACCCCCCGCAATCCGCAGCAGATGCGCCTGGGCGTCGTCGGGGAGCGTCAACGCTCCGCCGAGTCCCCGCTCCTCCGCGAGCGCGCGGCGCAGCAGGGCGCTCAGATCGGCGTCGGTGAGCGGCTCCAGCGTGAGGAGCAGCGAACGGGAGAGCAACGGGGAGATCACCGAGAAGTACGGATTCTCGGTGGTCGCGGCGATGAGGGTGACCCAGCGGTTCTCGACGGCCGGCAGCAGGGAGTCCTGCTGGGCCTTGCTGAAGCGGTGGATCTCGTCCAGGAAGAGCACCGTCTCCTTGCCGAAGCCTCCGGCGGCCCGGCGGGCGCCGTCGATGACCGCCCGGACCTCCTTGACCCCCGCGGTGATCGCCGAGAGTTCGACGAAGCGCTTGTTGGTCGCCTTGGAGACCACATACGCGAGGGTCGTCTTGCCGGTGCCCGGCGGTCCCCAGAGGATCACCGACGAGACACCCGCGGGACCTGTGCCGCCTTCGCCGACCAGCCGCCGCAGCGGTGACCCGGGCTTCAGCAGATGCTGCTGGCCCACGACTTCGTCCAGGGTGCGCGGACGCATCCGTACGGCCAGGGGGCTGGCGGACGGGTCCTTCTCCTGGCGCTCGTCGGCGGCTGCGGTAAAGAGGTCGGGCTCCACGATGTGAAGCCTAGGTCACCCCGCTGACAACACGGTCAGGGCCGCCAACGCCGTGCGCGAGCACCGTCAGCGTGGTCAGGGCCGTCAGCGCGGCCGGCGCCGTACGGGAATCCCGGCGCGCCGGCCGCGGAGCACTGCGCCCCGTATCGGGACTCCGGGCGCCACCGGCCCCTGCCGGACCGCGGGGCCGGGCTCAGCCGGTCCAGAAGTCCCACCAGCGGGTCAGCACCAGCATTCCGATGACACCGGTGTGCAGCACCGGCGGCACCCAGGTGAACTCGCCCAGGAAGTTCCTGATCCAGGCCGGAGCCGGGAGCAGCCCGGTCCTGACGTTGTGCGCGGTCAGGTACCAGAACATGAAGATCGTGGCGACCCAGGCCAGGCAGCACCACAGGCACAGGGCGTTGATGTTGTACAGCGACTGGTACTGGAGCCAGGTGCAGAAGGCGACGCCGAAGAGCGTGCCCGCGTTGAAGGTCAGCCAGTACCAGCGCGGGAAGCGCGCACCGGCCAGCAGGCTCACCCCCACGCAGATCACGATGCCGTACGCGACGAGGCCGAGCATCGGGTTGGGGAAACCGAAGGCGGAGGCCTGGTCGCTCTCCATGACGCTGCCGCAGGACACGATCGGGTTGAGGCTGCAGCCCGGCGTGAACGTGGTGCCCGCGATCTTGGCTTCGAGGATCTTGAACTTGTCGATCGTGATGACCCAGGAGGCGAGCAGTCCCGCCGCGCCGGTGACCACCAGGAGCCAGGCGAACGCACGACCGGCCCCGAACGCGCCGCGCACCCCGCCCTCCTTCTCCTCGCCGGAGGACATGCCGTCAACCGCACTCGTCGTCATATCGCCGTTCCATCGTTCGGGTCACTGGTTGGCATGGTCATTCTGCCGCACCGACACCGGTGTCCACCGTTCGGAAGGCTCGACGAACGCGGAGACCGGACGCCGACTCCATGTCGCCGAGTCGACGGTGAAGACCCATATGCTGCGGATCTTCAACAAGCTGGGTGTGGACGACCGCACCGCGGCCGTGACCAGCGCGATGCGGCAGGGGCTGCTGTAGTGGGTGGTCGGGGCGCGCTCGGTCGAGCGCGCCCCGACCACCCACGGACGTCAGGACAGACGCGCGCGGATCTCCGCCACCACGCCGTCCAGCGCGAGCGCGCTCTGCTCGCCGGACTCCATGTCCTTGAGCTGGACCAGGCCTTCGGCGAGATCCCGCTCACCGGCGACGATCGCGTAGCGCGCGCCGCTGCGGTTCGCGTTCTTCATGGCGCCCTTGAGTCCCTTGCCGCCGAAGCTGAAGTCGGCCGCGACACCGGACTTGCGCAGTTCGGTGACCACGCGGAACAGCACACGGCGCGCCTCGTCCCCGAGCGGTACGGCGAACACGCTGGTGGACGCGGGAATTTCGAGCTCGATGCCCTCCGCCTCAAGCGCCAGGACCGTACGGTCGACGCCGAGTGCCCAGCCCACGGACGGCAGCGCCGGGCCACCGATCATCTCGGACAGTCCGTCGTAACGGCCGCCGCCGCCCACCGCCGACTGCGAGCCCAGGCCGTCGTGCACGAACTCGAAGGTCGTACGCGTGTAGTAGTCGAGACCGCGCACCAGCTTCTCGTCGTCCTCGAAGGCCACACCCGCGGCCGTCAGCAGCTCGCGCACCTCCTCGTGGTACACCTTGCACGCGTCGCACAGGTGGTCACGCAGCAGCGGCGCCCCGACCAGCTGCTTCTGGACCGACTCGCGCTTGTCGTCGAGCACCCGCAGCGGATTGATGTCGACACGGCGGCGAGTGTCCTCGTCCAGGTCGAGCCCGCGCAGGAAGTCCTGGAGGGCGTCCCGGTAGACCGGGCGGCACTCCTTGTCGCCGAGCGAGTTCAGCAGGATCCGGAAGTCGCTGAGCCCGAGCGAGCGGTACGCCTGGTCGGCCAGGATGATCAGCTCGGCGTCGAGCGCCGGGTCCTCAGCGCCGATCGCCTCGGCTCCGACCTGCGAGAAGTGCCTGTAGCGGCCTTTCTGCGGGCGCTCGTAGCGGTAGTAGGAGCCCGAGTACCAGAGCTTGACCGGGAGGTTGCCGGTCTTGTGGAGGTTCGCCTCGAGCGCGGCGCGCAGCACCGACGCGGTGCCCTCGGGACGCAGGGCCAGCCTGTCGCCGCCCTTGGTCTCGAAGGCGTACATCTCCTTGGTGACGATGTCGGTGGACTCACCGACACCGCGCGCGAAGAGCTCGACGTTCTCGAAGCCGGGGGTCTCGACGTAGCCATAGCCCGAGGCGCGCAGCGGCGCGGCGATCGCCTCTCGCACCGCGAGGTATTTCGCGGAGTCCGGCGGAATCAGGTCGTAGGTGCCCTTGGGAGCCTGGAAGGTACTCACGGAAGGTCTTGTCACATTCCTCGTCGGGGAGCGGCGGTGCCGCCGTCTCCCTGGCCGGCGGCCACTTCCCGCAGGTACGGGTTGGTGGCGCGCTCGCGGCCGATGGTCGTCTGGGGGCCGTGGCCGGACAGCACCACGGTCGAGTCGTCGAGCGGCAGGCACACGCGGGCCAGCGAGTCGAGCATCTCGGCCATGTCACCGCCGGGCAGGTCGGTGCGTCCGATGGAGCCGGCGAAGAGCAGATCGCCCGAGAAGAAGACCGGCGGGATGTCCGCGGCCTCGGGCGAACCGAAGGTCACCGACCCCTTGGTATGACCGGGCGCATGCCTCACGGTCAGTTCCAGACCCGCCAGCTTCAGCGTGGCGCCGTCCGTCAGCTCGCGCACGTCGTCCGGCTCCCCCACGGTGAGCTCGCCCATCAGCGGCATCCCGATGGAGCGGCCGAGCGCCTTCCCCGGGTCGCTCATCATGTACCTGTCGTCGGGATGGATCCACGCCGGTACGTCATGGGCTCCGCACACCGGGACGACGGAGGCGACATGATCGATGTGGCCATGGGTGAGCACGACAGCGACGGGCTTGAGCCGATGCTTCTTCAGCGTTTCCTCGACGCCCTGCGCGGCCTGGTGGCCCGGGTCGATGATCACGCACTCCTCGCCTGCGGCCGGGGCGACCAGATAACAATTGGTCCCCCAGGCCCCTGCGGGGAACCCGGCAATAAGCACGATCGTCCTCACGGTGTCGTCCGACGGGATTGCTGTTTGCGGAATGCAGCAGTTCAGAGCCTACCGGCGGTGCTCATTCCACAGCCAACCCGTATACGGTACGGGCACGCTCGGCCGGACATTCGGGCGGCAATCCACTTGACCCATGCGACGTGACCGACAAGGAGAAGACCCGGTGGTCAGCAGCGATCAGCGGCGGCGCCAGCTCGCCAGAGAGAAGTTCGAGCGGCAGCAGGAGCGCCGGGAGCAGGCCCGCAAGAAGGCCAGGCGCCGCAATACGATCATCGCGGCAGCGCTCGCCGTGGTGCTGGCTGCCGGTGCGGCGGTCTACGCCTCGGTCGGGCTGTCGGACGACGGATCCGGCAGCGACGCCGCGGCGGCTCCCGAGGACGTCAGCTCGTCCGCTCCGCCCGAGACGGGGAAGGGCGAATCGGCCGAGCCCAAGATGGCCATCGACCAGAAGGCCGCGTACACGATGTCGCTGAAGACCAGCCAGGGCGACATCAAGGTGACGATGGACGCGGCCAAGACCCCGCACACGGTCAACTCGTTCAAGCACCTCGCCGACAAGGGCTACTTCGACGACACGAAGTGCCACCGACTGACCACGGCCGGCATCCTCGTACTCCAGTGCGGCGACCCCGAGGGCACCGGCTCAGGCGGCCCCGGCTACACGATCCCGGACGAGAACCTGACCGGGCTCGGCAAGGCCGGCGCGGACGGCACGGTGACCTACAAGGCGGGCACGGTCGCCATGGCGAACACCAGCCAGCCCAACACCGGTGGCAGCCAGTTCTTCCTGGTGTACAAGGACAGCAAACTGCCGCCCGCGTACACGCCTTTCGGCACCATGGACGCGGCAGGCCTGGAAGTCGTCAAAGCCGTCGGAGCCGCGGGCGTCGAAGGCGGGGCATCGGACGGTGCGCCGAAGAAGGCCGTCACCCTGGAGAAGGTGACCGTCGCCAAGGGATGACCCAGCCGAATTCGGCGGTGCCGAGTGCGGACAGCCAGGCTGCCGGTCGCCTAGATTGGCGTTGTGCAGTGCGGACTCGGTCCGCGTTGTGAGGGACGGGCGAGGCCCGTCCGGGAAACTGTGGACGATGCCCGGGGCCGGAGCGCTTCGCAGGCATCATGTGGAGGAGGCGCTGTGAGCAGCGACCCGTGGGGCCGCGTCGACGAGACGGGCACCGTGTACGTGCGGACTTCCGATGGCGAGCAGGTCGTCGGATCGTGGCAGGCCGGGACTCCCGAGGAGGCACTGGCTTACTTCGAGCGCAAGTACGAGGGCTTGGTTGTCGAGATCGGCCTCCTCGAGAAGCGGGTGAAGACCACCGATCTGTCCGCGAAGGACGCGACGACGGCGATCGAGCACATCCGCCAGCAGGTCGACGAGCATCATGTCGTCGGGGACCTCGACGCCTTGCGCAAGCGGCTGGACGCGCTGGCCGCCACGGTCGAGACGCGCCGTGAGGAGCGCAAGGCACAGAAGGCCAAGCAGACCGACGAGGCCAGGCACGCCAAGGAGGCACTGGTCGCGGAGGCCGAGGAGCTGGCACAGAGCGAGCAGTGGCGGGCGGCCGGTGAGCGGCTGCGCGCACTCGTGGACAAGTGGAAGGGCCTGCCCCGGCTCGACCGCAAGTCCGACGACGAGCTGTGGCACCGCTTCTCGCATGCGCGCTCGGCATTCTCCAAGCGCCGCAAGGCGCACTTCGCGGCGCTGGACGCGCAGCGGGAGCAGGCCAGGCAGACGAAGGAGCGACTGGTCGCGGAGGCCGAGTCGTTGTCCGGCTCGACTGACTGGGGTGCCACCGCCGCGCGCTACCGCGAACTGATGGCGGACTGGAAGGCGGCGGGGCGCGCCCAGCGGGAGCACGAGGACGATCTGTGGAACCGCTTCCGCGGTGCGCAGGACGTCTTCTTCGCCGCGCGCAGCGGGGTCTTCGCCGAGCGTGACGCGGAGCAGACCGAGAATCTGAAGCTCAAGGAAGAGCTGGCAGCCGAGGCCGAGAAGCTCATGCCGGTGACGGACCTGAAGGCCGCCCGCGCCGCCTTCCGTTCCATCAACGAGCGCTGGGAGGCCATCGGCCACGTCCCGCGTGACGCCCGCCCGAAGGTGGAGGGCCGGATGCACACCGTGGAGCGTGCGATCCAGGAGGCCGAGGAGGCCGAGTGGCGCCGCACCAACCCCGAGGCGCGCGCCCGCGCCGAGGGGCTGACCGGTCAGCTCCAGTCGGCGGTCGACAAGCTGCGTGCCCAGGTCGACACCGCGCGTGCGGCGGGCAACAACGCGAAGGCAGACAAGCTGGCGAAGGAGCTCGAAGGACGGCAGGCGCTGCTGGACCAGGCGCTGAAGGGCCTTCAGGAGTTCGGCGGCTGATCTTCCGCGCTGAGCGCGAGTTCGAAGGCCCGGAGGCTGTGATGCCTCCGGGCCTTCGGGCTTCGCGGGGTGCGGTGTCTCTCCGGGGTTTGCCGGGATGGCGGGTCGTCGCGGGCACCCTGTCAGGGGCCGCCGCTCTCCCCACCCGGTGCTCGGCGCGCACGGCCCCGGTCAGCGGTGCCGGCCCACCGGGTTCCGGTCCTGTCTGCCGTTCGCGCGTGTGGGGTGGAGGCGGAAGAGGTAGGCGGTGGCCGGACGGGTGTAGACGGTGCCTCTTCCGGCGGTGTGGAGTTGTTCGCGGGTGGGGTGGGGCGGGCGTTTGGGCTGCAGATAGCGGTCGAGACCGTCGGCGGTCAGGTGGTAGTGGCCGGAGCGGTGGTGGAGGACGGCGGCGAGCCGGTGGCGGGGGTCGAGGTGGGCGAGGCCGGCGTAGGCGTGGGTGGTTGTTGGCCAACAACCACCCACGCCTACGCCGGTCCCTGCCACCAGCACTCCGGCGCTGAGGTCACCACCGCCGTTCAGGCCCTCTTCCGCCGCGTCGTCGCAGCCCGCCCGCCGATCCAGCCGCGCTGAGTTCTGCGGGGAGCTACGGGCGCCTCGCGGAGGTGACGCGATAGACGTCGTAGACGCCCTCCACACCGCGGACGGCCTTCAGGACGTGGCCGAGGTGCTTCGGATCGCCCATCTCGAAGGTGAAGCGGGAGGTGGCGACCCGGTCGCGGGAGGTCTGGACTGCGGCCGAGAGGATGTTGACGTGCTGGTCGGACAGGACACGTGTGACATCCGACAGGAGCCGGGAGCGGTCCAGAGCCTCCACCTGGATGGCGACCAGGAAGACCGAGGACTGCGTGGGCGCCCACTCGACGTCCAGGATGCGTTCGGGCTGCTGGGAGAGCGAGTCCACGTTGACACAGTCCGCACGATGGACCGAGACACCGCTGCCACGGGTGACGAAGCCGATGATGGGGTCCCCGGGTACCGGCGTACAGCAGCGGGCCAGCTTGACCCAGACGTCGTCGACGCCCTTCACCACCACACCCGGATCAGCGTTGGCACGCCGCTTGCGGCCGCGGGTGCGCGACGGCGGAACGGACTCCGCGATGTCCTCGGTGGCCGCCTCCTCGCCGCCGAGTGCCTGGACGAGCTTCTGGACGACGCCCTGCGCGGCGACATGGCCCTCGCCGATCGCCGCGTACAGGGACGAGATGTCGGGGTAGCGCATCTCGTGCGCCAGCGTCACCAGCGAGTCTCCCGTGAGGATGCGCTGGATCGGCAGGTTCTGCTTGCGCATGGCGCGCGCGATCGCGTCCTTGCCCTGCTCGATCGCCTCGTCGCGGCGCTCCTTGGAGAACCAGGCACGGATCTTGTTCCTGGCACGCGGTGACTTGACGAAGCCGAGCCAGTCCCGGGACGGTCCCGCGCCGGTTGCCTTGGAGGTGAAGACCTCGACCAGGTCACCGTTGTCCAGGGTGGATTCGAGCGGCACCAAGCGGCCGTTGACCCTGGCTCCTATGGTGCGGTGGCCGACCTCGGTGTGGACCGCGTAGGCGAAGTCGACCGGGGTGGCGCCCGCGGGCAACGCTATGACATCGCCCTTGGGGGTGAAGACGAAGACCTCGTTGCGCGACAGGTCGAAGCGCAGGGACTCCAGGAACTCGCCCGGGTCCTCGGTCTCCTTCTGCCAGTCGAGGAGCTGCCGCAGCCACGCCATGTCATTCAGCGCGTCCTTGTCCTTGCCGCTGACCTTGGGGACATCGGTGCGGACCTTGGATGCGCCGGCCACGGCCTCCTGCTTGTACTTCCAGTGCGCGGCGATGCCGTACTCGGCGCGGCGGTGCATGTCGAAGGTGCGGATCTGGAGTTCGACGGGCTTGCCGTTGGGTCCGATGACCGTCGTGTGCAGCGACTGGTACATGTTGAACTTCGGCATCGCGATGTAGTCCTTGAACCGCCCCGGGACCGGGTTCCACCGGGCGTGGACGGTTCCGAGTGCCGCGTAGCAGTCCCGGACGGTGTCGACGAGGACGCGGATGCCGACCAGGTCGTAGATCTCCGCGAAGTCCCGGCCGCGGACGATCATCTTCTGGTAGACGCTGTAGTAGTGCTTGGGGCGGCCGGTGACGGTGGCCTTGATGCGGGCGGCCCGCAGATCCGTCTGCACCTCGTCGGTCACTATGGCGAGGTACTCGTCCCGCTTGGGGGCGCGCTCGGCGACGAGCCGGACGATCTCGTCGTACATCTTGGGGTAGAGGATCGCGAAGGCGAGGTCCTCCAGCTCCCACTTGATGGTGTTCATGCCCAGGCGGTGCGCCAGCGGGGCGTAGATCTCCAGAGTCTCGCGGGCCTTCTTCTCCTGCTTCTCCCGCTTGAGGTAGCGCATCGTGCGCATGTTGTGCAGCCGGTCGGCGAGTTTGATGACCAGCACCCGGGGGTCCTTGGCCATGGCGACGACCATCTTGCGCACGGTCTCGGCCTGAGCAGCCTCGCCGAACTTGACCTTGTCCAGTTTGGTGACACCGTCGACCAGCAGAGCCACCTGGTCGCCGAAGTCACGACGCAGGGTGTCCAGACCGTATTCGGTGTCCTCGACGGTGTCGTGCAGCAGGCCCGCCATCAACGTCGCCGGGTCCATGCCAAGCTCAGCGAGGATGGTGGTGACGGCCAGCGGGTGGGTGATGTACGGGTCGCCGCTCTTGCGCTTCTGGCCGCGGTGCCAGCGCTCTGCCACCTGGTAGGCACGCTCGACCTGGCGGAGTGTCGCGGTCTCGATCTTGGGGTCGTTGCTGCGGACGATCCGGAGCAGGGGTTCGAGGACCGGGTTGTACGCGCTGGAGCGCTGTACTCCGAGCCGGGCCAACCGGGCGCGGACGCGATTGGAGGAGCCGCCGGAGCGTGCGGGGGCGCCGGGGGTGGGCTTGGGGGCGGTCACCGGTGCCGGGGCCTGGCCCTTCGCGTTGCCCCAGCCCGCTGCCTGGCGGCTCTGCTCGCCCCGCTCGGGTGTGACAGCCGCGGATCGCTCCGAGGGCTTCTTCTCGGGCACGGCGGAAGTCGCGGCAGCCTTCTCGACCTGCTGGCCGGGCTGCGCGGTGGCGGGCTTGGCCTCGTCTGGCAAGGGCGCTCCTCAGGCTGATCCGGGTCCCCCGGTCAGGCCCGGAAAGGCCATGGTATCGACCCTGGGCGCCGACCTCGCCCGGGGACCGGGTCTGTCCACAACGTGGAACGGGCACCCGGTGTTCCCGGGTGCCCGTTCCACGCGTCCGCTGAGCCCTGTGAAGCCGCTCAGAGTGTGATCAGGCACTCCAGCGGGGCGCCTCGGAGGGCCGGCTCCAGGCGGGCGCGGCCGCCGAGGAAGCCAAGTTCCAGCAGTATGGCGATGCCCGCGATCCGCGCGCCCGCACGGCGGATCAGCTCCAGCGAGGCCTCCGCTGTGCCACCGGTGGCAAGCACGTCGTCGATGACCATGACACGGTCGTCGGCACCCAGGTCCTCGGCGTGCACCTCGATCTCGGCTGAGCCGTACTCCAGGTCGTACGCCTGCGACAGGGTCGCTCCGGGGAGCTTGCCCGCCTTGCGCACCGGGATGAAGCCCATGCCCGCCTTGACCGCGACAGGGGCGGCCAGGATGAAGCCGCGCGCCTCAAGCCCGACGATCTTGGTCGCGCCCCGGCGTACGCACAACTCGGCGAGCGTGTCGGTGAGCACCGCGAACGCCTGCGGATCCGCGAGCAGCGGGGTGATGTCCTTGAACAGCACCCCCTGCTTCGGATAGTCCCGCACGTCGCGGATGCGGCTGAGCAGCAGTTCGCGGGTCGCTCCCGTCATCGGCGCTTCCCCGGCGACGGACGCCCGCGACCGCGCTCACGCTGGCCGACCACGGCGCCCGTGGCGGGTGCCGTTGGCTCGCGACGCCCGCCCTGGACACCCTCCGTTGAGGTGTCGCCGTCAAGGGACTCGCCCTTGGCCGCGGCAGCCGCGCGCTTGGCGAGGACCCGCTTGCGCAGGGCCTTCATCTGCGGCTCGCGCTCCTTCAGGTCGGCGACCAGCGGAGTCGCGATGAAGATCGACGAGTAGGCACCTGCGGCGAGACCGACGAACAGCGACAGCGAGATGTCGTTGAGCATGCCTGCCCCGAGGAAGCCGCCGCCGATGAACAGCAGACCGGCGACCGGCAGCAGCGCCACCACGGTGGTGTTGATCGACCGCACCAGGGTGCCGTTGATCGAGCGGTTGGCGATCTCGCCGTAGGTCCAGCGGGTCTGCTTGGTGATGTCCTTCGTGCCTTCCTTGAGGCTGTCGAAGACGACCACCGTGTCGTACAGCGAATAGCCGAGGATGGTCAGCAGACCGATCACGGTGCCCGGTGTGACCTCGAAGCCGACCAGCGCGTACACACCGACCGTGATCGTGAGGTCGTGGATCAGGGCGATCAGCGCGGCGACCGCCATGCGCCACTCGAAGGCGATGGCCAGATAGATCACCACGAGGAACATGAACACGCCAAGGCCGATCCATGCCTTGTTGGCGATCTGCTCACCCCAGCTGGGACCGACGACCTCGTCGTTGATCTGGTTCGGGGGGACCTTCAGCTCGTCAGCGAGTGAGTCCAGAACCTTCTCGGCCTGGGCGCCGTCCACCTCGCTGACCTGGATGCGCATGCTGCCGTTGCCGAGCTTCTGCACGATCGCCGGATGCCCCGAGGCCTCCTGAGCGGCCTCCTGGGCCTGGGAGACCGAGATCGAGGTGGCCTTCTCGACGGTGAAGACGGCACCGCCCTTGAACTCGATACCCATGTTGAGACCCCGCACCGCCAAGCCGACGATGGCCGTGATGGTGATCAGGATCGAGATGCCGTACCAGATCTTCCGCTTGCCGACGAAGTCGTAGCCGACCTCACCGCGGTAGAGCCGGGCGCCGAGATTGCCGAGTCGCGACATCTCACGCCTCCTTCGGGTCGACGGGGGCGGATGCGCGCCGGGAACGGCGCAGCGGGGGCTGGGCACCGAGCCTCTTCGGGTCGAGACCGGACCACGGGTGACCGCTCGCGAAGAACTTGGTGCGCGCCAGGATCGTCATCAGCGGCTTCGTGAAGAAGAACACCACGACCACGTCGAGCACGGTGGTCAGACCGAGGGTGAAGGCGAAGCCCTGGACCTTGCCGACGGTGACGACGAAGAGCACCGCGGCGGCCAGGAACGACACGAAGTCGGAGACCAGGATGGTGCGCCGGGCACGAGGCCAGGCACGCTCGACGGCCGGACGCAGCGTGCGGCCCTCGCGGATCTCGTCACGGATGCGCTCGAAGTACACGATGAACGAGTCCGCGGTGATGCCGATGGCGACGATGGCGCCGCAGACCGCGGGGAGGTTCAGTGCGAAGCCGATGGCCGGGCCGAGCAGCGACATCAGGGTGTAGGTCAGGATCGCCGAGACCAGCAGGCTGAGCAGGGCGACGATCGACAGACCGCGGTAGTACGCCAGCAGGTAGATCACGACCAGCGCGAGGCCGACGGCGCCCGCGAGGAGGCCGGCCTTGAGCTGCTCCCCGCCGAGCGCGGGGCTGACGGTGGTGACGGTCTCGGTCTTGAACGTCAGCGGGAGCGCACCGTAGCTCAGGATGTTCCCCAGCTCTTGGGCGGACTGCTGGGTGAAGCTTCCGGTGATCTCCGCGGAGCCGCTCAGCGTGGAGCTGACCGATGGGGCCGACACCACGTCACCGTCGAGGACGATGGCGAACTGGTTCATCGGAGGCTGCTGCTGCGACAGCTTGCTGGTGATGGCCGCGAACTTCTTCGAGCCGGAGCTCGTGAAGTCCATGTTGACCTTCCAGATGCCGCGCTGCGCGTCCAGCACGCCCTCGGCGGAGTCGACGTCCTTGCCGTCCACCTCGGCCGGGCCGAGCAGGTACTTCTCCCACTGGTCGGCGCTGTTCTTGCCGCAGGCGACGATGGTGTCCTCGGGCTTGGTGCCCTTGGCGACGTTGGCGCGCTGCTTCGGGTCCAGACAGTTCAACTCGGTGAACTTCTTCTGGAGCGCGGCCTCCGAGGCGGAGGGAGTCGGAGGCGTGCTGGGAGTGGCGCCCGGCTTGCCGGAGGGCGCGGTGGACGCCTTGGCCGAGGGAGAGCTGCTCGGGCCAGGCGAAGGGGCCTTCAGCGCGTCGGTCACCGCGCGGCCCTGGGGGCTCGCGCTGGGCTTGCCGGAGGGAGCGTTCGCCTTGGGCGTGCTGTCGCTCGGCTTCGCCGACGGTGCGGCGCTGGGCTTGGTGCCCGCCGCGGACGGTGCGGCGCTGGGCTTGGTGCCCGGGGTACCGCTCTGGGCAGGCTCAGGCGTCACCGGCGCCCCGGCGGCCACGGCGAGGACGGGGCGGAAGTACAGCCGGGCGGTCGTGCCCACCTGCTTCTTCGCCTGCTCCGAGTTCGTACCCTTGGGGATGTTGACGATGATGTTCTGGTCGCCCTGGGTCTGTACCTCGGCCTCGGAAACGCCCAGACCGTTGACACGGCGTTCGATGATCCCGACCGCGGTGTTCATGTTGGTCGGGTTGACCGCGCTCTCCTTGCCGGCTTCCGGCACGGCCTTGAGCGTGATCGTCGTACCGCCGGCGAGGTCGATGCCGAGGCGCGGGGTGGTCTCCCCCGACCAGAACATCCCACCGACCAGAGCGGCCATCACGATCAGGAGCAAAGCCAGGGTGCGCCCTGGCTTTCCCTGACCGGAGGGCGCCCTTCGGCCCTTCTTCGGTGCTGCCACCTTCTCGATTCTCCCTGTCCAACCGCTGCGCGCCGATGGTGCGACGGAGCGGCCACGAAGTGTAGTGGGGACCTGCCCCCGCAGTGGTCGGCACGAACCGGGGACCGCAGGCTGCGCCCCAGGCGCGCCGCGGTCCCCCGGTCGTCGTTACTTCGCGTCGGCGTCGCCGTCGGTCTTCTTCGCGTCGTCCACGGCGACGTCCTTGGCCTCGGGCACGGAGGGGGCGTTGTCCGCCTCGTCCTTCTTGCCCAGGTCGATCTTGCCATCCTCGGCGCCGGCATCGTCGCCAGGGGCATCGGTGAGCGAGGAGGCGTCGTCCGGAACGATCGGGGCGTCACCCTTCAGGGCGTCGTCTCCGTCGCCGTGCACGATCCGGTTGTACTCGTCGTCGTCGAGGACGGCCCCGATGGCGTTCTTGGCGAACATCAGGTGGACGCCCGGTGCGGCCTCGAGGAGGACCGTGTCGTCGTTGACGTCCTTGACGGTCGCGTAGAGCCCCCCGATGGTCCGCACGCCGCTACCGGGCTGCATCTGGTTGCGCATCGTCACCGCCTGCTGCTGCTTCTTCTTGGCAGAGCGGGTCATCAGGAACATGGCCCCGATGAGCACGATGAAAGGGAGGAGCATGCCGATGTTATTCACGGGACGGAGTCCTTCGCACGACCGCGGTGAGTGGCGGCCTGATCTACGGGGGTGGGCAGCCGACCGCGACAGACAGGTCGGCATCGGCGGAGTCTAAGCGAGTCCGCATCGATGGAACAACGCCCAGCATGGCACCGTGGTTCCCCACCGGGCGACCGTCCGCGCCGTCAGACGCCGAACAGGCCCTGCTGCCCACCGGCGCCGTGCTGCGGAGGAACGAGCCCCAGATGTGCCCATGCCGCGGGGGTGGCGACCCGTCCGCGCGGGGTTCTGGCCAACAGTCCCTCCCGTACCAGGAACGGTTCGGCGACCTCCTCGACCGTCTCCCGCTCCTCCCCCACCGCCACAGCCAGCGTGGACAGGCCCACCGGACCGCCTCCGAACAGCTTGAGCAAGGCCCGGAGCACGGCGCGGTCGAGCCGGTCGAGTCCGCGGCTGTCGACCTCGTAGACCGCGAGGGCGGCGCCGGCGATCTCGCTGTTGATCCGGCCGTCGGCCTTGACCTGCGCATAGTCCCGGACCCGGCGCAGCAGCCGGTTGGCGATTCGGGGCGTGCCACGGGACCGTCCGGCGATCTCCGCGGCCCCGTCCGTGTCGATGGCCACATCGAGCAGCTGGGCGGAGCGGTGGATGACGCGCTGGAGCTCGGTCGGCTCGTAGAACTCCATATGGGCGGTGAAGCCGAAGCGGTCACGCAGCGGCGGCGGCAGCAGCCCGGCCCTGGTGGTGGCGCCGACCAGGGTGAACGGCGGCAGTTCCAGGGGGATCGCGGTGGCGCCTGGCCCCTTGCCGACGATCACGTCGACCCGGAAGTCCTCCATCGCCATGTAGAGCATTTCCTCGGCGGGCCTGGACATCCGGTGGATCTCGTCCAGGAAGAGCACCTCGCCCTCCTGAAGGGACGAGAGGATGGCTGCGAGATCACCCGCGTGCTGGATGGCGGGCCCGCTGGTGATCCTGATCGGGGCGCCCATCTCGGCGGCAATGATCATGGAGAGGGTGGTCTTGCCGAGTCCCGGCGCTCCGGAGAGCAGCACATGGTCGGCGGTGGCGCCGCGGGCCAGCGCCGCCTTCAGGACCAGATCGAGCTGCTCTCGCACCCGCTCCTGCCCCACGAACTCGTCCAGCGATTTGGGGCGCAAGGCGGCCTCGACGGCCTGGTCCTCGCCGTCGGCGGAAGCGCCGACGAGCCGCGCTTCGGCGCCTTCTTCGGTCGGCGCTGCGGTGTCGTCGTCCCAGTTCACAGTGGATCGCCTCGGGTGGAGTGTCAGCGGGTGCGGTTCAGGGTCTGGAGGGCGGCCTTGAGCAACTGACCGATCTGCGGCGCTCCGTCGGCGGCCTCGGCGAGCGGGGTGACGGCGCTGACGGCCTCGTCGGCCTCACGGGTGGCGTAACCGAGGCCGATCAGGGCGGCGTGGAGTTGGTCGCCCCAGGACTGGGTGACGGGTGCGCCGACCGCGCGGGACGCGGAGCCGATGGGCTCGCCGAGACGGTCCCTCAGCTCCAACAGCAGTTTCTGGGCGCCCTTCTTGCCGATGCCGGGTACCGCGGTGAGAGCCTTCTCGTCACCCGTGGCCACCGCACGGCGCAGAGCGTCCGGGCTGTGTACGGCGAGCATCGCCTGGGCGAGGCGCGGGCCGACGCCACTGGCCGTCTGGAGCAGTTCGAATACCTGCCGCTCGTCGTCGTCGGCGAATCCATAGAGGGTGAGCGAGTCCTCACGCACCACCAACGAGGTGGCCAGTGTGGCCTCTTGACCGATCCTCAGGCCGGACAGGGTGTCGGGCGTGCACTGCACGGCCATGCCGACGCCGCCGACCTCGATCACAGCCGTCGTCGGGGCGAGGGCGGCAACGGGGCCCCTCACAAAGGCGATCATTCGCTGCGGCCTCTCCTTGCGTGGTGTGCGGCGACCGCCTGCCGGAGGCGGTTCTGCGCGGGTGCGCGCCAGATATGGCAGATGGCGAGCGCGAGCGCGTCCGCAGCGTCGGCCGGTTTCGGCGGCGCGTCCAGTCGCAACAGCCGGGTCACCATGGCGCCGACCTGCGCCTTGTCGGCCCGGCCGCTGCCGGTGACGGCGGCCTTCACCTCACTGGGGGTGTGCAGCACGACGGGCAGTCCGCGGCGGGCCGCACACAGCATGGCGACGGCACTTGCCTGGGCCGTGCCCATCACCGTCCGCACATTGTGCTGACTGAACACCCGCTCCACCGCGACCACTTCGGGCCGGTGGGTGTCCAGCCACTCCTCCATGCCGCGCTCGATGGCGACCAGGCGGTGGCTGGTGTCCGCATCCGCAAGGGTGCGCACCACGCCGGCGCCGATCATGGTCAGCGGACGGCCCGCGACACCGTCGACCACGCCGACACCGCAACGGGTCAGCCCCGGGTCCACCCCCAGCACTCGCACACGCCACCCCCTCTCAGCCAACTGTTCGCGCAGGCTACCGGCTCGCACTGACAACGCCCCGCAACGCGACGGGCCGACGGGGCATGCGTCCCCGTCGGCCCGTCGCGAGAAGCGGGATCAGGCGTCGACCTTCTCCATGACGTCGTCGGAGACGTCGAAGTTGGCGAAGACGTTCTGGACGTCGTCGCTGTCCTCCAGCGCGTCGATCAGCTTGAAGATCTTGCGCGCGCCCTCCTCGTCCAGCTCGACCTGCATGGTCGGGACGAAGTTGGCCTCGGCGGAGTCGTAGTCGATACCGGCGTCCTGGAGCGCGGTGCGCACCGCGACCAGGTCGGTGGCCTCGCTGATGACCTCGAAGCCCTCGCCGAGGTCGTTGACCTCCTCGGCACCGGCGTCGAGCACCGCGCCGAGCACGTCGTCCTCGGTCAGCTCCCCCTTCGGGAGGACGACGACGCCCTTCCGGTTGAAGAGGTACGAAACCGAGCCGGGGTCGGCCATCGAGCCGCCGTTGCGGGTCATGGCCACCCGCACGTCGGAAGCGGCTCGGTTCCGGTTGTCGGTGAGGCACTCGATGAGCACCGCGACACCGTTCGGGCCGTAGCCCTCGTACATGATCGTCTCGTAGTCGGCGCCGCCCGCCTCGAGACCGGCACCGCGCTTGACCGCGGAGTCGATGTTCTTGTTGGGCACCGACTGCTTCTTCGCCTTCTGGATGGCGTCGAAGAGCGTGGGGTTGCCCTCCACGTCCGCACCACCGGTGCGGGCCGCGACCTCGATGTTCTTGATCAGCTTCGCGAAGAGCTTGCCGCGCTTGGCGTCGATCACGGCCTTCTTGTGCTTCGTCGTGGCCCATTTAGAGTGGCCGGACATCTGCCTGTCTCCTTCGCGTAACCCATCCCTGCTGTGTCCGTCTGTGATCCTACCGGGACCGGGTCACCGCGCGGAGCGCACCATGTCGACGAACAGGGCGTGGACCCGGTGGTCACCGGTCAGTTCCGGATGGAACGAGGTGGCCAGCGCGTTTCCCTGCCGTACGGCGACGATGTGGCCGCCGTGTTCGGCGAGCACCTCGGCCTCCGCGCCGACGG